>CAJFOF010000001.1 GCA_904395885.1 uncultured Lachnospiraceae bacterium
GTGGTCAGCAATGAACTTCTTAACCTGTCCGGGAAGGTGCTTCTCGATGCCCTCCATATCCCACGGACAGTTCAGAAGGAAGGTTCCGCCGTCAACCAGCTCCTGAACCATGTTGTACTTACGGATGTAAGCAGGATTGTGGCAGGCAACAAAGTCAGCCTTGTGGATCAGGTAGGTGGACTTGATGGGCGTATGTCCGAAACGCAGGTGGGACATGGTAACGCCGCCGGACTTCTTGGAGTCGTAATCAAAGTACGCCTGAGCATACATATCGGTATTGTCACCGATGATCTTGATGGAGTTCTTGTTTGCGCCTACGGTTCCGTCTGCGCCCAGACCCCAGAACTTACAGTTGGTGGTTCCCTCAGGAGTGGTAACCAGAGGAGCGCCTACCTCCAGAGACAGGTTGGTCACATCGTCAACGATGCCGATGGTGAATTTCTTCTTTGCAGTATTGTCATATACAGCAACGATCTGAGCAGGAGTGGTGTCCTTGGAACCCAGACCGTAACGGCCGCTGTAAATCGGAACCGCGTCAAACTTGGTTTCCTTTAAAGCAGCTACTACATCCAGGTACAGAGGCTCGCCCTGAGCGCCCGGCTCTTTCGTTCTGTCTAATACGGTGATCTGTTTTACGCTGTCGGGAATTGCATCAATCAGGGCCTTTGCGCTGAACGGTCTGTACAGACGTACCTTTACAACGCCGACCTTTCTTCCCTGAGCCATCAGGTAATCGATGGTCTCCTCGATGGTGTCGTTTACGGAACCCATAGCGATGATCACATGCTCTGCGTCCTCAGCACCATAGTAGTTAAACAGTTTGTAGTTGGTTCCGATCTTGGCATTTACTTTGTCCATATATTCCTGTACGATTGCCGGAAGAGCATCGTAGTAAGGATTACATGCCTCTCTTGCCTGGAAGAAGATATCCGGGTTCTGAGCAGATCCTCTCTCGCAGGGATGATTCGGATTCAAAGCATGCTTACGGAATGCGTCGATGGCATCCATATCAGCCATCTCCTTTAAATCCTCGTAATCCCAAGTCTCGATCTTCTGGATCTCATGGGAGGTACGGAAACCATCAAAGAAGTTGATAAACGGAACTTTTCCTTTAATAGCGGATAAGTGTGCAACAGGAGTCAAATCCATAACTTCCTGTACGCTGGACTCGCACAGCATTGCACATCCGGTCTGACGACAGGCATAAACGTCGGAATGATCTCCGAAAATAGATAGCGCATGGCTTGCGACGGCACGGGCAGATACATTGAATACGCCCGGAAGCTGCTCGCCTGCGATCTTATACAGGTTGGGGATCATCAGAAGCAGACCCTGGGAAGCAGTGTAGGTGGTGGTCAGCGCACCTGCTGCCAGAGAACCGTGTACAGCGCCTGCTGCACCTGCTTCAGACTGCATCTCGGTAACTTGTACTGTATGACCGAAAATGTTCAGCCTTCCGTCAGTCGCCCATTCATCCGTGTGTTCTGCCATGACAGATGAAGGTGTGATCGGATAGATAGCGGCAACATCAGTAAACGCATAGGAAGCGTGGGATGCGGCCTGATTACCATCCATGGTTTTCATTTTTCTTGCCATTTTACTTTCCTCCTACAAATGTGAGTGATGTTAGTTTATCCCTTTAAGAGGGTACTGACCTATCTATCATTATACCAATTTTTTAACAAATTGCAAATGCTTATTGTATATGTATAAAAAAAAGTTCACCTTTTCCGATACCGATTATTATGAAAAACGCCAGGTCCGGTAATTCACCGCAAACCTGGCATTTACATTTCCTAAATAGATTGTCACGCCCCTGGACCATTGGTACCAGTCACAGGGCTGGGCGACACTGCTCCCGGCCCCTCCGTGCTGCTCACACCCGGGCCAGCAGCGGTTGTCTCCGTACTTCCCGGTGAAACCGGAGCTGTCTGGGACGGGGAAGTTGGCACCACAGTTCCCGGACCTTCAGAGGATGGCCCTGTCTGAGTCGTTCCCGGTTCTGATGAGCCGCTGGTCTCCACTGAAGAACTTCCAGCGTCTGACGATTCTGACGGAAGCGAGCCGTCGGAAGGCGTAATGCCTGGGATCGTCTGCCCATCGGGAAGCGTTTGGCCGTCCGGAAGAGTCTCACCCGGCAGCGGTATCCATACGCCGGAAGTGTTTCTCTTGATTACCGGCGCATGCCCTTTATAGGTAGAGGTATGATCCACATCATCGCTGACCGTTTCGCCATCTTTGGTAATCACCAGGCGAACTTCCCACTGGCTTCCATTGCTGCCGGCACTGTCCACTACCTCTGTACCCGGCTGTACGGACTGGTCTTCTACATAAGTAGGAGCCGGAGGGTCGATATCTTTTACCTTTGTGGATTTCAAATCATATTTTACGCCATCCTCCAAAATCGGGATCGCATATATGGAAACCGTACAGGTCTGATCGCTGTAGCTGGCACGGATTCCAATACCAGAAGATGAGTTATTCACAAACTCATAATCCGGGCCTCCCCAGCTAACTGTGGCATCCATACCTGGTGTCACATAAGACGGCTCAAATGTATGAGAACGGCGAACTGTAGTTTTCAGACCTGCCCGAACCACTGCATTGTACAGCGTTGTTGAAACCTGGCAGACACCTCCGCCGATCTCCTGGACCACTTCCCCATTGCTGTACGCCGCTGCCGACTGATATCCCTTTTCTGCCGTTCTCTCTCCCACTCTGTCATTAAAAGAAAATGACTCTCCTGGCTGCAGAACGATACCGTCAATGGCTTCGCAGGCCAGACGCACATTCGTATTTCTCTTGCTGTTGGCTGTCGTCTTTGTCGTGTATGTGCTGACTGTTTTATACTGTTCTTTCGCTTCTGCTTCTGTAATCTCAGGTTCCACTGTCTCTACTTCCGCCTCTATCACAGCGTCGAAATCTTTGGCATTCAAAGCGTTCTGAATATCCTCGGTCAGTTTTTCCTGATTTACAGCCTGCCCATTTTCCGCTCCGGAAAAAACGAACTTTCCTGTCTCCGCATCAAAGCTGCTGATAGAACCGTTTTTAGCAGTCTTATCCCACTGAGCGGCAATAGCGGTAACTTCAGCCGCCACCGCCTCTTCCAGTCCCGATGTATCCAGACTGTAGGATTCCTGTGGTTCTCCCTGATAGATCTCAGTCAAAAGTTCGTCGACTTTTGTTTCCATCAGGTTTGTAAGAGCAATGGTTTCGCCGTTCCAGGAAACTGTCATATTCCAGTGATACTGCTCTAATATCTTTTCTCTGGCCTCTTCTCTTGAAAGACCGGTAATTGTAATATCATCGACTTTTACTTCCTTCTGAAGCTCCGTCTCAGGTGCACTGGTGGTCACCTGTGTCTCCTCCGCCTCTGAGCGGTTTTGGAATGCAAATACTCCTATGGCGATAGCAATGATCAGGACCACTCCTACAATAGCGATCCACAAATAATTAGGCGTCGGCTTTCTTCTGCGATTTCCACCTCTGCCCGAAGAAGAGTTGCGCCTGCTGTAACTGCCGGAGGAGTTGGAAGAACTGCTCCTTGAGCTTCCCCTGTAAGCCGTCCCGCTTCCTTTTCCGGAAGAAGCGCCTCTGGCACGGCTGCCGGAAGAGCCTGTGCTCCTGTGGCTGGTACTCTGAGAAGTCCGGGTGCTGCCCGATGAAGTTCTGTAAGATCCTGAAGAACTCCTTACCGCTCTTTGCTGTGAGCCAGCGGCCCGGCTTCTGCGATTTAATTCATCCATATACGATTCACCTATCTCTATAACATTATCATGTATTGTTCAGATTGTAGTATACCATATTCTGTGTAAAATGGAATGACGAAAATATTAAATTTTTCCTCTAAATCTTTATTTTTTCGTCAGAATTTACTTATTTATAAAAACATGTTACTATTGTGTTACCAATGTATTTCAAGGAGGCATTTTCATGTCATTTATCGATCTTCATGTTCACTCCACAGCATCAGACGGAACTCTCTCCCCAACAGAAGTCGTCGAACTGGCAGCAAATTCCGGTCTCAGCGCCATTGCCCTCACGGACCATGACACAACAGTCGGAATTTCTGAGGCTCTAAATGCGGCCGAAAAAGCCGGGATCCAAGTAATCCCCGGAGTAGAACTTTCCTGTATTTATAAAGGCAAAGAAATCCATATACTCGGGCTGTTCGTAAACTGGCAGAACCCGGTATTTCAGACAGAACTTGACAGACTGCTGTCTGTGCGGAATCAACGGAACGAAGAGATGCTCAAACGGTTTCAGGCTGACGGATTTCCTATTACTTATAATGATCTGACAGGCGGATGTCCGGACACGGTCATCACCCGGGCCCACTTTGCCCGTGTACTGACCGAAAAAGGATTTGCCCCGTCCATCAATCAAGCCTTTCAGAAATACCTTCAATACGGAGGAAAATATTGTCTCCGCAAAGAATTGATCACGCCGGAACACGCTATAGAAGTTCTGACCGCCAACAAAGCGTTTCCTGTCCTGGCTCACCCCTGCCAATACAAATTAGGATGGGCTGAAACAGAAGCCCTGATCCGTCACTTGACCGCTCTGGGCATGCAGGGACTGGAAGTCTATCATTCCTCCCAGACCCCGGATCAGAGCCGGAAACTGCTGGCCATTGGCCGAAAATACGGTCTGCTCCCCACAGGAGGCTCTGACTTCCACGGAGCCAACAAACCCGATATTTCCATAGGAACCGGCATGGGCAGCCTTCGGCTTCCTGAAACGATGCTGGCAGATCTTCGCCAGGCAAGACGGTTATAGCTGTTCAGCCGTCTTCTCCCTGATTTGCTTTTTCTCCTTTTCTTTTTAATCTGTCATTGACCAGATCTCGGAACAGAGAATAGAACACAGAGCAAAGGGGAATAAACAGAAGCATTCCCTTTACGCCCATAGCACTGCCTCCCAGGGACACTGCCACCAGAACCCAGATCGATGGCAACCCTACAGAACTTCCCACCACATGCGGGTAGATCAGGTTTCCTTCTATCTGCTGCAGAATCAGGAAAATCGCCACAAAAATCAGTGCCTGGACAGGACTTACCATCAACATCAAAAAAGTCCCAACTGCACAGCCTATAAAAGCTCCAAATATGGGAATTAGCGCTGTAAAGGCGATCAGTACGCCGATCAGCAGAGCATACGGGAAGTCCAGGAGAAGCAGAACCACAAAGAACATACTTCCAAGGATTACCGCCTCCAGACACTGCCCGGTCAGGAAACTGCTGAACGTCTTTTCCGTCAACGCCGCTACGCGTATCACCTGACGTTTTGCCGATTCAGAGAGAAAAGCTCCCAAAACCTTTTTACATTGTCGCCCCAATGTCTCTTTCTGCAGAAGAATATAAATGGCAAATACCCCTCCGACAAAGAATGAGGCTACACCACTGAAAATAGATGCCGCTGCTGAAAAGGTAGTAGAAAGCACCGAGCTGGCCCCATTAGACAGAAATCCCATCACTTCCTGAGCAATCTGTTTCCAGTCAAACTCTATGGTTTCAATCCATGCCACAAGATTTGGGTTGTCAGCAAAGAGACGTTCCAGCTCTACCTGCATCTCCGCAAAAAAAACTGGTATGCTTTCCTGCAGAACTGCCAGCGTTCGGAATAGTTCCGGAACCACTACGACTGTGACTGTAAACAGCACTGCCACCACCAGAAGGATAGACAGCACCAGAGCGATCGGACGTCTGAGCCGACTTCCCTTCTTAAAAGGGAGAATCTTTTCAATATTTCTCATCGGAACGTTGAGTACAAACGCCATAGCTCCGCCTACAAGAAAGGGGCTAATCATATTCAACAGAACCCCTGCCATTCCGAACAGTTTTTCGTAGTTGCTTCCGATCACAGCCACAACTACAGTAAATACCACCAATCCTTGTATTTTTCTCACAGAATCATGATTTAAATTCATGCATTATCCCTCCAAAACGCGGCTTTCACCGCATCCTTAGACGCCCGGAACGTCCCCTGGGCCAGGCTGGGGCCTCCGCCGCCTCTTCCCTCCAGCCGTCCGTTCAAATCTCTGGAGAGAGTTCGCACATCCACCTCGGTGCTTCCCAGAGCATACTGGAACGTCCCGTCTTTCTCCGAGCAGACCAGAACGATCCGCCCCTTTTTCTCCTGGCACAGAATCGTGCAGAAATCCCTAAGCTGATTGGGCGCCAGGTCTTTTTTCCAGACCAGCAGGCGATCGTCACTTTCAGGAAACTCTCCGGCCCAGGCCTCAAACAGTTCCCGGTATAATCCTGATATTTTAGAAGCTCTCGCACCGCTCTCCTCTTTCAGTTTTTCTACCGCTGTTCCAATCTCAGAAATTTTTGCTGAAAGCAAGTTTGAAATTTTGACAGCTTCCTGCTGCTTATGCCGGTAATCTTCCAGTGCCCGGTATCCGCAGACAATGGTCATCCTGATGCCGCCCTTATAATGGATCAGACTGGTCACCTTGATACATCCGATCTCCCCGGTTCTCTCCACATGAGTGCCGCAGCAGGCACAGATATCAGCTCCGGGCACCTCTACAATCCGCACATTTCCGGTCAATTCTTTTTTACTCCGGTATGTAAGCTTTTCCAGCTCGTCCTGATCAGGATAAAAAATCCGCACTGGCAGATCTTCATAGATCTTTTTGTTTGCCTCGGTTTCCATCTCCTGAGCTTCTTCCAAGGTCAGGACGCCGTCAAAATCAATTGTCACCTCGTCTTCCCCCAAATGGAACCCAACATTATTATAGCCAAAATGATTATGGATCAAACCGGACAGGATATGTTCTCCAGTATGCTGCTGCATATGGTCGAATCTCCTCTGCCAGTCTATCCGGCCCTCCGCAACACTGCCTATTTTTAAAGGGCCATCGGTATAATGAATGATTCTGCCGTTCTTCTCATGAACATCCAGAACCCGGACATTCCCTAAAACACCTGTGTCTGCCGGCTGTCCTCCGCCTTCAGGGTAAAATGCCGTCTGATTCAAGACAATCTCGTACCCTCCCTTTCCAGGTTCACAGGAGATTACCGTACACATAAAAGATTTTAGATAAGAATTTTCATAATATAATTGCTCCATCGTCTCTCCTTCACAAATGCACCATTAATGATAGCGCCATTTTACCATGATTCACTATGAGAGTAAACATAAGAATCCGTAAATTTTTAGGAATTAGGAAACAGTGACAGGCAGGGCAACATATGATGAAGTGTAATCAAAATTGTTGGAGGAAACAACTATGAGCGATGTTGCGGCTACAAACTGCGGATGTGGATGTGAATGCGGAAATGCAGGCGGAAATGGATGCAACCTGATCTTCCTGATTCTCATCCTGTGCTGCTGCTGCGGAGGCGGCGGCAATAGCTGCGGCAACAACTGCGGATGCGGATGCGGCGGCGGATGCGGTTTCGGCAATGACTGCCTGTGGATCATCATCCTTCTCTGCTGCTGCGGAGGATGGGGCGGAAACAACAATTGCTTCTGCTGCTGATAGCCGATCTGTACATTTCATCTTTCCGGCAGCTCCAAGAGCCAGGGGCGGGGCCGGGGTCTATCGGCCCCGGCCCCGCCCCTGTATGATGAAACATTTCCATCATCTGGACTGAGGGCAATTTCCTGGTCTGGGTTTTCCCCTGTACCGGCTTTCTCTCTGGCTCTGTCCTTTTCTCTGCGTACCAGACTGTTTCTCCCGCGCACATTCATCATCTATCTCATAAACGGCATTGCCTTCAATTATCAGTCGATCATATACCATCATTTCTTTCAACCTCCTGTTCACCTTATACTATATGCGCCAGGTATGATTTCTTTGCCTGCTGCATAAGTTTAAGCAAGAACAATAAAGGATACAGACAATGGCCGACTTATCGGATGTAAAATTCACAGAATTTGATTATTGGAGCAGCGACCCTCATCTGCAGATGCTGAAAGCTGCACTTCCTTTTATGGAATTTTCCCAGCAGCGTTTTCTGTCAATGGTCGTCAGAGTCCAGGAGCTGCGCCATACTATGGATTTATACGGGCAGGCTCAGGACCCGGAGCTAGAAATCTGCGCTCTGGAAAAAACGCCTGCATCCCCCATTGACATGCTGACTGCTGTCAAACCCTTTGCTCCTGCACGGGAACAAGATTTCATTGATGTGGTCATCAATTTTATCCAGGGATTTCAGATTCGCAGAAACTACCAGGAAATGCAGGATTCGGTCTCCGCCCAGTCTGAAGGGAGTACCAGCTCGTCTCCAGGGGCATTCTTTCCTTTTGAACAATTAAAAGCCCTTCTCTCCCCTCAGCAGCAGAGCCAGTTAGAAAATATTCAGCTTGTCCTGCAGGCCATGCAGCTTATATGATCTCAGTCGTCCCCCAAGGCTAACACTGCATAAAGAAAGGAGCACTGCCATATGGAATACTCTTGGAAGAGCGACCCCCGCTTAAAAGACATGGATCCAAAAAAACTGGAATACCTGACTGAATTTTCCGAAACAGTCAAAAAGACACCTAAAAACCAGCTTCTGTCTATTTTTGTTACATTAAACGCGGATGCTGCCCAAAAAGGAATCCACTTTTCGGATCAGGAAACCGAACTCTTAGTTTCCATCCTCACCGCCGGTTTTTCTCCGGCCGAAAAGAAACGTCTGGACACGCTAAAGCTCTTATCCAAAAAGCTGTCCAGACAAAATAGTACCATAAAAGGGCATCCTCGCCGCCCATAACGGCAAAATACGCCGTTCCATTTTGGGCGTGATAATTGCCTGCTGCACGACGGCTTTTTTCTTTTGCCGTCGTCTAGCCGGGCAATACTGGTTTATCCCATATAATCACTTTGTAGCGCTTCTGCCAGGTTACATTTCAGGATCTTTTTGCCCCCTACATAATATGCCAGTGCAACAAATCCAAAAATCGCCGCAATAAAAATTGCGATAGGAACAATCGGAGCCACTGACAAAAACTCCATTGGATTCAGATAGCTTGCCGTTATCATAAACCATACAAACAATACAGTGACTGGCAGCGTAATCAGAACAGGACGTCCTGCAATGACAAGAGCCTCAATCCGAAAGATTTTCCGCATACCTTCCGGTGTCATACCGATGGACATATATCTCGCAAACTCTCTTTTCCGTTGCCGGATAAAACCTAACGTGTTGGAAAAGACATTGGCAATTCCAATCAGAGCAAGTAATGCACACAACGCCCCTATAATCAGCTTATAGCCATTTAGCATGGCGTCATTGTCTATTTTTTCCTGAACACGGTTTTCCATCTCAAGTGTCAATTCATTTTCCAGGATATTTGTCAGTTCCATTTCTATCGTATTCAATTCAGTTAAAGTTCTATCTTTCGTGGCTAGTACGCGAATATATGTGTCTTGCTCTGCATTCCCAATCACTTTTTCGATCTGTTTCCACGATGAGACCGAAAGGAACTGGACCAACGCATAGTTATCGTATTCTTCTCTTAAAACCGGCGGCTTCTGTGTATAGCCCAAAACAGGGATTGTGACTGTAACTGTCGCGTCATCACGATTCTGTAAGATGATGGTGTCCTGTTCCTCAGTTAAAAACGGAACGTATTCTTTATACCTAAAGTTACTGTTTGCGCTGTCCCAGATACGGTTCAGAATCACACTCCCTGTTCCTGACGGAGAAACGCCGATCTGCTCACAGTATGCAGCAAAGCTGCTGTCATCCATAATGACAAGAGGGGCCTGGATCGTATAGGTGTCATCGGCAGCGCTGACAGAGGTTCCGGCCAACGCCTCTACCCCTCCCAGATTTTCCACTTCCTTGCTGATGGCCTCCATGGGAACAGAACTATAAGCCTCCGCCTTTTGATAAATGATGCTGTCTGTATCATCCAGCCCATGGATTTCATCTTCGTGAGTAAACGCCTCTATCGGGGTGTCTTTTACGGTTGCCATGACGTCCCAGGCATCCTGGTAGCGTTCAAAATAGGTATGGTTCGTGCTGATTCCTGAAAGAGTAAAGAAGCACAGCATAAACGTAAATCCCAGAAAGGAAAGGGTCAGGGACAGCGTAGAAGTTCTTAAGGATTTCTTCTGTGCCTTCAGCGCATTGCCGGCCAATTCCCCTTCTACTCCAAACAGTCGTGCAAGGATAGGAGACCTTTTCTCCCGTTTTAGCTGTAACTCGCCTGTATTTTTAATGGCCTCCAGCGGGGTCAGCCTGCTTAACTCCAGGGCTGGCAGCCATGCGGAAATCAACACTGTCAGAGCAGATACCAGAATTGTGACAGCAAATACGAGAGGATGGTAAGAAAATACCGCATCACGCCTGCCTGCAATGCCATCTGCAAGGACATTTACAATCTGTATGGTTCCGAAAGTCAGCGCAATCCCGATAAAACTTCCGAGCAAAATTGGTATGACACAGAGAACAGCCGCCTCCTGCAAAAGGCAGGTACGAATTTGTCCCGGCGTTGCTCCTATGCTGGAAAAAATGCCAAACTGATGAATACGGGCATTCATGGACACGGCAAAGGAGTTATGAATAATCAAAATCAAAGACGCCGATACAAGCAGAAGTACAGTCAAATAAAAGACCATCAACAGAGACGGGCTGGTATCCTGCGGGTTATGGATAAAAATGGATTCTATCTCGTAATTCCAAAAATTGTAGAACAGGCTACACAGCAAAGACAGAAACAAAGACGAAATGAACGCGGCAACAAGGACGGACAAGCTGGAAGCCCGATTCCTTTTTATAAATCCGATGGAATAGTCTTTCCACATATCCTTCACCGACCTTTCTGATCGCTGATGATTTTCCCATCCTCTATGGTTATCATGCGATCTGCTTCTAAAGCAATCTTTTCGTCATGGGTAATCAGCAGAATGGTCTGGTTCAGGTTGCGATTTGACAATTTCAATAGATCAATGATTTCTTCTCCGTTTTTTCGATCAAGGTTCCCTGTTGGCTCATCGGCAAGTAAGATGGCCGGACGATAAATCAAAGAGCGGGCGATGGCGGCGCGCTGTTGCTGCCCGCCCGATAACTGGTTGGGAAGAGAATCCAGCTTATCTTCAATGCCTAGTGAACGGACAATCTGGTCAAAATATTCCTGGTTGGGTTTCTGTTTATCCAACGTGAGCGGCATAAGAATATTTTTTCGGACGGTAAGCGTTGGAATCAAATTATAAAACTGATAGATCAGCCCCACTTTTCTACGTCTGAAAATCGCCGCCTGTGTTCGGTTCATCCTGGATATGTCTGTTCCTTCTATCACTACTTTTCCCTCTGTGGGCTTATCCACGCTGCCCAGAATATGCAGCAAGGTAGATTTCCCGGATCCGGACGCACCCACAATTGCCACAAATTCCCCTTTTTGAACAGAGAGGTCAATATGATCCAGCGCCACGACCTGATTGTTTCCAGATCCATATACCTTTCGCACATTTTCACATCTTAGTATTTCCACATCGCTTTCCCCTTTCTGTACTAACGAAAGAAGCAACAAAGAAAAAGCTCTAAGTGACTAGCTTCACTAACCATGATAAAAGCTGTGATTAAGAAGTCACTTAGAGCATACATTCCCTGTCTATCTTCTACATTTTTACAACAATGTCTTCCGAATCTCTTCTCCGCTCTTATTGATCAGATAAGCAGGTGCTACATCGAACACGGTCTTGCAGCCCTTCTGCCCCTCCTGTTTCATTCTGAAAGCAGCTCTTGCGTAGGCAACAAGAACCGAAGAAGTGAACTCCGGATTGGAATCCAGTTTCAGACTATACTCTATGATATGGCTGTTCTCCTGATTCCAGCCCGTCTTTCCGCTGCGGAACACAAAACCTCCGTGGGGGATCCCCGCATGATCTCTCTGCAGTTCTTCCTCACTGATAAAATGGACCGTTGTGTCGTAATCTGCGAAATAATTTGGCATGGTTTTGATCTCAGTCTCGATCTTTTCCAAATCAGCGCCCTCATCCGCTACGACAAAGCACTCTCTGGTATGTTTCTGTCTTGTAGTGAGCTGAGGATTCTCCCCTTTTCTCACTGCATCCAGCGCACTCTCAACAGGAATCGTATACTGTCTGGCGTCCTTAACGCCTTCGATCCGGCGAATTGCATCGGAATGGCCCTGGCTGACTCCCTTGCCCCAGAACGTATAGTCATTTCCGTCCGGAAGGATGGCATTGGCATACAAACGGTTCAGCGAAAACAGTCCCGGATCCCAGCCTACAGAAATAATTGCCACATTACCGCCGGCCTTGGCCGCTTCATCTACCTCGGCAAAATGCTCCGGGATTTTAGCGTGAGTGTCAAAACTGTCAATTACATTGAATATCCGGGCAAATTCCGGCGTCTGCTCAGGAAGGTCTGTAGCGCTTCCCCCGCACAGGATCATAACATCTATCTTTTCTCTCCATTCCTCTGCTTCTTCAATGGAGCAGACCTTTGCTTCCTGTGTCAGAACTGACAGAGAGGCCGGGTCTCTCCGGGTAAACACAGCCGCCAGTTCCATATCCGGATTCTGTTTAATGGCACACTCTACGCCTTTTCCCAGATTTCCGTAACCAACAATGCCAACTTTAATCGCCATAGTACAGATCCTCCTTCTTTCTTCTCTGTGCTCCAGCGGAAGTGCCGCACAGTCAAATTCCGGCACACCCGCTGGAATCTCTCCCATTATTTCATCACGATATTGATGATCTTTCCGGGAACATAAATCTCTTTTACAATATTTCCGGTGAGCTTGTCTGCAATCACAGCCTTTCCGGCTTCCAGGGCCGCAGCCTTATCTAAATCCGCCGGAATGCTGACCACGCCTCTGGTCTTGCCATTGATCTGGACAGCAATCTCAATCTCATCGTCTTTCATCGCCTCTTCATCGCACTCGGGCCACTGGCTATGGAATACGCTGTCGGTTCCTCCAAGCTGCTGCCACAGCTCTTCTGCAATATGCGGAGCAAAGGGAGACAGAAGCACCGTAAAGGTACGCAGAGTCTCTTTATCGATTCCGCCTTCCTTCTTGGCCAGCTCGATCAGCTTGTTGTTGTACTCCATAAAACCGGAGACAACGGTATTCAGACTGAACTGTGAGAATCTCTGTTCAATGTCAAAGACCAGCTTATGGCGAAGTTTCACCATCTCTTTTGTCTCTTTCACATCTTTATCTTTGTTATCCATCACCAGGTTCCAGTAACGGTTCAGGAAGCGGGCAACGCCCTCAATGCCTCTGTCATCCCACTCGGCATCCAGTTCCGGCGGTCCCACAAACAATTCATAGAGTCTCAAGGCGTCACAGCCGTAATCGCGAACGAGATCGTCAGGAGAAACTACATTTCCTTTGGATTTACTCATCTTGATTCCGTTCTTGCCGTTAATCATACCCTGATTGAACAGTTTGGTAAAGGGCTCATCGAAATCCACAACGCCGATATCGTACAAGAATTTGGTATAGAATCTGGAATATAACAGGTGAAGCACAGCATGCTCTACGCCGCCGATGTACATATCCACCGGCAGGTACTTGTGAGCCTTCTCCTTGGACACCAGCTCTTTATCATTTTTATTGTCCACATAGCGCAGGAAATACCAGGAAGATCCCGCCCACTGAGGCATGGTGTTGGTCTCTCTCTTTGCCGGACCTCCGCAGCAGGGGCAGGTGGTATTGACCCACTCGTCGATGGCAGCCAGAGGGGACTCGCCAGTTCCTGTGGGCTGATAGCTCTCTACCTCCGGCAGTTTCAGTGGAAGCTGATCCTCCGGCACCGGTACATTTCCGCACTTAGGACAGTGGATGATCGGAATCGGTTCTCCCCAGTAACGCTGACGGGAGAACACCCAGTCTCTCAGCTTATAGTTGACGGTCTTCTTGCCGATTCCCATTTTCTCAATCATTGCAGGAGCCTCTTTCTTTAATACTGCAGACTCCATACCGTTCCACTCTCCGGAATTGATCATGGTGCCGGAAGCCTCTGTATACGCCTCCGTCATATTCTCAATTTCCTTGCCGTCCTTGGCGATGACCTGGACAATCGGGATTCCAAACTTTTTGGCAAATTCAAAGTCTCTGTCATCATGGGCCGGAACACACATGATTGCTCCGGTTCCGTAATCAGCCAGAACATAATCGGACAGCCAGATGGGAATCTTCTTTCCATTTAACGGATTGACCGCATAGGAGCCGGTAAACACACCAGTCTTTTCCTTTGCCTGCATCCTGTCTACATTGGACTTCATGGAAGAATCAAAAATATATTTTTCTACAGCCTCCCTGGTCTCATCGTTGGCCAGGCTCTTTGCCAGCTTATGCTCCGGCGAGAGGACCATAAAGGTAGCGCCGTGGAGAGTATCCGGCCTCGTTGTATAAACGGTAATCTTCTCCTCTCTACCGTCTACCGGGAATTCAACCTCTGCGCCGTAAGACTTGCCGATCCAGTCTGTCTGCATCTTTTTTACCTTCTCCGGCCAGTCCAGCTTGTCCAGATCGTTGAGCAGCCTGTCTGCGTAGGCGGTGATCTTTAACATCCACTGGCGAAGATTCTTCTTGGTAACCGGGGAGCCGCAGCGTTCGCAGCAGCCATTTACCACCTCTTCATTGGCCAGACCGGTCTTACAGGAAGGACACCAGTTGATGGGGAACTCCTTCTCATAGGCCAGACCCTTCTTGAACATCTGTACAAAGATCCACTGGGTCCACTTATAGAATTCCGGATCTGTGGTATTGATCTCCATGTCCCAGTCGTAAATTGCAGCGATCTCTTTTAACTGTTTCTTGATATTTGCCACATTCTCAGCAGTGGACTTTGCCGGATGGACGCCCATCTTGATCGCATAGTTCTCAGCCGGAAGGCCGAAAGCGTCCCAGCCCATGGGGTGGATCACATAATGGCCTTTCAGAAGCTGGTAGCGGCTCCAGGCATCGGAAATCACATAGCCTCTCCAGTGGCCTACATGGAGGCCGCTTCCCGACGGATAGGGAAACATATCCAGGCAATAGTATTTCGGCTTTTTGCCGTCGTTGACATTGATGGGATTCTTCTCCCAGTTTTCGCGCCATTTCTTCTCAATGGCGGTATGGTTGTACTGTGCCATTCCTTACACTCCTTTGGTCTTATGGTACCTTTCCCTATAAAAAACAAAAAACCTGCGTCTCCGGCTCTCGCCATAGAGACGCAGGGATTATCTGCGCGGTACCACTCTATTTCATACATCTGTATGCTCTCTGCTGGATTCCTTTGAATCCGACTGCTGATAACGGGGCAGTTCCGGCAGCGCCTATTCAATCTGATAAAAACGCTAAACGTTCAAACCAGAGTTTCAGCCCTGCTACTCAGGGGCCAGTTCAGAACCTGCCTGCCTCCGTCTCGCACCCGCCGACGGCTCTCTGCCCGCCGCACTGCTCTTACTATTCCCCGTCACAGTATTTACGCTGGTTTTAAATTTAGCATAATTAGCAAAATGTGTCAACCCGGTTTTTCATTTCACCGTGATAAGCGGAGCCATGCCTTTTTCTTTATCTGCTTTTTATGGTATTCAGAGCCGCATCTTGTTTGCCTTTTGCCGACTCCAAATCTTCAAAATCTCCCAAGTTGGTCAGTTGGATCCCCGAAGCGTCAACTTTAGCTTCCGGATTTTCCTGCTGGCCCCGGATGGTGGCGGGGATCCTCCCATCCAGCTGTTCGCGTATACTCTGGGCCCGGAGCAGGCAGACCTGTTCCAGCGTATCCACCGCCAGCCGATGGTCTTCAAAGGAGCAAAACGCAGTGGGATCTTTTTGGACGTAGGGGGCGATCAACTTTTCCGTCTGCCAGAGAATGGTTTCAAACCGCCCGGTTTCAAAATATTCCGAAACCAGCTCGTCAAAGTATGCGTGGTACCTGGCAAAATATTCATTATGTTTCATTAAGTTGTGGTAAAGCGGCCGGTTCAGCATAACCTCACCTTCCGCCGGAGTGTTAATGGGGTAGTTGATAAGGATATTGGGATCTTTTATGGGGTCGGTCATTCCCAGGGCATAGGTGCCGAATGCAAGGTTGTAATCCCAGGGCAGAATGCCGAGAATCCCGTTTTCTTCATACAAGAAATAGTTGTGCCCGGTATGGCCCAGATAACTGTCCCAGTTCATCACAAAGACCTGCACAGTGAAATACCGCAGCACCTGGTCCACATTGACAGCAGTTTCCAGATTTTCACCGGTGGACAGCGTTTTCAGCGCCTCAATTATCCGCTCCTGATCGGCACGGGATGTCTGAAATTTAGCGTTTTCAAAGATACCGGGATAGCTGTCCGGGTGATCATCGATATATTGCAGAGCTACATCAGCATTTTCCGCATTCAGGGAACGGTAATCCGGCTTGTACAGCTTCCCGTAATTATTTCCGAAATTCCTGCGGGCAAAAGATTCCTCCGGCTCCTCTACCGCCAGAAACAACCCCCAGGCCTCTCCGTTGACTGTCACCCAGACATAGCTGCAGAGGGGCGCAGGCACCCCCATAAACGCCATCATATCGTAGACCATATAGGTTTTCAGATAACTGTTGTCCTGAAAAGAAGCGTCCAGGGAAAATTTGTCCAGCCCATAATAATTTCCGCCATCCAGGAACTGGTCGAATTCCAGCTTGAGGCTGTAGCGGGAAAGCCCATATTCCTCCGTCAGCCGCAAAGAATTGTTGCCCTTTGCCCGCAGCCCAATATTATGAAACTCTTCCCCGTCAATTTCGACAGTGCAGGCCACATACTCTTCTCTCTCAGCATTCTCAATAAAAGCGCCCCAGTCCTCAATTTGAATATCAATGGCATGCACCCGACTGCTGTCAAACAGACGGGTCTCATAACCCGGGTTGGCGCTGGCTTTGAGAATCCCCAACCGCTCGCCATACATCAGCAGCAGGGTGATGAGAACTGCCGAAACCGCCGCGCCAATGCAAATCCAGTCGATATACTTATGCTTCACCATCACTTTATCCCATATAGTCACCGTTGTAGGAAACCAGCACTACTCGAGACACACCTGGCATAGCCTCCAGCTCGTTGACAAAGACGCTGCTGTCCTCTTTGAGACGGACTTCATAGTTAAGTTCCATGCTGCCGTTTTCCACACTTTTGCTTTTGAGGTTCAGCCGCCTGACCTGGGAGCGGATAAAAATTCGTGCCTGTTCCTCAATTTCACTGTTTTCGCAGTGAACCACCAGGATATAGGGTGAATCCATAGTTTTCTTTCGGGAGAAAGCCAAAAGAACTGTCCCAATGAAGATGCTGCCGAATACTGCCAGCGGAATCAGCCCCGCCGCCAACACAATTCCCACTGCAATAGCCCAGAACAAAAAAGCAATATCCATGGGTTCCTTGATGGCCGTGCGGAATCGGACGATAGACAGAGCGCCCACCATCCCGAGGGACAGGACAACATTGCTCATCACTGTCATGATCAGCATGGTCGTAACAAGGGATAATGCAATCAGCGTCACACCAAAGCTTGACGAGTACATCACGCCGCTGTAGCTTTTCTTATAAATGAAAAAGATAAATAATCCCAGCAGGAAAGCCAGAACCAGCGCAATTATCATGTCCAATATAGAAATGCTGGCGATATTCTCCAGAAAGCTGGATTTGAAAATATTCTGAAAGGTCATTGCAGCCCTTCCTCCTCTATTTGTTCAATCAAACCGTCGGCACAGAGCGTATTTGGAACAGGCCGCCGCCTGCCTCCCGGCCACCTGTACCGCCATGCGAACAAGATCCGGCAAAAACGCATCGTATTTGATTTCCAGCACCGTTCCAAACTCCATTGCACGCAGATAAAAAATTTCCGAATTCAAAAAATCCACACTCCCAAGGCCTGTGCGGATGTCCCGATCCAGGGTGATCCGCACGTTGCCGGGCGCATAGAGAAAGGCCTCTCTGTCGTAACGGACGATGGTCTTCGGCCGCAGCCCTCTCCCTTTTAATTTGCTGTAAAGCTCTATGAAAAGCGGTTCACCCGAGTCCAGCAGAAATTCATAGCTGCCAGAAAGCAGCTTCTCTGCCTGTTCCCGGGACATCCGTGTGCTGCGCTTGCCGCACATGCCGTTTACCTTGTACTTCTTTTCCAGCCGGATAAAAGAAAGATCCGCCCCATAATACCGCAGACGAAATTTTTCCCGTCGATTTACTCCGTCGATTTTCTCCCGCAGGGCACTGTCATAAGGCGTATCAAAATACAGGCTGGTCACTCGGTACGTACCACACGGACCGGCATTTTTGTCATGTATAAACAGCTTGCGAAGCCTCTGGGAAAGCACCAGATCTTCCTGAGGGTTGATCTGGTGCTTCAGCTCATGCCGAAGGGAAACTGCTTTGATCGGCTCAATCGTCATAGTCGGTATCTCCGTCATCATCGTCGTCATCGTAATCGGTATCGTCATCATAGTCCGTGTCATCGTAATCGGTCACGCCGTCGTTGTTCGGGCCGTAGTCCGTGTCATTGTAATCGGTCACGCCGTCGTTGTTCGGACCGTAGTCCGTGTCATCGTAGTCCGTCACGCCGTCGTTGTTCGGGCCGTAGTCCGTGTCATTGTAATCGGTCACGCCGTCGTTGTTCGGGCCGTAGTCCGTGTCATTGTAATCGGTCACGCCGTCGTTGTTCGGGCCGTAGTCCGTGTCATCGTAGTCCGTGATGCCGCCGGAGGCTTGGTCTCCAACCTGCGTGCCAACAGTCCTGTGTTCTGCCTTCACAACCTTCCCGGTCACAGCATGGATATCGTAATCATACTCAGCGCCGTCTACGGTGAATTCCAGTTCAAAAACCGGGGTTCCGTCATCGTGATCGAATTCCTTGTCGTCGAACACTGCGCCCTCGACTTCGACATTCGCCTGGGTAAGCGCAATTTCCTGTGCCTTCTCCAGAGTGATGTAGGGGGATGGCTTTCCGTTTTTGGCATAAGCCGGGTCGTAGTCATCGTGGTCAATGGTTACGATGTCTGAAGAAAGACTTAACTCCTTTACGGCTTCCTGAGTGCTGGCGCTCATATTCGCCAGAAAATCGCTGCTGGGAAGCACTGAGCCGGGTTCCAACTGCAGGATGATGTTCTTTTTGCTGCCGTCAATATCCTCCACGAAAAAACCGGCTTCATGGATTTCGACAATCAGATCCTTTAAAACCTCATCACAGCTTTTTCCAATATAGTCCGGATAGGCCTCCACAATGCCTTTTCCGTCATCGTTCCGACCAGTCAGAGCGGTAACCGTGCCATTCCTGCTGTATTCGATCTGGATTTCCGGATTAACACTCAAGGTAAGGGTACCGGTTTCCTTCAGCGCTGTTCCTTCCTGCGCCGATGCCCCGCATCCGGCCAGAAGGACTGCCGAAGCGACAGCCAGGGAAGAGACCGCTGCAAAAAGTGTTCTTCTCAATTTCATATTCATTGCTCCTCTCAAATTATAGTTGAATTGGCTTTTGTTTTGCTTACACTTATAGATTACGGGAGCGAGCATTGAAAACCGGGGTAAGATGGAAAATTTTTTGGGATTTTAATCCTCGTCATCGCCGTAATCTGAATCATCATTGTTACTGCCATCGTCGTCATCGTAGCTGCTGTCGCCGTTCTCCTCTAAATCATCATCGCTGTCGTTGCCTGGAGCATAATCGGTATTTCCGTCCGTATAATCGGTGACGCCGTCGTTGCCGGAGCCATAGTCCGTATCCACATACGCCGGTGTACTGCTGGCCGGCGGCGTATGGTCAGTGACGCCGTCGTTGCTCGTTCCGTAATCCGTATTGTCATAATCAGTGGTAGCGGAAGGCGTCGGAGGTACAATCTCCGGCCGGGATGATTCGGACGGCGGAGGCGATGTGGATGCTGGTTGAGAAGAAGTTGGCTGAAATGAGTCCGGAGAGGAACTGTTCTCCGGATTTTCTTGCCCTTGCCCGTCTTTATGTTTAACAATTTCGATCGTGATGGTAATCCGGCCGTCCAAATGCTCCGTTACCTTGGTACGAAGCTCTGTTCCATACTCTTGGAACAGAGCTTCGTCCGGGGAATCAATGGAGAACGAAACCTTGCCGCCCTCGGAAAGAAAGCCCATCTCAATTGCCCTGTCAATCAGCTCGTCTGCGACGATTACCTTGTCTTTCCCCTTGCCATCGTAGCCTTCCAGCAGAATTTCTCCATCTTCATTTGCCCCTGAAAGTTTCACCACTATTCCCCGCCGATTCAGATCCATCTGCACTTCCGGGTTGATGGTCAGGTATATGGATGAATAAGGCTGCAGATAATTCTGGTAATGACTAATGCCAAAGAACAGCAGGAAACAGGCGGCAGCTGCCGCAATGCTGCTGATCCAACGCATAGTATGCCGTTGCCTTTTCGGTGTTTCCTTCATCAGCACCGGGGCATACACAGTCTGCCCCATTTCGTATCGAAGATTGGCTGCTTTTAGGAAACGCCCTTCTTCATCCAGAAGAACCGCGTAGCTGGGGTGGCATTCCATAACCAGGTATCTCATTATACTGCCACTCCTTTCATCACCTGTTTCAAATGCCCGCGGATGATTTCATACCCATTGGTATAAATCAGAAGCAGGGCCACCATATATTTGCGGTGCCGTTCCAATGTTTTACGCTCCACACCACTGCCGGCTGCCAGCGGCCCAATTGGCAGCTTCTTTGTTCTCAAGAGATCATTCAGCAGTTCCGGGGTTGCCCCGGCATACTGCAGGGCCTTACGGCAGGCGTCCAGCGTGCGCTGCTGTCTGGGACAATTGTCTGCTACATCGCTGAGGCTAACGCCAAATTCCTGCATTTGCCGCGTCAGCTCCTCGATTTCCGAGCGGGTCGCATCTCGTGCCGCCATTTCCTCGTGCGGCTCCCTTTTATCCGCCAGCGTCTCGCCCAGAGTCTTATCGTCTTCCCCTGTTGGCGCGTCCAACGAGACGACGCGGCTGTGCCGCTGTTCCATGCGGCTGTAGTCGATCAGTCGGCTTCGAATCAACAGGGCGGCGTATTTCAGGAAGGCACCACGAGTGCGGGAATACCCGTTGATTGCCTCGTGAAAAGCGATCATGGCAATGCTCAGTTCATCGTCATGCCCTTCAATAGGGGGGCGCTTTAAAAATTTTGCCGTTTCCGTTTTGATAAAGGGAATGTATGTACTGATCAGCCGATCCGCCGCCTGTACATCTTCCTTTGCCGCATAGACCTGCTGAACGATTTTATGCTCATCATTCATGCAGCAGAAATCCCTCCCAGTATAATAATGGCGCAGTCAAGAATGACTGCTGAGTTAACAGTTCCCTTCTGTATATAGAATACGATCCCTGTTTTCTAAAAACGGGGTCGATATATCATAATTTTCAAATCGTATGCATACAGAAATCCAGTGTAATAATACAGCCCTTTCTATTCAGCCACAATCATGAACAAGTTAAATTTGTGTAAATTGAATGTAAAATTGAAAACACCCGGTTTATGTACAAAAAAAGAAACAATCTAAGGGCTTTTTTAATTCTCTGCCTTAGCTTGTTTCTTTTCAAAGTGTTAGAAATAAATGCAACAACCCGGTTTTTCATTTCACCGTGATCTGACATGCCTCCATCGCTCTCAGCGCCGTCTCATGGCTGTCAGATGTGACCCCCGCACAGCAGGATGAATCTACGCTGATCTCCGCCTCCGGCAGGTATGCCTGCAGCAAAAAGGCATTGGCGATGACGCAGATGTCTGTGCACAGTCCTACCAGCTCGATCTTTTCGTAGCCCCTGGAAGCCGCGTAGGATCCCAGTTCCGTACTCCCAAAGGTCGTTTTCTCAAAATACCGGCCTTTTACATCACCCAGCTCGTCGCACAGTTCCCAGCCGTCAGTCTCTGCGATACAGTGGGGTACGGGAAGCCGCTTTCCCTCGCGCGTAGACAGGTAATCCTCCCCGTGGGTATCCAGGGTAAAGGCCACATCCCATCCGTCAGCCTGCCTGGAAAGGATTTTTTCCTTCACCGCAGGCACGATCGCTCTGGCTTCCTCTGTCCCCAGACTCCCATCAATAAAATCTTTCTGCATATCTACTACTACCAGCAATCTTTTCATATCCGCCTCCATCTGCCGCTGCCTGCGGCTCTTTTCATCACGGGCGCAACTGCCCTGCTTTCACTTATATCAGCTTTCCCGAAGGGACATCTCACATTTTTATTGCCCACTTGATAACCCCATCTTCTTTTTCTTCAAAAATCCGGTATGCTTCCATTATATTTTCAAAGGATGTTCTGTGGGTGATCAGACAGGTGGCGTCCAATTTTCCTTTTTCGATCAGTTTCATGATCTCCGGACAATCACAGGCGTCTACACCCCCGGTCTTAAACGTCAGATTCTTTCCGTACATCTGAGGCAGAGGCAGCATCTGACCTTCTTCATACATAGCCACCAGACACACCGTACCATTTGGCCGGGCAGTCTCCCAAGCCAGTTGAAACGTATCTTTCCCTCCGGCAGCTTCAATAACCACATCCGCCCCCCGGCCCTCTGTCTGCTTCCTTATTTCATCCTGAATATCAGCCCTCTCAGAATTCAGAATCAAGTCAGCCAGCCCCTTCTCTTTGGCTAAGAACAGGCGATTCTCCAACAAATCAACCGCAATAATTTTTGACGGCTGGTACAGTCTGGCGGCCATCATACTGCAAAGCCCCGTCGGACCGGCGCCTAAAATCACAACGGTATCGCCCTTTTTGATTTCTCCAATTTTTGCAGACCAGTATCCGGTGGAGAGCAGATCCCCGGTAAACAGCGCCTGTTCATCCGTCACATTGTCCGGAATCAGAGTCAGACCGTTGTCGCCATAGGGAATCCTGACATATTCAGCCTGACCTCCGTCAATCCGGCAGCCCAGAGCCCATCCTCCTGACGGGTCTGTACAGTTATTGACATACCCTCTCTTGCAGTAAAAGCACTGACCGCAGAATGTCTCCACATTAACCGCCACCCGATCTCCTGGCCTTACGTTTTTTACCTTGGATCCGGTCCGGACTACTTTCCCTACAAATTCATGTCCCAAAATAACGCCGGGAATCGCCCTCGGCACAGCACCATGTTTGATATGAATATCGCTGGAACAGATTGTGGTCATCGTGACCTGAAGGATCACATCCTCATTCTCCCTGATCTCCGGCATGGGTCTTTCCTCCACGCCGATCCGCCCATTTCCCTGATACACAACTGCTCTCATTCCTTCTCCTCCTCAGACCGAAAACGCTGAATTTCCTTTAACCGGCCATATGCCCGGGCTTCCTGCCCTTCTCTGGTTGGCCTGTAGTACATCTTTCCGGCCAGAGAATCCGGAAGGCACTGCATGTGGGCAATTTTCTCTTCCGTATCGTGAGCGTAAATATACCCCTCTCCGTAGTGCAGCTCCTTCATAAGTCTGGTGGGCGCATTGCGGATTGCCAGTGGAACCGGCTCCGACAGCATCGTGAGAGCATCTGCTTTTGCCTCCTCATAAGCCCGATAGACAGAATTGGACCTGGGAGCCAGGGAAAGATATATCGCTGTCTGGGCAAGATTCAGACTGCACTCGGGCATTCCTAAAAAGTGGCTGGCCTGATAAGCAGCGACAGCGAGAGAAAGAGCCTGGGGATCAGCCATTCCCACATCTTCACTGGCAAACCGTATCATCCTGCGGGCGATATAGAGTGGATCCTCCCCTGCCTCCAGCATCCGGGCCAGCCAGTATACCGCCGCATCCGGGTCACTGTTTCGCATGGATTTATGGAGAGCCGAGATCAGATTGTAATGCTCCTCCCCCTTTTTGTCATATAAAAGGGACTTTTTGCTGATGCACTGCTCCAGAATTTCTTTTGTCACCACCGTTTTATCCGGCCGGATTTCCCCATTAATAACCGCCATCTCCAGAGTATTCAGGGCCGTTCTGGCGTCCCCGCTGGCAAACTCGGCGATCATCCAGAGAAGCTCCTCTGAGATCTCGATGTTCAGATAACCCAACCCTTTTGGACTGGCAATGGCTCTCTTTAAAACTCCCACCATATCTTCAACGGTCAGAGCCTTCAAGACAAACACTTTGCACCTGGACAGCAAAGCGGCATTAATCTCAAAGGACGGGTTTTCCGTGGTAGCTCCAATCAGAATAATGCTTCCCTTCTCCACAAAGGGGAGAAAGGCATCCTGCTGTGCTTTATTAAATCTGTGAATCTCATCTACAAATACTACAGTGCGAACGCCAGAGCGGCGGCCTTCCTCCGCCCTGGCCATGACTTCTTTGATCTCTTTAATTCCGCTGGTCACTGCGCTGAAATTAACAAAAGACGCTCTGGTCTTAGCCGCAATAATACTGGCCAATGTGGTTTTTCCCACCCCCGGCGGCCCCCAGAATATCATAGAAGGAATTTTGTCCTGATCGATGAGCTGTCTCAGAATTTTTCCTTTTCCCACCAGGTGCTCTTGTCCCACAAATTCATCCAAATCTGCAGGCCGCACCCGGCTGGCCAGCGGGCTTTCTGTTTCCTGATAGTCAAACAGAGACATCTGTTCCAATTACCCACCCCCTTGTCCGGTCAAACATTCAAGACAAATCGCAGCAGGCACAATAAAATGAAAAGGATTATCCCCGGATTGCCTGCTACAGTCCGGATTCTTCTGGAAAAGGTAATATGCGGAGCCGACCACTCGTAGGGCGTCTGATACAGCCTTTTTTTCCTCCAAAAACAGCACAGAAGAATGATTCCGCTGATCGCAGCTCCCATCTGGATGCTGGCATACAAAGCCATCAGCCCTATCCCCATAATTCCCGCAATACCAGGCATCGCTTCCAGATTTCCGATAAGGAGAATCACTTCACTTCCCATAAAATTAATCGCCATATGAATGGCAATGGTGCCAGATATTTTTCCCGTACGCACATATGCATACGCTAAAATCAATCCAATGCCGAAGGCGTAAAAAAACTGATAGAAATTGCCGTGCATCAGCCCAAACAGCAAAGCAGATACCAAAATTGCCGTCTTTTCTCCGTAGAGTAAAATCTTGTCAATTAAAAGTTTTCTGGTCAGCAGCTCCTCCACCACCGGGGCGGCAATGACCGTCAGAATAAAGTTGAGCAGCGGGTTTGACTGCAGAATCACTGTTTCTACTACATTGGCGCCGGCTGCCGGACCGATAAAAAAGGCCAAAAGTGTTGAAATCATATTGCCGATCACGGCAACCCCTGTACATATAAGATACAAGCCGATCCATGATCCCACTTCCCATTTTTCCGTTTTTCTGATCGGGTCCGGATGAGGCACCGTCTGAAAAATCATCCATGCGACCGGAAAACCTATCAGGTACATGCAGATAGCATTGACTATAAGCTGCATATCTGCGCTGAAATATCCATGACCGATTACCGTGAATCCTGTGTAAATGGCGGTCATTGCGATTGCGGAACTAATCAAAAAAGCCGAAAGGGCCAACCCTGTCCTGGAAAAAATCCGGCTCCAACTCTTCTCGTTCATGTATTATCCTCCTTGCCTGACCATGGTGTTCTTTTGCTTAGTATATCACATTGACCTATTTCCGTAAACTCTTGGATTGACTCAACACAGTCTCCTATAAATAAACATGCCGCTTACAGCGATATCACCATATAGAAAAGCGAGGCGAAAACCGTCTTCTCCGTTTCGCCTCGCTCTTCCTGCATATTACAGGTTCTGTTTATTCTTCAGGAACAAAAACATCTTTTCCCATTCCGCAGATCGGGCATACCCAGTCATCCGGAAGATCCTCAAACGCGGTTCCTGGCTGAATTCCGTTATCCGGATCGCCTGCTTCTGGATCATATACATATCCGCAGGGCTCGCATACATATTTCTGCATATTATTGACCTCCTAAATTAAATTTCTGTTTTATGATTCATCCTTCTGAGCAGCTCTGGCCTCCACTTCTTTCTTCTGGATGTCTCCAGGTGCCTGCTCGTAGCGGCTGAACTCGTATTCAAATACACCGATTCCTCCGGTTATTGAGCGCAGATCCGTGTTGTATCCGTAAAGCTCAGACATCGGAATGTCGGCCTCGATAATCTGTTTCCCGTGATGATCCGGGTTCATTCCCAGAACACGGCCGCGGCGCCGGTTCAGATCTCCCATAACATCCCCGGTGAATTTATCCGGAACGGTAACTTTCAGAGATGCAATGGGTTCCAAAAGGACAGGATTGGCCTCCATGAAGCCCTTCTTAAAGGCCAAAATCGTAGCCATCTTAAATGCCATCTCCGAAGAATCTACCGGATGATAAGATCCATCTACCAGAGTAGCCTTCAAGCCCACTACCGGATATCCGGCCAACGGACCTTTCTGAACGCATTCCTGAAGACCCTTTTCTACTGCCGGGAAGTAATTCTTGGGAACGGAACCGCCAAAAATCTTTTCCTCAAAAATATAAGGTGTCTCCAGATCGCCGGAGGGTTCAAACTCCATCCATACGTCGCCGTACTGGCCATGGCCGCCGGACTGCTTCTTATGGCGTCCCTGTACCTTTACTTTCTTTCTTAAGGTTTCTCTGAAAGCGAACTTAGGCTTTTCCAAAACAATCTCTACTTTATAGCGGTTTATCAGTTTGCTGGCAACCACCTCCAACTGCTGGTCTCCAATTCCATACAGCAGGGACTGACGATTCTCGCTGTCATTGACAATTCTTAAGGTCAGATCCTCCTCCATCATCTTGGACAGAGCTGAGGAAACCTTATCATCCTCCCCTTTATTGGCCGCTTTGTAAGCCATATAGGTATAAGGAGTGGAGATTTCCGGCTTATGATACACAATGGGAGCGCTTCTTAAAGCAATCGTGTCCCCTGTCTGTGTAACCGAAAGCTTTGACACAGCGCCGATATCTCCAGCTTTCAGTTCCGGAACCTCGATCTGGTCCTTGCCTCTTAAGACATAAAGCTTTCCGACCTTCTCTTCTGTCTCTTTATTTACATTATAGATCGTGCTGTCAGGTTTTAACGTTCCAGTACAGATTTTCATCAGGGAATATTTTCCAATAAATGGATCCACAATAGTCTTAAATACCCGGGCTGACAGGGAAACGTCATCGTTGTACTTGGCGGTGAAGCGCTCTCCTGTGGAAACATCTACACCGATGCACTCATATTTATCTGGTGACGGGAAATATTTGTCGATTGCCTGGAGAAGGCCTGAAAATCCCTGGCAGTTAATGCCGGAGCCAAGCAGAATCGGCACAATATTGCCTTCGATTACGTGGCTTCTCAGAGCGCCTGAAATTTCTTCCTGGGTAAACTCTTCACCTGAGAAATAGCGCTCCATGTATTCTTCGCTGGTCTCTGCCACGGCTTCCATCAAAGCCTCTCTGGCAATTCCAAGGTTTTTCTGAACATATTCCGGGATTTCACACTCTTCGTAATTGCTGAGAGTGGTAAATCTCCGTCCTGCCATCTTCACCACATTGACAAATCCAACGAATTTTTCATTTTCTCTGATCGGCAACTGGAAAGGAGCGATCTTCCGGCCAAAGCGGGTTTCCAGCTTTAACACCAGTTCCCGGTAGCTGGCATGGTCGTCGTCCATATTGGTTACAAAGAACAGTCTGGGAAGCCTGTACTTTTCACACATTTCCCATGCCTTCTCGGTTCCTACTTCAATACCTGCCTTACAGTTTACTACGATCACAGCGGCGTCGGCAACACTGATAGCCTCCTCCACTTCCCCCACAAAATCGAAATATCCAGGAGTATCTAACAGATTGATCTTAATCGGGCCATTTTCTCCATTATATTCCAAAGGGATCAGGGACGTGGAAATAGAAAACTGTCTCTTTATCTCCTCTTTGTCGTAATCGCTGATGGTATTGCCGTCAGCAACCTTTCCCATTCTCTTTGTAACCCCAGTAACTAATGCCAATGCTTCTGCCACTGTAGTTTTCCCTGCTCCGCCATGCCCCAAAAGCACAACGTTGCGTATCTGGCTGGTTCCATAAACGTTCATAAGAAAATCCCTCCTGTACCTCAATAATTAGTCCATGAATGTATTTTACCAAAAATTTCAGAAATTCACAAGTAAAACATGCAATTTATACAAAAACTTTTCAATTCTCCCGGCTAAAATTCTGAACCCAGTACAGAGTGCCATTCTGAGAATAGCAGCCTACGCCGATCTTTGTATAAGTGCTTCTCAAAATATTGGCCCGGTGCCCGGAAGAATTCATCCAGCCATTCATAACCTGCTTTGGTGAGGCATATCCCATAGCGATATTTTCACCCCGGTAAGTATCTTCCCCGCCTAATTCTTCATAGAGAGTGGACCAGTGGCTTCCGTCCGGTCTATTATGGCTGAATGTTTCCGTAAGCTCCTCTGCCCGCAGAGCCGCACACTCCGCCAGAGTATCGTCCCATTCCAGCGGGCTCAGGCCTTCTGCCTCCCGTTCCTGGTTGACGAGATCAAAAACCTGCTGGGCGTAAGCATCCGTATCCACGCTTTCGCTCTCAGTCTCCTTCTCCTCGTTCCATGTAAAGGTATAGCCGCCCTGTCCAACGGAAGACTCTTCCCCTCCATCATCCTCGTGCTCCTCGTACCAATCGTAAAGATCCGTCATGTCCGTGATTGTTCCATCCTTCTGAACGGTATAGCGAACATCACCCAGGGTAAAGGACTTGGTCTGAAGAGTGCCGTCCTCATTAAAGTAGTAGTCTTCCCCGTCAATCGTATAAAAGTCAATGACCATAGTGCCATTTTCGTCAAAATAGTACTTTTCTTCGTCAATCCGCTTCCACTCGTCCGTCAGCGGCTGCCCATCCTCGTAATAGCTCCAGGTGCCATTCGTTTCTTTTTTCCATCCGTCTGCCGTCTGAACCTGCTGAGTCTGAACCTTGCCATCCACAATCCATGCCCCGCTCGCATCTACCGTATATCCGTCAGGTGTTGCCGCGTTCATCAGACAGTAACCATTTTCATTAAAATAGTAGCACTCGGCAATCCCATCCTGGTTGCCATCCAGCCACAGCCAGGTATTGACAGGATAAGACAGATCGTCATTCTGCCACCACCAGCCGCCTGCATCCTGTTTCCACTGTGCCCCAAAAGCTGTAAGTGTCATCCCGCACATCACCAAGGCACTCCCCGCAACTGCTGCAACAAATTTTTTCATGTATCCTTCCTCCTTAAAACATGGCAATTCCACCATAAATCCTGCATCTATCATACCATTTTTCTCCATTTATTACAATTCTCTTTTCACGCCTTTAATTTAAAGTGTTGAAGTTTAAAGAAATAAAGCGTTGACATTTCAGCTTTGATGCCTTACAATGGACGTGTTTCAAATATTCTGCATTTTTGCTGATGTACAGGAGGTTTTACGGTGTCAGAACAAACGATCGCTTTTATCGGCCTGGGGCTGATCGGCGGTTCCATCGCCAGAGGATTGAAGAGGGCCAGACCGGATATTTCTATCATGGCTTACACGAGAAGCCGTGCAGGGCTTGAACAGGCAAAAAAAGACGGTATCGTGGATATCATTCTGGATAAAGCCGGACAGGAGCTGGCCGCCTGCGATATGGTGTTCCTCTGTACGCCTGTGGAGTACAATGCCGGGTATTTAAAGTCCATCCGCCCCTACCTGAAGCCCGGCGCCATCATTACCGATGTGGGCAGCACAAAAACCAACATCCATGAGGAAGTGCTGCGCCTGGGCATGGAAGATGTGTTTGTGGGCGGCCATCCAATGGCCGGATCCGAAAAGACCGGATATGAACATTCCACCGACCATCTTCTGGAAAATGCATACTATATCATCACCCCGGCTGAAAAATCTTCCGACGAGCAGATTGAACGGGTGAAAAATGTGGCCAATCTGTTAGGCGCTATTCCCATGGTTCTGGACTATCGGGAACACGACCAGGCTGTGGCGGCGGTCAGCCATCTTCCTCACCTTATCGCCTCTTCTCTGGTCAATCTGGTTAAAGATTCCGATGATTCCAGTGAAACGATGAAACGCATTGCTGCCGGCGGTTTTAAGGATATCACCCGAATCGCCTCATCTTCTCCTGAAATGTGGGAGCAGATCTGCATGGCCAATTGCGGTCCTATCTGCGATATTTTAGAGCGGTACATTGCATCCCTCTCCCAGGTTCTTCAGGAGATCCGCAGCAAACAGGAGGATTCCATCTACCGGCTTCTGGAGGAATCCAGGGCCTACCGCAACTCCATAAGTGATCGGGCTAAGGGCGCGCTGGAGCCGGATTACTCCTTCTCCGTAGATATTGTTGACGAGGCCGGCGCTATCTCCACTTTGTCCGTCATCCTGGCCGCAAAAGGCATCAATATCAAAAATATCGGAATCAACAATAACAGAGAGCGGGGAGAAGGCGCTCTCCGCATTACCTTTTACGATGAAGCGTCTCTGGAGGCTGCCTGGGCCCAGCTCACCAAATATCATTATGAATTATTCCGTCAATAGGAGGATCCTATGTTATTTCATTCTGTTTCACAGCTAAAGGGGGAAGTTTCTGTCCCCGGCGATAAATCCATTTCTCACAGAAGCGTTATGTTAGGCTCTATAGCCAAAGGCACCACTGAGATCACCAACTATCTCCAGGGAGCTGACTGCCTTTCTACCATTTCCTGTTTCCGGAGGATGGGAATTTCCATTGAGAACAATGGCAGCACCGTCCTTGTCCACGGAAATGGTCTGAGGGGGCTGAAAGCCCCTGGAAGCGAGCCCTTAGACTGCGGCAACTCCGGTACCACTACCCGGCTGATTTCCGGAATCCTGGCCCCCCAGGATTTCTCCGTGACTCTGACCGGAGACGCCTCCATACAGAAGAGACCTATGAAGAGGATCATAGCGCCTCTTACCCAGATGGGAGCCGACATCACAAGCATAAAGGGCAACGGATGCGCCCCTCTCGCCATTCACGGGAGACGTCTCCACGGAATCCACTATATCTCCCCCGTAGCTTCCGCCCAGGTAAAATCTGCTATTCTTCTGGCTGGCCTGTATGCAGAAGGGGAAACCAGGGTGACAGAACCCTCCGTCTCCCGCAACCATACGGAGCTGATGCTGAAAGGCTTCGGAGCCGATGTTAGCACGGAGGGAAGAGATGCTGTTGTCACACAGGCCAGAGAGCTCCATGCAGCCAAGCTGGCTGTGCCCGGAGACATCTCCTCTGCGGCCTTTTTCCTGGCTGCCGGTTTGATGGTGCCCGGCTCTGAAGTCCTTTTGAAAAACGTCGGGATCAATCCCACCCGGGACGGAATTCTCCGGGTATGCCGCCAGATGGGCGGAGATGTGACCATTGTGCGCCAATGGGAAGAAGGTGGGGAGCCTGCCGCGGATATCCTTGTCCGTCACAGCACTCTCACCGGAACTGTCATCCAGGGGGAGATCATTCCCACTCTGATCGATGAGCTTCCGGTAATCGCCGCCATGGCGTGCCTTGCCAAAGGCGAGACCGTTATCCGGGATGCGGCAGAATTGAAAGTCAAGGAATCCAACCGCATTGAAGTCATGGTCAGAAATCTTTCCGCCATAGGTGCCGATGTAACCGAAACCGATGACGGTATGATCATCCGGGGCGGGCGCCCCCTCCACGGCGCCGTCATTGACAGTTGCCTGGATCACCGGATCGCCATGACCTTCGCGGTAGCTGCCCTGTGTGCAGAGGGCGTGACGGAAATCCGCGGCGCTGAGTGCGTCAATATCTCCTACCCGGATTTCTATCGGGATCTGAACCGCCTGTCGGGGCAGAGCAATGCCTGACCATCAAAAAACTGCAATATCTGTATCAAACTGCTCCATACTGCTGGAAAAGGAGGCCCTGGCTTACAGCCCGGCCTCCTTTTCCAGCAGTTCCCATATCTGATCCCGTCCCTGCTTTGTCTCCGCCGAGAAGGGGATGAGGATGTCCTCTTTGGAGAGGCCCAGCCCCATCTGGATCTGCTTCACCTGCTTTGCCACCTGGCTTCTCTTCAGTTTGTCCAGCTTGGTGGCAATGATGACCGGCTGGTACCCATTATGGACAATCCAGTCGTACATCATTTTGTCGTTTTCCGAAGGTTCATGGCGAATGTCCACCAGCAGAAAAACCTTTTTCAGCATTGCCGATTTGTGAAGGTAATTTTCGATCATTTTCCCCCACCTGGCCTTTTCCTCCAGGGAGACTTTCGCGTAGCCGTAACCCGGCAGATCCACAAAATACATATCATCGTTGATCCGGTAAAAATTGATGGTCTGGGTCTTTCCCGGCTGCCCGGAAGTCCTGGCGTAGGCCTTCCGGTTCATCAGGGCGTTGATCAGGGAAGATTTTCCCACATTGGACTTCCCTGCGAATGCAAACTCCGGGAGCGTATTCTCCGGGAGTTTGCTTGTGATTCCGCACACAGTCTCCAGATTCACTGTTTTGATAATCATACCAGCGCCTCCTTCAACACCTCTTCCATAGTGCTTACAAACTTAATTTCCAGACCCTTGGTGATCTCTTTGGACAGCTCTCCGATCTCCGGCTTATTTTTGTCCGGTACCAGAACTTTTTCAATGTGAGCCATCTTGGCTGCCAGGATCTTTTCCTTCAGCCCTCCGATAGGGAGAACGCGGCCCCGCAGAGTAATCTCCCCTGTCATAGCCACCTTAGCCTTCACCGGACGGCCAACAACAGCAGAAATCATTGCTGTGGCCATAGTAATGCCGGCCGAAGGCCCGTCTTTCGGCACTGCGCCTTCCGGAATGTGGATGTGAATATCGTGTTTTTCAAAGTAGTCGTCAGGGATCTGGTATACCGGGCACACAGATCTGACATAAGTCAGTGCCGTCTGTGCAGACTCTTTCATCACATCGCCCAATTGGCCTGTAAGCTGAAGATTTCCTTTTCCCGGCATAACATTGACCTCAATCTGAAGGGTGTCTCCCCCCACACTGGTCCAGGCCAGACCACGGACAATCCCGATCTCATCTTTTTCATTGGCATCCGTAAAGGTAATCCGCTCTCTTCCCAGATACTTCTCCAGATTCCCCTCTGTGATACGAACGCTCTCCTTTTTGTTCTCCAGAAACTCTCTGGCCGCTTTCCGGCACAAGTCGCCAATTCGGCGCTCCAGGTTCCGGACACCGGCCTCCCTGGTGTAATTGTGAATGATCTTTTCCAGGGCATGATCGGAGATCGTCACCTGGCCCTCCTTCAGGCCGTTTCGTTCCATCTGCTTTTTCACGAGAAATTCTCTGGCAATATGAAATTTTTCATTTTCTGTGTAGCTGGTGATTTCGATAACCTCCATACGGTCCAAAAGAGGGGTGGGGATTGTCTGGGTAGTGTTGGCCGTAGCGATAAACATTACCTGGGAAAGGTCAATAGGGAGCTCCACATAGTGATCCCGGAATTTTACATTCTGCTCCCCGTCCAAAACTTCCAGGAGCGCCGATGAAGTGTCTCCTTTGTAGTCGCTGCTGACCTTGTCGATCTCATCCAAAAGCATCAGGGGATTGCTGACACCGGCCTGCCGCAGTCCGTCCACCAGACGTCCCGGCATTGCCCCTACATAGGTTCTCCTGTGACCTCTGATCTCTGCCTCATCCCGGACGCCTCCCAGACTGATCCGCACGTACTTTTTATTCAGAGCCCGTGCCACTGATCTTGCAATAGAGGTCTTCCCTGTTCCAGGCGGGCCTACCAGACACAGAATCGGACTGACGCCCTTGTCTGTCAGAGTCCGGACCGCCAGATATTCCAGAATTCTCTCCTTTACTTTATCCAGCCCGTAGTGATCCTCATTGAGAATCTTCTCCGCATGGCGGATATCGTTGTTATCCCGGGAAACCTTTTTCCACGGCAAATCCAGAAGGGTTTCGATATATGTCCTGCTGACATTGCTCTCCTGGCTTCCGCTGGGCATGGTCTTCAGGCGGTCAATCTCTTTTTCGATCTTTGCCTTTACCTCTTTATCAGCTTTCAGCCCATTCAGTTTCTTTTTATATTCCTCGGCATCTGAAAGAGGGTTGTCCTCCCCCAGCTCTTCCCGAATAATTTTTAGCTGTTCTCTCAGGATGTAATCCCTCTGATTTTTATCTACAGCCGCCTTGACCTTGCTCTGGAACTCTTTCTTGATCCTAAGGATCTCCAGCTCCGAGATCAGATTGCCTACCACCTTCTCATAGCGGTCCGGCACATCTGTGGTCTCCAGGATTTCCTGGCGAACCGTATACTCCCAGGGCATCTGAACAGCCACCTGATCCAAAAGCTCCCCGATGGTGTCAATTCCCAGAAGGTTGGGCAAAAGCTCCTTGGCAAGCCTGGGGTTTTCCCGTCCAAATTCTTCCAGTTTCTCCTTCACGATCCTCAGCATGGCTTCCCCTGCCGCGTAATCTGCGAATTCCGGCTCCTCTGTCACTTCTATCTCTGCCATGAGTGCCGGCTGATCGGTATCCAGATCCAAAAGGACGGCTTTCTGCAGGCCCTCTACCATCACTCTGACGACTCCATCCGGCAGTTTTACCAACTGCTTGATCTCGGCCACACAGCCCATATGAAACAGATCTTCTATGGACGGCTCCGGCATATCGCTCTGCCGCTGTGTAATCAGAAATACCTTCTGATCCGCCACCATAGACCGTTCTGCTGCTGCTTTGGATTTTGGCCTGGTAATGTCAAAATGAATCATCATTTTGGGCATCACCGTCAGCCCTCTCAGAGCTATGGCAGGCATTTTCATGGTTCTGTCTTCCATTTGTTTCCTCCTAACGTACCTTTCCTCTTGTATGGAAAAGGGCCATTGCCATGCAACAGCCCGCTTATTACGAATCATTATGCGATCTCACCAGATCTGTCTTTCTTCACTTTGGAGGGTATCTTTCTCGGAACCGCTGTATCCCGGTAGACAATCTCCGGCTGGCCGGTTCCCTCGATCACCTCACGGGTAATCGTACAGATACCAATAGTATCATCCGATGGAATCTCATACATAATGTCCATCATCACTTTCTCAATGATCGCTCTCAGGCCCCGAGCGCCGGTTCTTCTCTCCACCGCCTGTTCTGCAATGGCTTCCAGAGCATCCGCCGTAAATTCCAGCTTCACGTCATCCAGCTCGAACAATTTTTCGTACTGCTTCGTAAGAGCGTTCTTTGGTTCTGTCAGGATTCTGACCAGAGATGCTTTGTCCAGAAGCTGAAGAGATACCGTAACGGGCACACGGCCGATAAATTCCGGAATCAATCCGTATTTCACCAGATCCTGAGGCATCACCTGTCTCAGCAGATCGTCGATATCCCGCTCGTTCTTATCTATGATTTCTGCGTTAAATCCAATAGAACCAGCACTGAGACGACTCTCCACAATTCGCTCTAACCCATCAAAAGCTCCGCCGCAGATGAACAGAATATTGGTTGTATCAATCTGCAGCAGTTCCTGGTGGGGATGTTTCCTGCCGCCCTGAGGCGGAACGCTGGCCACAGTTCCCTCAAGAATCTTCAGCAATGCCTGCTGAACGCCTTCTCCGGAAACATCTCTGGTGATAGACACATTTTCAGACTTCTTGGTGATTTTATCAATCTCATCGATATAAATAATTCCATACTCGGCCTTGGCAATGTCATAATCCGCAGCCTGAATCAGCTTCAGGAGAATATTTTCCACATCTTCTCCCACATAGCCGGCTTCTGTAAGAGCTGTGGCGTCTGCAATGGCAAAGGGAACTCCAAGAATCCTGGCCATAGTCTGAGCCAGATATGTCTTTCCGGAACCGGTTGGTCCCAGCATCAAAATATTGCTTTTCTGCACTTCCACATCCAGCTTTTTTCTGGAAGTGATTCTCTTATAATGGTTATAGACCGCTACGGAAAGAACCTTTTTCGCTTCATCCTGGCCAATGACATATTCATCCAGAAAAGCCTTCATTTCCTTCGGCTTATACAGGTTAATGTCACCAAAATCCATGGTCTCATCTCCCTGGTCGGCCAGCTCTTCCTCCAGAATTTCGCCGCACAGTTCAATACACTCGTCACAAATGTATACGTTATTCGATCCTGCGATCAGTTTTCTCACCTGATCCTGGCTTTTCCCGCAAAAAGAGCAGCGAATCTTATCCTCTGGTCTAATTGGCATATCTCCACCTCATTTCGCTGAGCCAATTAGTGATTGACAATTACTGCATCCACCAGGCCGTATTCCTTTGCTTCCTGGGCTGTCATATAATTGTCTCTCTCCGTATCCCTCTCGATCACCTCGAGAGGCTGGCCGGTATTGGCTGCTAATATCTCGTTTAATTTTTTCTTGGTTTTTAAAATCTGATCTGCAACGATCTTAATATCCGTCGCCTGGCCCTGTGCTCCGCCGGAAGGCTGATGGATCATCACCTCGGCATTGGGGAGGGCATATCTCTTTCCTTTGGCACCGCTGGACAGAAGGAATGCTCCCATACTGGCAGCCATACCGATACACACTGTCGAGACGTCGCACTTAATGTAATTCATAGTGTCATAGATCGCCATGCCGGCTGTGACAGAACCGCCGGGGCTGTTGATATACATATTGATATCTTTTCCGGGATCCTCAGACTCCAAAAACAGGAGCTGTGCGACTACCAGGCTGGCCGTCACATCATTTACTTCTTCCCCCAGAAATACAATTCTCTCCTTCAAAAGACGAGAATATATATCGTAAGAGCGTTCTCCGCGGCTCGTAGATTCAATGACATAAGGTACTAAACTCATAAGTCCTGCTCCTTTCTTTGCATACTTCGTAATGACAGAAGTTGCAGACAGCGGTCCTGCCTTTGCACAGCCCCCCTTTCTGCAACTTCAACCGTTTTCAGATTTACGAATGGCCGGAGGTTTTATACCAGCTTGGCTTCTGATACCAGGAGATCAACGGCTTCCTGCACCGCCAGGTCCTTCTTCATCTGTTCTTTTTCAAACTCGCCCATGTATTCTTTCAGCTTTTCTACTTCCATCTGATAGGAATCAGCCATCTTCTTCAGTTCTTCTTCCAGCTTTTCATCAGAAATCGTAATATTCTCAGCGGCAGCGACAGCCTCCAGCACCAATCTGGTCTGGATTCTTCTGATTGCCTGTGGCTTCATCTGCTCCTTCATCGTGTCAACTGTCTGGCCGGTATACTGAAGATACTGATCCAGAGATAAGCCCTGGCTCTGCATCCGACGTGCAGTGTCCTGAAGCATATTCATAACTTCATTGTCCACCATAGGATCCGGAATATCCATCTGGGCATTCTCCACAACTTTCTCAACAACCCGGTTTTCGTTTTCCGTTGTCGCAGCTTTCTGCTTTCTATCTGCCAGCTTTGTGCGGATATCATTCTTGTACTCTTCCAGAGTTTCAAATTCAGAAACTTCGCTTGCAAACTCGTCGTTCAGTTCCGGAAGCTCTTTCTTCTTAATCTCTTTTACAGTTACTTTGAATGTGGCAGGCTTATTCACAAGCTCCTTTGCGTGGTACTCGCCGGGGAAGGTCACGTTCACTTCACACTCTTCTCCGATATTCTTACCAATCAACTGCTCTTCAAAGGTGTCGATAAAGGAATGGGATCCGATAGTAAGCGGATAATCGGTGCCCTTGCCGCCGTCAAAAGGCTTGCCGTCAACAAAGCCCTCGAAATCAATCACTGTCTGGTCGCCATCCTCTACAGGCCGATCCTCGATGGATACCAGTCTGGCATTCTGATCCTGGACTCTCTTTAACTCTGTCTCTACATCGCTGTCCGTTACTTCAGCGTCTGCTTTCTGAACTTCAACGCCCTTGTACTGTCCCAGAGTCACTTCCGGTCTGACAGCTACTGTAGCTGTATAGATAAAAGCTTTTCCTTTTTCAATCTGGGTAATATCGATCTCCGGTCTGGAAACGATCTCCAGCCCGCTTTCTTTCATAGCATCTCCATAGCTGGAATCAATGGCCTCATTCGCCGCATCCTCATAAAAAACGCCTGGGCCGTACATCTTCTCGATCATGGCCTGCGGAGCTTTTCCCTTGCGGAAGCCAGGAATGTTAAATCTGTTTTTATTCTTGTTATAAGCGGCCTTGATAGCCTCATCGAACTGTTCAGCCGGTACTTCCACAGTCAGCTTCGCCATGTTCTTCTCTAACTTTTCTACTTGTAAACTCATGATATGGGTTCCTCCTTGCATAATATGTGAACCGCCATCTCTCCACAGGGCGTTACACTTCAAGGTACGATTATATCACAAGTATTTTATAAAAGCCAGCATTATTTTTGAGATTTTGCTATTCCTGAATCACAAAAGTCACCTGAATACTGGCCTGGATTTCCAGCTCACCTGCAGCCACATCCATTGTCTTATAGTTTGAACTGCCTGCGACTGGCTCCGCCTCCGCAACAGCGTAATCCGCTGCAATGTAGCGTGCAGACTGATTTTCTCTGTATTCCTCAATAGATGCCACCTGAAGGACCTGGAAATTACCGGCCTCTCCCATAGCCTCTGCCTTCGCCTTGGCGCTCTCCACAGCCTTTTTCAGTGCCTCCTGATAGCTGTCGTCATAGGTACTGCACAGATACCGCACATAATCCACGGAATTCGCTCCGGCATCCACCGCGCCTGACAAAATTTCCCCTGTCTGCTCCATCGGGATCCCGGAAACGGTGATCTGAGTCGCCATTTCATAGCCGGTCAAAACCTGGCCCTCCGTCTCAGTCCAATTATATACCGGATTTAAAGAATAGCCGGACGTCTGAATAGAATTTTCCTCCAGCCCCTGACTCTCCAAATATTCCAGAACACGTTCCAGAGCGGCCTGATTTTCCTGCTGGCACACATTGGCCTCCTGCCCTTCTGTGCGAACTGTAAACATGACCTCCGCTATATCCGGCACCGCCATGACGGTTTCTGTGCTCTCCACTGTCACAGTATGTTCTTCCTGCCCTTGGCTGACCTCAATCGTGCTGGGGAACGAAACCGGGGTGGATGCCGCACAGCCTCCCATTAATACTGCCGCTCCGGTCAGACCTGCCACTAAGTATATCTTCTTCATAATAAACCTCCTCTTTATACTATATAGATTTTATCTTTGATTTCAAATCTATTATAAAAGCAGACCGGATTTTTTGCTTTGCTTTTCTCTTAATAAATACTTACAAATAATGCAGAATTTCGTCCCCAGCTTTCTCCGCCCGTCATGCCGTGCAGGCAGCATTTCCCCATTGGAGGAACGGACTAACCTTTTCTCGGTTAGATTTTAAAAATGAAATATGATATATGACATTTAGCTCAGGATCGTTCATTGGGACAAGTTTTCGGTGTGTTCCGTCATTTCGTAAATCCAGCGATAATGTTGAAATAGTAGTCAAAAAATTAGTCGTTCGAATCATATGCTGTGTAATATTAAAATTATTTTTAATTAGAGTGATGGGCAATTTGTTTTCCAAAATAATTTTTTCTATTTGTATAAGGAAGTAACCGCCAATCTGCGGATAGAGCAAGGGCTGTGCAGGTATTTCACACATGGAGATACTCTCACATTCTGATAGCTTATTCTCTATAGGAACTGAAAGATACACTCGATCCGGCAGGAAAGAAACACTTTGGATATGAGTACCTTTTACGGGTGTTGGTGTAATAACCAAATCATAAACTCTTTCTGTAAGCAGTCTCTGGGCCTCATTTCCCACATATAATTCATCTTTTATTTTAATCTCTGGATATGCCATAGAAAAGCGCGGAACACAAAACCAGCGAACACCAGGATCGCAAAACGCAATGGAAAGTGTTAAATGTTGCTGTGCAGCACTCAGAAGGTCGGCTTTCATTTGTTCTACATTCCGTAGAATCGTATTAGCATGAACCAAAGCAATCTCGCCGACCATATTTAAATGAATCCGGTTTGGGCTTCTGTCAAATAACTCTACATTCAATTCTTCCTCAAACTTTTTAAGCATAGCGCTCATGGCCGGCTGAGATATATGTAGTATTTCAGCGGCTTTCGTAAGTGATCCTGTTTCTGCTATAAGTTTGAAATATTGAAGCTGCATAATATCCATCAGTTATCCCTCACATTCTTAGCATAATTATTTATTTATGCACCATAAAAATTATGTAGTGTACATCTCTCAAATCATCTTTTACAATAAGTATTGTAAAGAGGTTCTCATATTCACTCACATTATAGCATAATCAAATATTTTCTGTAAGCAGAACAATGTTTATGAGCAAAACCTCGTATCAAATCTATGAGAATCAGGAGGTATAGACATGGAATATGCAACTTTGAATAATGGCGTACAGATGCCTTTAGAAGGCTTCGGTGTTTTTCAGGTGCCGGAAGCTGCGGTGTGTGAGCAGGCTGTCAGCGATGCACTGGAGGTTGGCTACCGTCTGATCGATACAGCAGCGGCGTACTTCAATGAGGAGGCTGTCGGTGCGGCCATCAAAAAGAGCAGCATCCCCCGTGAGGAGCTGTTTATCACCACAAAGCTATGGATTCAGGACGCAAGCTACGAAGGCGCTAAGGCGGCTTTCCAGACCTCTTTGGATAAGCTGGGGCTGGATTATATCGACTTGTATCTGATTCATCAGCCCATGAGCGATTACTATGGCGCATGGAGGGCGATGGAGGAGCTGTACGAGGCGGGAAAGATCCGAGCCATCGGCGTCTGCAATTTCTACCCTGAACGGCTGGCTGACCTGTGCGCCAATGCGAAGGTGATGCCCGCGGTGAACCAGGTAGAACTTCATCCGTTCTTTGCACAGGCTGGCGCCCTCGAAACGATGAAGGAATACGGTGTGCAGCCCGAAGCATGGGGGCCGCTGGCCGAAGGAAAACACAATATCTTTACCCATCCGGTGCTGACCGAGATCGGTGGAAAATATGGGAAAACTGCGGCGCAGGTAGCTCTCCGCTGGAACGCCCAGCGTGGCGTTGTGATTATACCGAAATCCACGCACAAGGAGCGCATGGAAGAAAATATGGATATCTGGGATTTTTCTTTGAGCGATGAGGATATGGCCGCCATCAGCAAGTTGGATTTAGGCCACAGCGAGATCATTGACCACACCTCCGCAGAGACAGCAAAATTCTTAAATAGCTGGAAAATCCACGACTAACCGCATTTCTGTCAGGAGTTGGGTTGGTCCATTCCAAACGTCAAGAGCGATAAACAGTATGTGCCGTATCTCCTATGACCAGGTATTCCGCTTCAGGGATACGACACTACCTGTACTAAATGAAAAATAGAAGGAGTGGCTTCTTTGGATATAAAGAAAACTCCAGAACATCCATATACAAGCATACTCAGACAAGGAGAAACGGATTCTTACTTAAATCTAAAAATTTTTTCTCTGCTATGCAGGGCCTTTTATTATGTCACAGTAAAAGGCCCTGCAACTATACGTTTTCCGCATATCTGCAAGGCCTTTTAAAAAGTGGACCTGAGGGGAATCGAACCCCTGTCCGAAAATCAATTCCCTGTTCTTCTACTATCATAGTCTGCTATTTATCATTCCCTCTGCCATCCGAAAACAGACATCCTGATGGGTTCAGTAGCTTCATAATTACGCCCGCAGGTTCAAAGCTTTGCCTGTGTCGTTTCCCGCATCGTCGATGCCAGATTCTCTATGTGCGGGTGCACAGAGGCTGACAGTCGCTGCAATTAAGCAGCGTATGCTAAATTATCTTCAGCGTTTATATTTAGGTTTGCCATTTAACCCATTGCATGGGGATAGCTTCACCAGCTTCATGATCCCCGTCGAAACCAGTACAAGCCCTTACTGGCCCTCTCTACGAGGCAGAACTATCGTAACATACTACCCTTTCCTTGTCAAGCTCTGAAAAGATCTTGTTTCCGGCATCAATGGCAGATTGCTGAGTCTGTTCACCTCAGGAAGCAAGGGTGCTGCGGCGGAAAAGGAAAAGCTGTTTCGCGATCCGCCGCAGGTGAAAAGTCCCGCAATGCAGAATTCTTTTTTCTTGTCAGTGTGCAGAGCCAACACACTACAGTAATTTCTTTAATTTAAGGTAATTTTTGATCAGGATGGCCATTTCATCAAAATTAATGCGGCTGGCATTAATCGGCAAATCATAGTTGTTCATATCCATCCAGTCTTTGCCTGTGTAGTAACGATAGTAATCTTTTCTTTCCTTATCGATCCTTTTAATCCGGCGCACAGCCTCTTTCTCATCTATTTTATCCACATCCATAGCTCTCTGTACACGGGTCGGGAAATCAGCATACACAAAGATACGGACCAGACAGTCCAGCCCCGCTTCCTCCAGCACGTAATCCGCACATCTTCCGGCAAAAATACATGACTCCTCCGCCGCCAACCGACGAATTACAGATGCCTGGAACCGGAACAGATTATCCGGGGAAGTCAGATTGTCGCCTGTAGACGGCTCTCCCAATTCCGGTTTCCTGTCGCTCACGATTCGATACAACAAGTTGTTTCCCGCTTTTTCATCAGCCAGCCGAAAATATTTTTCACCAATCGCACTCTCCTCTGAAGTCATCTTCAGAATCTCTTCGTCGTAAAAATGAACGCCAAGCTCTTCCGCCAGCTTCTTGCCTACTAATCGGCCTCCGCTGCCGTACTGTCTCCCTATTGTAATGACAAAATGTTTCTTTTCTTCCATAAGTCTGCCCCTCCTCTCCGGTTTATCCTTCTATAAACCACGTTGTGGTTATATGCCATACTTCATTCTATGAGCAGTGCACTCGATTCCGCTTCGCTTCATCTCGCTTGCGGGCTTCGCCCTATGTCAACTGATAAACAGCTCGCTGCTTCTGCGTAAACGCCGCGCAGCACGCCGCTTATCAGTTGACGCACTGCTCATTGCTTTCGCAAATATTATACCATATTCCGCCAAAATTAAAAAGGTGTTTTCCACTTTGTCGCCCGTTTGCATTAGTCATTTATGGATAATATGCAAATCCATTTTCTCACTGTTTAATAAAAGCAGAGGTGATAATAATGGTGACATATGACAGGCTCTGGGAGACAATGAAGAAAAAAAATATCACCCAGTATCGTCTAATCAAATACTATGGCATCAGTGCCGGCCAAATTGGCCGCCTGAAAAAAAATATGTATGTTTCGACCCATACGCTGGACGTCCTCTGCAATATCCTTAGGTGTCCTATTGAGGACATTATGGAAGTCCAGATGGATCCTATCGATTATGAACAAAAAGAGGAATCAGAATCTTAACTGTCCTACACTCCGCCCAACTGGGCCAGAAGCACTGCAGCGGCCGCCCCAAGGGCGACTGTCAGCAGACCTTTGTTCCAGTAAGCCAGCGCCAGAGCAGCCGCACAGCCGGCCGCTGCGCTGGCCACTGATCCGGTAGAGTAGAAAATCGCTGGAAATGTCATAGCGGAAAGTACTGCGTAGGGCACGTAGCTTAAAAAAGAACGAACGAAGCGGTTCGTTATTTTTTTGCGAAAAACTGCCATGGGAATCACTCTGATCAAATACGTCATCCCCGCCATGATCCCCATCCCAATCAGCAGATACTGCCAGTCTGTCCTCATATCTCCCTTTCCTCCTCTTCCGTCTCTGAATCTTCTGTCTTCTCATCCTGTATCGGAAAAAGAACGGCCGCTGCCCCGCTGGCGATAACCGTTATCACAATGATACTCCATCCACCGGACAAAAATTCCAGAGCTGGCGTGTAATAGCATATCATGCTGAGGATTACTGCCAGAACTGCGGTAAACAGGACCGGTTTGGATTCTTTTGCTGCGGGAACCACTACAGCAATGAACATTCCGTAAAGGGCAATCCCAAATGCATTGGAAATGCTGGCCGGAAGCAGATTGGTCAGAGCACCTCCCACAAAGGTGCCTCCTACCCATCCCAGGATGGGCACGCAAATCAGCCCTGCCATATATGCCGCAGACAAGGCTTTGGGGTGTTTCATCGCAACAGCAAAAATTTCATCGGTGATTCCAAAGGCCACTCCAAGCCTTTGGCCCAATGTCATCTTTTCCTCCACTTTCTGGGACATGGACAGGGACATTAAAAAATACCGTATATTGATGACCAGCATCGTGATTGCCAGCTCCAGCCAGGTTCCTCCTGCCAAAATCAGGTTGGTTCCGGCAAACTGCCCGGCGCTGGTAAGATTGGTAAGCGAAATCATAACGGCTGCCGGAAGGGGCAGGCCAGACAGCACTGCGGTCATCCCGTAAGCCATGGACACAGAAAAATATCCCAGGCAAATAGGAATCCCATCCTGAACCCCTTCCCTCAGCTCACTGGCATCTACCTTCATTATCTGGCCATCTCTAACTGAGGCCCTGTAGATTTGTGAGCCTTGATAATGGTCTCGATTTCCTCTAAGTTGGAGGACGGAAGATCTCCTGGAATCGTATTCTTTACTGCGCTGGTTGCATTTCCGTATTCCACCGCTTTGGCGCAATCTCCACCACTGGACAGCAGGCCGTAAAGTGCTCCGGAGATATAGGCATCGCCGCTTCCAATCCGATCTACAACCTCAATGTCCCTGTAAGGTTCTTCCTCGTAATATTCATCCCTGGCTGCGTCATACATCACAGAGCCGAATGTATGACGCTTCGGGCTATGTACAATCCTCTGCGTTGCAGCCACAATGGAAATCGGATATTCCTGGGCAAAGCTCTTCATCATCTCTCTTGCCGTTCCCGTCTTCAAAAACGTCAGGCGGGCTGTATCCTCTGAGCAGAAAAAGATATCTACATAGGGGAGAATCCGTTCAATACATTCTTTCGCTTCTGCTCCTGTCCATAAATTTCCTCGGAAATTCACATCAAAAGACACAAGAGTTCCTGCCGCTTTAAAACGTTTGATCATCTCAATGGCTGTTTCTCTCACCTGGGGGTTGAGAGCCAAAGTGATTCCGCTTGTATGGAAACATTTGGTGGCAGAATAGACCTCCTCTGGAATCTCGTCAATTTTTAAAGAATAGAACGAGCTGTTGGCCCGGTCATAAATTACTTTTGGTTTTCTGGGGTAGGCTCCGTTCTCGTAGTAGTATATACCGACTCTGGCCGACGGGGACTTGTCGTAAATAAAGAAGTCATCGCTGACGCCATAGGAACGTATCTTTCCCTTCATAAAACTCCCCACGTCATGGGATGGCAGTTTCGAGATAATACCGGTGTGGAGTCCCAAAAGAGAAACTCCTACCGCCACATTCAGCTCCGCTCCGCCTACCTGCTTTTCAAACGTATCGCAACGCATCAGACGCTCATTGTTTGGAGGCGACAGTCTGAGAAGAAGCTGCCCCAACGTTATCAGATCAAAAGTCCTGCTATTATTCTCACTCATAGTCAAATCTCCTTCTTCTTTCACATAGGTAATTCCTATACGGAAAAAGCGGCCTGGCCCAAAAAGGACCGGCCGCTTTTGGTCACATGCCTTCTTTTATCAAACAGAAAGAATCGTTATCTCTGTACACGGCCGGAACCATCGCCGCCTGCCAGATTGTCAACATCTGCACGGGTTACCAGGTTGAAGTCGCCAGGAATCGTATGCTTTAATGCAGAAGCTGCAACAGCAAATTCAAGAGCTGCCTTCATATCCTTACCGTCTAACAGGCCGCAGATCAGACCTGCTGCGAAAGAGTCGCCTCCGCCTACGCGGTCAACGATCGGGGTGATGGAATACTTTCTGGAGTGATAGAACTCACGGGTATTGCCATCCATGATGCAGGCAGACCAGCCATTGTTGGATGCAGAATAGCTTTCACGCAGAGAGCTGATGATATACTTAAAGCCAAACTTGTCAGCCATCTGATTGAAGATATCTACATAACCTGCCAGCTCCAGCTCACCGGAGGTAACATCAGTCTTGCCAGGCTTAAAGCCCAGAACCTTCTCTGCATCTTCCTCGTTTCCGATGCAGACATCTACATACTGCATTAAATTGGTCATAACCTTCTGAGCCTTCTCGGAAGACCATAATTTCTTGCGGAAGTTCAGGTCAACAGATACGGTAACGCCATGCTTCTTTGCAGCCTGAAGAGCCTTCTCTGTCAGCTCTGCAGCAGAATCGCTGACAGCCGGGGTGATACCGGTAAAGTGGAACCAGTCAGCATCTTTAAAAATCTCATCAAAATCAAACTCATCTGCAGTTGCAGTAGAGATAGAAGAATGTGCTCTGTCGTAAACAACATTAGAAGCTCTCATTGCAGAGCCGGTCTCCAGATAGTAAATGCCCAGTCTCTCGCCGCTTCTGGAAATGAATTTGGTTCCTACATTATACTTCCTCAGAGCTGCAACAGCGCACTCTCCGATGGGGTTTGCCGGAACTGCTGTTACGAATTCAGCCTCGTGGCCGTAGTTAGCCAGAGATACTGCTACGTTAGCCTCGCCGCCGCCATAGTTAATGTCAAACTCGTCTGCCTGGATGAATTTCTCATTGTTGGGGGTAGATAATCTTAACATGATCTCGCCCATGGTTACAACTTTTGCCATTTTTCTTATTCTCCTTTTATTCTAGGGAATTTTTCCCTCATATGCTATTATTTACGCGCTGCCGCAACTGCCGCAACAAACTCCTGAGCCTTCTTGGTCACAGCCTCAAAATCACCGGTCTTGGCACCCTTGGTAAGGCTGCTTCCAGTGCCGACTGCGTATGCGCCTGCATTGATCCACTTGTCAACGTTGTCTACATCTACGCCGCCGGAAGGCATAAACTCGCCCTGAGGCAGGGGGCCTTTAAAAGAGCTGATCGCTGCCGGTCCAACAATGTTGCCCGGGAAGATCTTGATGACATCGCATCCTGCTTCCATTGCAGTAACTGCTTCGGTTGGGGTCATAACGCCCGGAAGCATCGGAACTCTGTAACGGTTGCAGAGCTTAATGGTCTCTACATTCAGGCTGGGGCTTACAACGTAATTTGCGCCTGCCAGAATAACCTGTCTTGCAGTCTCCGGATCCAGAACAGTGCCTGCACCGATCACTACCTTATCGTTGTCTTTGTACTTCTCTGCCATCATCTTAATGAACTCTACAGGATTGCCTTCATCCATAGTCATGGTGATTTCAATGAAATTGATACCGCCTGCAATAATTGCATCGACAACTTTTTCGCCCTGCTCTAAATTCTTGGCACGAACAACGGCTACCAGGCAATCTTCTTTCAGTCTCGCCAATACCTGCTCTTTTTTCATTTCGATTCTCCTTCTTTCTTTTAATTCGCATATGCGATTTTATTACGCAAATGCGATTTTCTACTGAATATTTTAATCGCTTCCATAGGATTTGTCAACAGCAAAAACCCTAGATTTTGCCTAAAAATCCCAACATTTTTGACACTTCTTTTGCCTTTTCCCGGACAATGCGGCCAAGGGTCTCATAATCCTCCGAAGGCTTGTACAGACTGGACACACTGATAGCTCCCAGAACGGCGCCGTCCCGCCCAAATACAGGGGCTCCGGCGCATTCCATGTGATCTTCTATCTCCCGTGCATCCAACGCGTATCCTTTTTTCCGAACCTGTTCCAGCTCTTTTCTCAGAGCAGCCTTGGTAGTGATTGTCTGTTCTGTCTTTTTGGTCAATGTAATCCGTTCCAGCAGATCTTCTCTGACTGTCTCATCGGTAAAGGCCAAAATTGCTTTTCCCAGAGAAGTACAGTAAATCGGGTTTTTTGTGCCAACTGTTGCTGTTGTTATAATTGGGTTTTCCGGCTCAAATTTACACAGATAAACGATTTCATCATCGGAACGCACGCCAAAAAACACGGTCTTTCCTACACTGTGAGAAAAATCTTTCAGCACCGGTTCCACTGTCCGTACGACGTCCAAGTTATTTGTATAGCTGACTCCGATCCGATAAGCTGCAAGGCCGATGGTATAATGCTGCTTCTGCCCACGGGTAATGTTGACCATTCCGGTTTCTGCCAGAGTCGTCACAATATCGTAAGCACTGGTTTTGGGAAGTTCCAGTTCTTCGCAGATTTCATCAAGGGTAATTCCGTCCGGCCTTTTTGATACCAGTTTCAGAATCTGTATTGTCCTCAGTGTCGTCCGGTTGAGTTTCATTGTGTACGCCCTCCCATACTGTATATCCGCTTATGCGAATTGTGTTCGTATATTCGATATTATATCCAAGAACGCCTGGAAATTCAACTGGTTTTTTCGTTTTAGAGAGTCACGCCCTGTTTAAAGATTGCCATATCGTGGAATCCGGCTTCTTCTGCCTTCACTTTCCTTCCGGAAGCAACTTCCAGCACATATTCAAACAGCTTCTGAGCCAGTTCTTCTTTCGTCATGTCCTCCACCATACGGCCGGCATTGAAATCGATCCAATTTTCCTTATGGCCGGCCAGCTTGGAATTGCTGGATATCTTCACAGTCGGCACCGGGGAAGCAAACGGTGTGCCTCTGCCCGTGGTGAAGAGGACGATCTGAGCCCCGGACATCGCCAGGGCCGTCGCTGCAACCAGATCGTTTCCTGGCGCCGACAGAAGGTTCAGTCCTTTTGTCTTCACCTGCTCTCCGTAAGCCAGAACTCCCTTTACAGGAGCGCTCCCTGATTTCTGAGTGCAGCCCAGGGACTTGTCCTCCAGGGTAGAGATTCCGCCTTTTTTATTGCCCGGTGACGGGTTCTCGTAGATAGTCTGGTTATGGCTGGTGAAGTAATTCTTAAAATCGTTAATCAGATGAACCGTCTTGTCAAACAGTTCCGGCGTTTCACAGCGGTTCATCAGCAGAGTTTCCGCACCGAACATCTCCGGAACCTCCGTCAAAATTGTAGTGCCGCCTTTGGAGATCAGAATGTCGGAGAAAGCTCCCACTGTTGGATTAGCAGTAATTCCAGACAGTCCGTCAGAACCTCCGCATTTCATGCCGATGATCAGCTCGCTGGCATCGATCTTCTCCCTGGAGAAAGCGCCGGCATAGGCCGCCAGTTCTTCCAGCAGAGCCATGGCTGCTTCCTGCTCATCTTCCACATCCTGACACTGCAAAAACTTTACTCTCTGTTCGTCATACTCCCCAATATAGTCCATCAACACCGGGATATTACTGTTTTCACAGCCAAGCCCGAGGACCAAAACGCCCCCTGCATTGGGATGATGAATCATATCCGCCAGAATCTTTCTGGTATTTTCCTGGTCATCTCCCATCTGGGAACAGCCGTAAGGATGAGGGAACGCAATGACGTCCTCAATATTTCCGCCTACAAATTTCTGGGCTTTTTTCTCCAATGCCTTTGCGATGGAATTGACACAGCCCACTGTAGGAACAATCCAGATCTCATTCCGGACTCCCACTTTGCCGTCCGTTCTGCGGTATCCATCAAAATATGCGTGTTCCGTTTCCTTTAAATCTGATTTTACAGGTTCGTAAGTATATGAAAGCAGGTCTCCCAAAGCAGTTTTCAGATTGTGGACATGAACCCACTGCCCTTTTTCGATATTTTCCTTTGCGTGGCCAATACGGAATCCGTATTTAACAACATCCTCGCCCTTCTGAATGGGCTTTAAGGCAAATTTATGTCCCTGTGGAATCTCTTCCAGAGTTGTTACTTCTGTATTGCCCACCTGGAGAGTCTCGCCTTTGGCAATCGGACGCAAAGCCACCGCAACATTGTCATTTTGGTTAATTTTGACAAAATCCTGCATATCCTTTTTCTCCTCTTAAAATGAAATTAAACCGCAGAAAAACCGCTGTGCTGCGGAATTGTAAGTGCTTACAATTATTCTACAAAAAATCAGTGAAAAAGTCAATAATAAATTAAAACCTATTGCAATCTTTGTGAATTATAGGTATAATAAGTACAGGTTGTAAGCACTTACAGCCGCAAAACTGGGAGGTGCAAGCATGAATATATATGACGTATCAAGGAAGGCAGAAGTTTCTATTGCCACCGTCTCCCGCGTTTTAAACGGAAATCCTAACGTAAGTGAAAAAACGCGAAACCGTGTTCTGGAAGTAATGAATGAACTGGGGTATACTCCTAATATTTTTGCCAGAGGACTCGGACTGAATACCATGAAAACCATTGGGATTATGTGCTCTGACTCTTCAGACCTTTATCTGGCCAATGCCATATATTTTCTGGAGAGAGAACTGCGGAACAATGGATACGATTCTATTCTCTGCTGTACCGGAGTAGCCTTGGAGACGAAACAAAAGTATTTTGATCTTCTCCGCTCCAAAAGAGTAGATGCTATTATTCTGGCTGGTTCAAAGTTTATTGAGATGAAGGCAAAGGACAATTCCTATCTCATCGACGCTGCCAAAGAGCTTCCACTGATGCTGGTCAACGGTTATCTGGACGGACCGAATATTTATTCCACTCTGTGCGATGATCATGCCGCCACGTACGATGCCGTTTCCAGACTGATCAAGTCCGGAAGAAGGAAAATTCTATACCTTTACACCAGTCACTCATACAGTGGGATCAATAAAATGCATGGATATCAGGACGCCCTTGCTGACAATGGCCTTCCGGCTTCCGATGACTATATTCGCCAGTGTCCCAAAGATATTGCCAAAGCCCAGGCGCTGTGTTCCCGGCTGCATGAAGAAGGACTGGTTTTTGATGCCGTACTGACGTCTGACGATTCCCTGGCTATAGGTGCTGTAAAGTTTGCCTATGCCTTCCAAATATCCATACCGGAGCAGCTTTCCATAATCGGCTATAACAATTCAATTCTTGCGTCCTGTTCTTATCCGGAACTTACCAGCATTGACAGTAAAGTAGAATCTCTGTGCATCACTACTGTCAACACGCTCATGGGAGTTTTCAGCGGAACCAATGTTCCAAGCCGAACCACGATTTCTGCTGATCTCATAAAACGAGGTACCACGAATTTTTAAAACGAGGAGGAGCAACAACTATGAAACAATTTTTGGACAAAGATTTCCTGCTGTCCACCGACATGGCAAAGACCTTGTATCACGACTATGCTGAAATAATGCCTATCGTTGACTATCACTGCCACATCAATCCCCAAGAGATCTATGAAGACCGGAAGTTTGACAACATCACCCAGGTTTGGCTCGGAGGCGACCATTATAAATGGCGTCAGATGCGCTCCAACGGAGTAGATGAAAAATACATCACCGGTGACGCCTCTGACCGTGAAAAATTCCAGAAATGGGCGGAAACTATGCCCAAGCTGATTGGAAATCCCCTGTATCACTGGAGCCATCTGGAGCTTCGCAGATATTTTGGATACGAGGGATATTTAAACGGCGACACTGCTGAGGAAGTCTGGAATCTATGCAATGATAAGCTGCAGAATGATCCTTCCATGACCGTTCGCGGTCTGATTCGCCATTATAATGTAAAGTTGATCTGCACTACTGACGATCCGATTGATTCTCTGGAATGGCATGAGAAAATCGCTGCAGATGAAACCTGCAAAGATATCAAGGTTCTGCCGGCCTGGCGCCCAGACAAGGCCATGAACGTAGAAAAGCCGACCTATGCAGAGTACATTGATTCTCTTTCAAAAGCCAGCGGCATTGAAATCAAGGACTTCTCTTCCCTGAAAGACGCGTTAAAAGCAAGGATGGCGTACTTTGCAGAAAGAGGCTGCTGCATTTCCGACCACGCACTGGAATACGTCATGTACGCTCCTGCTGACGATGCCCAGATTGATGAGATTATAGCAAAAGGCTTAAAAGGCGAGGCTATCTCCAAGGAAGAAGAATTAAAATATAAAACCGCCTTCATGCTTTTTGTCGCAAAGGAATATAACCGTCTTGGATGGGTTATGCAGCTCCATTACGGATGCAAGCGCGACAATAACGCTCTGATGTTTGAAAAACTTGGCCCTGATACCGGTTATGACTGCATCAATAACTATGCTCCCAGCGCACAGATGGCTGACTTCTTAAATGCCCTGAGCGCTACCGGCGAGGTTCCCAAGACGATTATTTATTCTCTGAACCCCAACGACAACGCCGCTATCGGCACTATCCTGGGATGCTTCCAGAGTGCTCCTGCAGGAAGAATTCAGCAGGGTTCCGCATGGTGGTTCAATGATCATAAGACCGGCATGACCGATCAGATGATCAGCCTGGCAAATCTGGGCTGCCTGGGCAACTTTATCGGCATGCTTACGGATTCCAGAAGTTTCCTGTCCTACACGAGACACGAATACTTCAGAAGAATCATGTGTGATTTGATTGGCGGATGGGTTGAAAATGGAGAATATCCAAACGATCAGAAGTCCCTGGAAGAGATTGTGAAGGGTATTTCTTACAACAATGCAGTGAAATATTTTGGATTTGATATCTAATTGGCAAAAATCTCTGCCAATCTGGTTTGGCGGCGCGGGCTTTCAGCCGGCGCCGCCTATTATTTTTAAAGCATAGCTCCATCTGGTCCAAACTGGTAAACGGTTCCGTCAATAGTCAGGCTGGTATTGGCCGCCATAATCCCGCCATTGTCCGGATTCAAATAATACCAGGTCTCTCCAAGCTGGACCCATCCCACAGCTTTCTGATAGTTCTGGAAGTAATACCAGGAACCGTCAATGAGTTTCCAGCCGTCAGCCGGAATTATCTGGCTGTAGTCCGTAAATGCCAGTTCCAGACAGACTGATCCTTCAATCCCATTTACCGTGCCGCTGTCAGTACACTGCCAAATTGTCCGGTTCGGGTAACTATTTATTGTCCCGTAACGGGCGTACCAGATGTCATAGGGAATCTGTGTGGTATCCATCTTATTTACCAGCCAGTCATTGTAGCTGAACACGATGGGATGGAACCCTGCATCCTGCACAGTCTTGCAGAAAGCGTTTACAATATCTGTAAGCTGCTGCTTCGTGAGGCCTGCGTCTGTAATAACCTTTGACTCCACATCCATAGCAATGGGATAAGAAATTTTATAATCTTTTGCAGTACGCACGGCAAACTGGGCTTCTTTCACCGCATCCTCCACTGTCAATGCCTGAGAATACAGATACGTCCCCACCTGCAGTCCTGCCGCCGCTGCTTCTTTCATGTTAGTGTCAAAGTAAGGATCCAGATCATCCACATACCCCATGCGGATAAACGTAAAGCTCACATCATCCGCCGCCACTGCATTCCAGTCAATGTCCTGCTGGTATTTTGACACGCTGACTCCTCTTGAAATCGCTCCCTGAATGATATTTCCTTCCGAATCCACATACTGACCGTTTACTTTGGTATACGGTCCCTGGGACTCCGCCGTATATTCCTGGCTCAGTCCATCAGCCAAAGGCATTCCCACACCCGGCCCGATCTCTGTAGTATCTGCCAGGGATGTAAATGCGGCAGCCCAGCACATAAGGCCCGCCGCTGCGGCAACGACTGCCAGTCTGCTTTTTCTAATGATTTTTGTATGAATTACCATCTCTTAATTCTATCCTCCTTATTGTCAGCCGGTTTCTACATTTGTCAGATAAGCAATAGAAATTTGCAGTATCTATCATACCTCAGAGGATTTTCCAGTTCAAGAACTGGAAAAAAATTGTAATCATTTGTAATATTTCTGTAAGGAGTGGCAGACTGCCTCATTTGCAGTTCTTTTCCCTCCGATGTCCAAGAAGAATCCTTGGTTTAACACAAAAAAGACCTTCCTCTGTCTATCAGTGATGATATACAGAAGAAGGTCATTGCACACCCATCATTGAGGGCTTTAAAATCTGCCCAGATACCATCACTGGTACAGATTTTGTACAATTTTCTTATTCTTATTGATTGCTTCATTTCTCACAAAGCCTTATTTTAAGCCTTTTTCCATGGTTTCTGGCTTACCGCTCATCCGTATCCCAGTTGTGGTAAACCGCCTGCACGTCGTCATCCTCGTCTAACAGATCCAGAGTGCGGTTCAGCTTCTTGATATCCTCCTCACTGGTCAGCTCTACCCAGGTCTGGGGAATCATGGTCACATCTGCCTGTGCCATGGGAATTCCCGCGGCCTCTAAAGCCTCTCTCACCTGGCTGAAGTCATCTGGTCCGGTCAGGACCTCATAGCTGTCCTCTTCCTCTGAAAAGTCCTCCGCGCCAGCATCCAGAGCCATCATCATCAGTTCGTCAGCATCCATGTCGCAGTCTTCTTTTGCAATAATGATCTGTCCCTTTTTATCAAAGAGATAAGATACGCATCCTGGGGTTCCTACGTTTCCGCCGCCCTTGGTAAATGCGCTTCTGACATTGGCTGCCGTACGGTTCTTGTTATCGGTAAGCGCGTCTACAATGATTGCAACGCCGCTGGGGCCATATCCTTCATAGGTGATCACTTCATAATTGACGGCATTGGCGTCTCCTGCAGCCTTTTTAATTCCTCTGTCAATGGTATCATTCGGCATATTGTTGGCTTTTGCCTTCGCGATCACATCGCGCAGCTTGCTGTTATTTGCCGGATCCGGTCCGCCTTCCTTTACGGCAACAGCGATTTCACGGCCAATTACAGTGAAAATCTTTCCTTTTGCTGCATCGTTCTTTTCTTTCTTATGCTTGATATTTGCGAACTTTGAATGTCCTGACATAAAATAACAACTCCTTCTTCTCTATCTTCAGTGTCAACATCTTTTCTATCTTATCACTATTTACTGGCTTTCGCAAGTAGGAACCGAGAAAGAAGACAGAATCTCTGCGGCTATGCCGCGTCCTTCCTCCTCGCCATCTTTCATCAGAATCTGCACCTGCCAGAAATGCCCGCCGCAGTACAGCGCGTAGCGCTCTTCGTATCCGTATTCTGCATCCTGATCCGTATATCTTACCTGAATATGGTAATAGGATGCCTCCGGATCGTTGGCAGAATCCGCCAGACCGGCCTGGAAATCAGTGATTTCAAAGTTGCTGCTGATCCCTGTATTTAAAATCAGCTCCTCACACGCTTCCTCCGTATCAATGTAGGGGTAGACCTCTTCCGCTTCTTCTCCGCTCATCTGGATTACCATCACCATCCCCCCGTTTCCGGTAAAGGTACTGATACCGGAGTCCCCGCCTTCAAGCTGTCTCCAGCTTCCATCCGGGAATGTGATACGAAATCCGTTCTGCTGTCCTGTCTGGTCGAAGGTCCAGGGTTCTCTGGAATATTCATAAGCAGAAGCCACGTCGCTGTAAGGAATAAAGGCTGACCAGACCCCGTCCTGCTTCACAAAAATGGTGTTGGACTCTCCTTCAGAGCGGGTATAAATCTCCGCCCCCTCTTTGATTCCCATTGCCTCAAAATCCTCCTGAGGTCTGGAATCCGTCTCTGCATCTACGGTTCCCGTCAGAGAGTAGTCCTGGGGTGTCTCCGCAAACTCTGCATCGTATGCCCAGATGTACAGAGTTCCGCCCACCATGACCATTGCATCCCTCAGGGCCGGCTGTCCTGCCGTTTCCAAGCTGGTTTCGGTTTCCGTCTCCGCCTCAGTCGTCTCCGGCTGTTCAGAAGAAGTCTCCGCTGCAGTTTCTGCACCAGAAGAAACCTCCACTTCTCCTCTTTCCCCAAAGAAACAGCCGCTCAGTCCTAGCACTGCCATCCCGCAGACTGCCAGCACACTTCCAATTGCTTTCTTTCTCCAGTTTTGTCTCATCCAATACTCCTTTCCAGTGAAGTTTCCATCTTTTCTGTTCCAAATAAAACTGACAATTTCCTTAGGCAACTATGAAAGGCCGGTACCAAAAACAAATCTGCACAGATCCAGGCCACAGGACTGCCAATGCAGACCACAGGGTATCCAAATATGGGCACCAGACAGAAGCCAACTACAGACCGGCCTACCATCTCACAGACACCGGCCAGAATCGCGAATTTGCTGTACCCCATTCCCTGAATTGAGAACCGCAGCACATTGACCAGCACCAACGGAATAAAGAACAGGCTGTTTCCCACCAGATACATCCATGACTGATCCAGAATCACCGTTTCCCCTGCATCCACAAATAAAAGCGCAATGGACTTGCCAAAAAAGAACAGAATGACAAATGCCGCTAATGAATATACGAATCCAATCATGTTGGCATACCTTGCGCCCACTCTGACCCGATCCAGCTTCCCCGCACCGACATTCTGTCCTGCCCATGTCGCCATGGTTCCTCCCAGAGCATCAAAGGGCGTACAGAAAAACATGGATACCCGGCTTCCCGCCGTAACGGCCGCCACAGCCATGGAACCAAGGGAATTCACTGCTGCCTGAAGAATCACATTTCCGATTGCGGTAATCGAATATTGAAAGCCCATGGGGAATCCCATTCCACAGAGCACCGCTATTTTCGACCTGTCGATCCGCCTTTCCTCTCTTGTCATTCTTAAAATCGAATACTTATAGCGCATGAAGACCAGACACAGTGCTCCTGAAACCCCCTGAGAAAATACCGTGGCGTAAGCCGCTCCCGCCGGCCCCATTTTCAATACAATAATCGTAAATAGATCAAGGCCGATATTTAACAGAGATGCCAGCAAAAGAAAATATACTGGCGTTTTGCTGTCTCCCAGGGAACGTATGATTCCCGAAGTCATATTGTAGAGAAATGTGGTGGGAATCCCCAGGAAAATAATGAAAATATAGCTGTACGCCTGGTCAATAATATCGCCTGGAGTCTTCATCCAAATCAGAATATTCATACACAGAGCTGATACCACCGCTGTCAGTATGACAGCTACTGCGATGGAAAGCCAAGCTGCATTCGCCACAAATCTCCGAAGGCCGGAATAATCTCTTGCCCCGAATTTTTGCGCCACCGGTATTGCAAAACCATTGCACACTCCGATGCAGAACCCATTTATCATAAAATTAATAGAAGCTGTGGAGCCAACGGCAGCCAGGGCTGTTACCCCCAGATACTTTCCTACAATAATTGTATCTGCCATGCTGTAGAACTGTTGAAATAAAAGCCCCAGAAACATCGGAACTGCAAATTCCAGAATAAGCTTCAGAGGACTTCCCTCAGTCATATCTTTCATTTTCTCCTGTGCCATCACACGTAATCCTTTCTTCTCCAGTTACTTGCGCCCGTTCCGGCGCGCCTTATTATCATACATCAACTTTGTGATTTTGCAACAGGATTTTTTCCTAAATGATACAAGAAAACGCGCCAAAGACGCGTTCTCTCCAAGTATCTTAAAACCTATGTTTCTTCTGGTTCCCTCTCTTCTTCTGTCTCTTTTCGGACAACCCGCACAGACTGAATCATTTTGTTGCCCACTTTCAAAATCTGAAACTCATATCCAAAACATTCCACCACCGGATTCTCTCCTTCATCGGGAATCCGTCCCAATTTCGAAATCAGAAAGCCATTAATCGTATCGTACAGTTCCTCATCCTCTTCGTCAAATTCAATTCCCAGAACACCGGATACCTCATCCAAAGGCGCCATGCCGCTGAGTACAAAGCTTCCATCTTCTTGAGCCGCAATGAAATCTTCGTCCACATCGTATTCATCCAGAATATTTCCTACGATCTCTTCCAGAATATCTTCCATAGTAACCAGGCCGGCCGTCTGACCGTATTCATCCACCACAATCTCCAGATGGATCTTTTTGGACTGCATTTCTTTAAACAGCGTGTCCAGGTTTCTCGTCTCCGGAATAAAATGGGCCTCTCTCAAAAGCTGCGGTATCTTCTCCAGAGGCCTGTCTCTGTATTCAGGTCTCTCAAAAAACAGAACAGCATCCCTCATATGTAAGATTCCGATAATATCATCCACATCTTCTCTATACACTGGATATCGGGAATTGCTCCCCTCTTTCAGAATAAACTGCAAAGCCTCTCTTAACGGCATTGTACCGTCCAGAGCAACTATATTTTTCCGGTGGGTCATAACGTCCTCTGCGTTCTTGTCTCCCATCTCAAAAATATTGGTTATCATCTCAGCCTCGTCGGCTTCCAGAACCCCCTGCTCATGGCCCTCATTGACCATAGACATGATCTCTTCCTCTGTCACATTATCGTCAGATATATTGCTGTCGATTCCGGCTAATTTCAGCAACAGATCAGAAATTCCCTCCATAACTGCTGTGACCGGCAGGCAGATCTTCATAAACACATTTACCACAGGCAAAAGGGTTAATCCCCATCTCTCAGGGTTTCTGGCTGCCAGCTTTCTTGGAATGATAACGCCCAAGACAATCAAAAGAATCAGAAAAATCAGGGCGGTTACGACCACGCAGACAGGCGTCAGCCAAATCATGTTCAGAGAGAACCGGCTGCTCAGCATATACGCCGCATTGAAGGCTGTCTGACCCAGAATGCAGAAGCCGGCTGCCAGTCCTATCGCATGGACCACCAGATGAAACGTATTGAGAAAGCGTTTCGGCTGGTCTGCCACCTTCAGCAGCTTCTTTTTCTGAGAATCTCCCTCCTCAGCCTCCTCTTCCAGCTTGGGCACATTCAGATTCTGGATTGCAGATTCAAATCCATAAAATACCGCACTCAGTATCAGGAAAATGATAAACAGCACTATACTGGCGGGCGAATAACCATCGTCCATTGGACCATCAACACTCCTTTTTTAGAATATAGCAAGCTCTATCATACCATCTTTCCAAATATTCGTCAATGGCGCCAAAAGGCCGGAACCGGATTTATGTATCCAGTTCCAGACTTATTTTTAGGGCATAGTCCACCTTTTTTTGAAGCTCTCCGTCAATCCGGCATATTTTTTCTTTGAGGCGCTGCTTATCAATGGTTCTGAGCTGCTCCAGCAAAATCACCGAATCCTTTACCATATTACAGTGGCGGGCGTCCAGCTCCACATGAGTCGGTAATTTTGCTTTATTCATTCTGGAAGTAATCGCCGCGCAGATTACGGTGGGGCTATGCTTGTTCCCTACATCGTTCTGAATAATCAGCACCGGCCGGATTCCTCCCTGCTCAGATCCGACCACTGGCCTTAGATCAGCATAATAGATATCTCCGCGTCTGATGATCACGTTTTCACTCTCCTATCCTTCGGATAGTATTGACATAAACCGCTGGGTGTATACATTAAAAACGGTCACATGATACTTTATGCGAAGATATAAGCTGCTGTGCAGCCTTACGAATTCAGGCAGGCGGCGGTCTCAGTCAGGACGCCGTTTCGGATATAAGCCCTTGGCACACGTTTTCCAATTCCACATAAAATTTCGTAGTGAAATCTTCCGGACAGAGCGGCCATCTCTTCTGCCGTCAGTTCTATTTTCCCAGATTTTCCCAAGAGGACGGCCGTCGTTCCCTCTTCAGCTTCCGGAATATCTGTCACATCCACCATAAACTGATCCATACAGACTCTTCCCAAAATCGGCGCTCTCTTTCCGTCTATCAGAACGTATCCTTTGCCGGACAGGGACCGGGGATATCCATCCCCGTAGCCTGCGGCAACCGTCGCTACTCTGGTAGGTTTTTCCGCTTTGAAAGTTCCGCCATAGCTGACCTCTTCTCCTGCTTCAATATTCTTAATATATGTAATTCTTGCCTTCCAGGAAAGAGCCGGATTCAACTGCACAGCCTTGTGATCCACCTCGTCGGAAGGATACAGTCCATAGATCGATATGCCGGCCCGGACCATATCCAGGGCCGTACCGATTCCATCGATAATTCCTGCACTGTTGGCACAGTGGCAAACCGGGATCCGAACGCCCCTCTCCGCCAAAAGCCTGTTAAAATACAGATATTTCTCATACTGGCAGCCAGCCGCTGTCTTATCTGCCTCATCCGCCCTGGCAAAATGAGTAAAAAGTCCCTCGATCTCCAAGCCCGGCAAGCCGGCCAGAGATGCCACCATATCAGCAGCCTCGACAGTGGGCTTCATGCCGATCCGATTCATCCCCGTGTCCAACGCCAGATGAATTTTCCCTGTCTTTTTTAATTCTGCTGCTATTTCTGCAAAACGTCGGATCGCCGACTCCGTAAACATAGCGGGCCTGATGTCCTCCTCAATCAATTGACGGTAACGGCATTCTGCCACGGGTCCCAGTATTAAAATGGGTTTTTCGATTCCATGGCGCCTCAGCTCAAGCGCCTCATCCGCCGCTGCCACAGCATACCCTTCCACATAAGGGTCGATGGCACCTGCAACCTGGACGGCGCCGTGGCCATAGGCATCAGTTTTAATCACACCGATCATCCCTGTTTTTTCCGGGAGATTCTTTTTCATTTCTTCCATATTCTGTCCAATGGCATCCAAATTCACCTCTGCCCATGTTCTGTCATAAATCCAGTCTGAATGCTCCATTTTTTCTTTCCTCCGTTTTTCCGTCTCTTTTTTAAATCATTCTTCCTGCCTCATAACTCTGCCCAGAGCGTCGGCAAGCTCCCCAGCCAAGAGACCGTAAGCTCCGCCTTCTCTCCGCAGCAAATCTCCGGCAAGCCCGTGGAGATATACGCCTAAAAAAGCCCCTTCTGCCGGTTCCATTCCCTGGGCACAGAGGGCCGCAATGGCTCCTGTCAGCACATCACCGGAACCGGCCTTTGCCATGGCGCTGTTGCCGCTGGTGTTCAGGAAAAGCCTTCCCTCCCGGTCTGCCGCAGCCGTAGCTGCATCTTTCAAAACACAGGTAATTCCATAGCGCCGCGCATATCCGGAAGCCGCCTCTGCTATATTTTCCTGAAGATCCTTTATCGTCTGCCCTGTAAGGCGCGCCATCTCCCCCATATGGGGCGTAATAATCACGCTATCTGTATAAAACCGGGTCATCTCCGGATTCGCCGCAATCGTATTCAGTCCGTCGGCGTCCAATATAATTGCAGAGCAGGCGGCGGAAAGAACTGCCGGAACCAGGTTCCTGACGTAAGGTTCTGTTCCAAGTCCCGGTCCTAAAACCACCGCATCAGCCCAGACACACTGTTCTTCCAGAAAGCGGCCGAATCTTTCTGGTTCTTCTTCCACTGCCTCAATCTCATAGGTGCTGATAATCGCTTCAGGAATCTGACTCTGCAAGATCTGCCTGTTAGCCTCCGGCGTCAAAATCTTCACCAGCCCTGCTCCGCACCGGTAAGCCGCCTTTGCACTCAGGTAAGCCGCTCCACTCATATTGACCGATCCGGCCACAATTAGGACGTGGCCAAAGGTTCCTTTATTTGAGTAAGCCGGCCGTTTGGGAATCAGATTCAGATCCTCCGGCCCATAAGAAAAAGCAGTCTGTTTGCTCTCCCCTGATTGTTCCACAGCTTTCTGAAAACTGATCTGGGGAAATCCGATATCGCCAATGACCACCGTTCCGGCAAAATCCCTGCCCGGATACAGAACTGTCCCCCTCTTTTCCCATCCAAACGTCACGGTCACATCTGCTTTTAGAGCGATTCCCATCATCCGGCCGGTATCAGAATGGATTCCAGAGGGCATGTCCACTGCCACTGTCAGTTCTTTTTCCTGTCCCTTCAGCATCTCAAGGAATCTACGGTAATCTCCTTCTACATTTCTTGCAAGCCCCACTCCGAAAACTCCGTCGATCAGAACCTGGCAGCGCCCAGGAATAAAGTCCGTCCATTCTGTCACCGGAATCCCCAGCTTTTCTGCAATAGACCTCTGAAGGCGGCACTCTTCCGTTTCTCTCTCTCTGTTCCCGCACAAAAGCACCGTCACATAATAACCATCCAAAAACAACATTCTGGCAGCCGCAATCGCGTCTGCTCCATTGTTCCCCGTACCGCAGGCAGCCCAGACGAAGGCGCCTTTCTGCACCCTCTTTCTCACCTCATCTGCCACGCAGCAGGCCGCTCTCTCCTGAAGGACCAGAGACGGGATCCCAATCTCCTCGATGGTGTATCTGTCAATTGCCTTCATCTGTTCTCCTGTCACCAGACTCCGCATAGCCACTCCTCCCAACATTTCAGCGGTGCGGCCAGAACCCCGCACCTACTTTGTATGCCAATAAATGCCGGAAAGGCGCCTCCGCTGCCCTCACCGGCATTCTTCCCCTGACCCATTGCCCTGAAAACAGACATAGATCACTTTTCCTTCTTTTTTTTCGTTTCTTTCTCTTTCTTTTCCCTTTCCTCTTTATCCTGCATACTGCACACCCGGTAAGACAAACGCATTAGGCTTTCTGACAGATGAACATTCTCTACCACCACATCGTCCGGCACCACCAGGTCTGTATGGGCAAAATTCCAGATAGCCTTTACTCCTGCCTTAATAACCCGATCTGCTATCTCCGGAGCCTTTGTCTTCGGTATTGTCAAAGCTGCTATCTGAACCTCATTTTCCACAATGAACTGCTCCAGATCTTCTACACCGCGAATCTCAATTCCACGGACTACCAGGCCGATGAGGCGGGGATTAATATCAAACATTCCCTTGATCATAAAACCTCTCTTCTCAAAATTCGCATAATTTGCAATGGCCTGTCCCAGATTGCCAGCTCCGATAATAATGATATTATGCTGGCGGTCAATTCCTAGAATTTTGGCAATTTCTGTATAGAGATACTTTACATTATAGCCATAGCCCTGCTGCCCAAAACCGCCAAAATTGTTCAAGTCCTGACGAATCTGGGATGCAGTTACTTTCATCCGTTTGCTCAGCTCATTGGAGGAAATGCGTTCTACGCCATCTTCCAGGAGTTCTCCCAGATAACGGTAATACCTGGGCAGCCGTGAAATGACTGCTTTGGAAATCACCTTATCATCCACATTTTCCACCTGACCTTTCTCTTTCCAATTCTTTTTTCTGACTTCTATTATAAATTTGTGTCAAATTCTTGTCAAATTGTTTTTTTCTCACAGCATGTACTTCTTGCAAAAAAGACCCCTGTATATTATACTAAAGCCGTAGTTTTTACGCATTCAGGAGGTTTTTATGATACTATCGTGCAGTAATATCTGCAAAGCATTCGGAAGCGATACCATTTTGGATCACGTCTCCTTTCATATAGAAGAACACGAAAAAGCGGCCATTGTAGGAATCAACGGTGCCGGGAAATCCACTCTGCTAAAAATAATTATCGGCGAGCTGCCGGCTGATGACGGCGTGGTGGCTGTCTCCAAGGGAAAAACTCTGGGTTATCTGGCCCAACATCAAGATCTGGACAGCAGCCGTTCCATCTATGATGAGGTTCTGGAGGTAAAGCGGCCAGTTCTGGAAATGGAAGAACGGCTCCGTTTTCTGGAGAGGGAAATGAAAGAAAAAGACGGGGAAGACCTGGAAGCTATGTTCCGGGAATACAACCGGCTCAGTCACGAATTTGATCTGGCCAACGGCTATGCCTGCCAGAGCGAGGTTATCGGCGTACTGAAGGGTCTGGGCTTTGGGGAAGAGGACTTTTCAAAGCCGATCTCCACACTCTCCGGCGGCCAGAAAACCCGTGTCGCTCTGGGAAAACTCCTGCTTACCGAACCGGATATTCTGCTTCTGGACGAGCCTACCAACCACCTGGATATGGAGAGTATTGCCTGGCTGGAAACCTATCTTTCAAATTATACGGGAAGCGTCATTATCGTGGCTCACGACCGGTACTTTTTGGATCGGACTGTCAAAAAAATCATCGAGCTGGACGGCGGAAAGTCCACGGTCTTTTCCGGCGGCTATACGGCATACAGCGAAAAAAAAGCTCTGCTCCGTCAGGCCCAGGTCAAAGCATATTTGAACCAGCAGCAGGAAATCCGCCACCAGGAAGAGGTCATTGCAAAATTAAAGTCTTTTAACCGGGAAAAATCCATCAAGCGGGCGGAAAGCCGCGAAAAAATGCTGGCAAAAATCGAAGTTCTGGAAAAGCCCACAGAAATCAATGACGCTATGGACATACATCTGGAACCCAGGGTAGTCAGTGGAAACGATGTCCTTACTGTGACCGGGCTGTCCAAGGCCTTTGGCCCTCTCTCACTCTTCTCCGATGTAAACTTTGAGATCAAGCGGGGAGAACGGGTTGCTGTCATCGGAAACAACGGGACAGGCAAGACCACCCTGCTGAAGATCATCAATCAGATGGTTCCGGCTGATTCTGGCGATATTCGCCTGGGGTCTAAGGTTCAGATCGGATATTATGACCAGGAGCATCAGGTTCTCCACATGGAAAAAACGGTCTTTGAAGAGGTTCAGGACGCCTATCCCAATATGAACAATACCCAGGTGCGGAACATTCTCGCCGCTTTCCTTTTTACCGGCGACGATGTTTTTAAACGGATCAGTGATCTCAGCGGCGGGGAGCGGGGACGGGTCTCATTGGCCAAACTGATGCTGTCTGAATCCAATTTTCTGATTCTGGACGAGCCCACCAACCATCTGGACATTACTTCAAAGGAGATTCTGGAGGACGCCCTGAACCGCTACACCGGCACAGTGCTCTATGTGTCCCATGACCGGTATTTCATCAACCGCACGGCCACACGTATTTTGGAACTGACCGGACAGACGTTTATCAGTTATATCGGCAATTACGATTATTATCTGGAAAAGAAAGACCTGATGCAGTCACTCTACGCTTCCAGGGAGCCGGAAACCCGCAAAAATTCTTCCGGAAGCTTCTCCTCCGGCGGATTTTCAGCAGCTCCTTCCGGCGCGCCCCTCACCGCGGAAGACGGTGGCGGAAAAGCGTCAGCCTCCACTGATTCCAAGCAGGACTGGAAAGCCCAAAAGGAAGAACAGGCCCGCATCCGGAAACGCCAGAATGAATTAAAACGAACCGAAGAAGAAATCCACCGCCTGGAAACCCGCAACAGCGAAATTGATGAACTCCTGACGCACGAGGACATCTGCCGGGATGTTCCTAAGCTGATCGAGCTGAACACTGAAAAGGAAAATCTGGAAGAGCGCCTGCTGGCTCTCTATGAACAGTGGGAATCCTTAGCTCAAGCCTAAAAGGAGGCACTATGAAACAATATACAAAACTCCAGCGCCGGCTGGCTTTAGCCGGCGCCGTTTTCCTGATCTTTATCTATATCTTGGCTTTGGTCTTTGCCCTCTCTGACAGCCCGCTGGCTCCCAGAGTCATTGCCGCCGCCATTTTCTGCACAGTCGCTATTCCGATCTTTATTTACGCCTTCATCATGGTAACGAAAATGATGAAAAAGTAGGACGCGGCCTGCTGTTTAATAGTATGTTCAATCCTTCGTTTAAAGGAGAGTGTATGTAATAAATCAACGATGTATCTCCAACGAATGCCTCAGCTCCACTTTAAAGGAGCTGGAAGCCGATCAGCTTGTACATCGAGAAGAGTATCCTCAGATCCCGCCAAAAGTGGAATACAGTTTAACGGAAAGAGGAAAATCTCTGATTCCCATTTTGGACAAAATGTGCGAGTGGGGAGATAAAAACCGGATTTAACTATCCGATATGGACGAATCCGGATCTGTCTGCAGCCCGGTCTTTTCCAAAAGAACCGGGTTTCATTTGCTCAAAAGACACACAGTCTCTATGCTCCCTGTCCAGGGGAAGAGGTCCACGCCCCACCCTTCTCTGGCGTGATAGCCCAGAGTCTTCATATATCTCAAGTCTCTGGCCAGAGTATCCGGACCGCAGGAAATATAGATAACCCGTTCCGGTTCCAGGGCAGCGATGGAATCCATAAAAGCCTTTGTGCTTCCTGTCCGGGGCGGGTCCATAATAACTACATCGGCCTTCCCTTTCCGCCTTGCCATCTCCGTCATAAACCGTCCTGCATCGTTACAGTAGAAACGGATATTGTTCACACTGTTGCGTCTGGCATTCTGGACGGCATCTCTCACCGCGTCCGGATTCAGTTCTATGCCGATCACTTCTTTTGCCTTTTTGCTGGCAATGATCCCAATCGTACCGATCCCGCAGTAGGCGTCAATGACTGTCTCTTTACCCGTCAATCCGGCCATTTCAAGGGCTTTTCCGTAGAGGATCTCTGTCTGGACCGGATTGACCTGATAAAAGGATTTTGAGGAAATCCGAAAGGTGCAGCTACACAGGACATCCTCGATATATCCGGGGCCGTAAAGGGTGTGTTCTTTTTCTCCCAAAACCATGCTGGTTCCCCGGCCGTTGATGTTCTGAATAATGGTGGTAATATCCGGATGTTCTTTCAACAGGGCTTTGACGAAATTATTTTTTGAGGGAAAAACCGGAGATGCTGTCACCAGAACTACCATGATCTCTCCCGTAGAAAATCCCCGTTTTACCAGCACGTGCCGCAGCAGCCCGTAGCCGGTATCTTCATCGTAATTGCGGATCTTAAATGATGGAAGGAGGCGGCGAACTGTCCCGATGATCTCATCTGCTTTTTCATCCTCAATCAGACAGGACTCTACCGGAACGATCCTGTGGCTGTTCGCCTCGTAAATTCCGGAGACTGGTTTCCCTCTTCTGTCACAGCCAAATACAGCGTGAACTTTATTGCGGTAATGGTAAGGATTGTCCATACCGATCATCCCGCGCAAAGGACACAGCCCCTTCAGCAGAGCTGACAAAGTATTCTGTTTCGCTTTCAACTGTTCCTGGTATGACAAATGGAGGTACTGGCAGCTTCCGCATTTGCCTGATACCGGACACGGAGATTTTGTATGCCTCACAGGTTTTCCTCTTTTCTTTTTCTGATTTTCTTGCATTTTTTTCGTTCCAGCCTTATGATGATTTTGCATAAATGATAAAAGGAGCTTACTATGACTGAATTTACACTTTTTTCCGGACGCCCCCAAGGAGCCGATGCCCTTGGCCGCCTGAAGAAGGAACTGGATACCTACGATCTGCTGGATCAATTACAGATCCCTTATTTCCGGGTGGATCACCCGGCTGTGGATACCATTGCAGAATGCAGCGCTATCGGCGATCTTCTGGGTGTCTCTATCTGCAAAAATTTATTTCTCACCAATGCCCAGAAATCAAAATTTTATCTTCTTGCAATGCCGGGGGACAAAAAATTCCGCACGGCCATTCTCTCCAAGCAAATCAGTTCTTCCAGACTGTCCTTTGCCGGCCCAGAATATCTGCAGGAGTTTCTCGATCTGACCCCCGGCTCAGTCAGCATCCTGGGATTAAAAAACGACACCGGCTGCCGCGTCCAACTCCTGCTGGACAGGGATGTCGTCCTGGGACAGGAGTTTTTCGGCTGTCACCCCTGTATCAATACATCCAGCCTAAAGCTGGCTACGGCAGACCTGCTGAACACATTTCTCCCTTACACCGGCCATTCTCCAATCATCGTAGACCTTTGACAGTCTGGCCTGTCACACAGAAAAATAGGGGTACCGCACAGTATTCTTCTCCGGAAATCTCAGGAATTCTATTGTGCGGCATCCCCTCTATTTTTTTGTCCTTAAATGGCTCTTGTAGCTTCCTTCAGCCATTCTCTTTCTTCTTCCTCCAGATACGGAGAAATTTTTTCATAAACCACTTTATGGTACTGGTTCAGGTGCTCGATATCTTCCGGCCGCATCAGGCTCTTGTCGATAGCGTCCAGATCGATGGGCACATAGGTCAGAAATTCAAATTTCATAAACTGGCCGTACTCGTTCTTTTCGTCTTTGACACAGACCATCAGATTTTCTGTCCGGATTCCATGGCTTCCCTCAATATAAATCCCCGGTTCATCTGAAGTCACCATTCCAGCCTCCAGCACGCAGTTGTCCTGACGCTCCGGCACCATCTTCCAGCGGATTCCGTTGGGCCGTTCGTGGACATTCAGCAGATAGCCTACACCATGTCCCGTCCCATGATCAAAGTTCAGGCCCCGGCTCCAGAAGGGCTCCCTTGCCACATAATCTAAATTCAGGCCCCGGCATCCGTACAGGAAGCGCACATTTCCCAAGCGCAGCATGCTGATCAGCGTCAGTGTAAAATGTTCCCGTTCCCCGTCTGTCAGTTCTCCCAAAGCAATGGTTCTGGTGATATCCGTCGTTCCCTCATAGTATTGGCCGCCTGAGTCCACCAGATAAAAGCCTCTCGCCTCCAGTTTGGCGTTGCTCTCCTCTGTAGCCGAATAGTGGCACATTGCAGCATTGGCCCCATAGGCAGATATGGTCGGAAAGCTCAGCCCCAGATTCCCTTCCTGGCCGCGGCGAAGGCTGTTTAAGTAGTCTGCAACACTGATCTCGTCCATAGGGATCTTCCCGATATTTTTCTTTAACCAGTAAATAAACTTGGTCATTGCCACTCCGTCTTTGATATGGGCCTTCCTGATGTTTTCAATCTCCACCGGATTTTTAATAGCCTTCATCAGAGCTGTGGGATTCTGGATATTGATGATCTCATTGGTGCCGTCCAGAAGCTGGGTAAGCGCAAAATTCGTCCGGCTCTTTTCCAGCATCACGGTCTCGCCGTGCAGCTTGGCAACATCGCTGTAAATGGCATCATAGGGCCTGATTGTCACGCCTTTTTCCTTCAGATAACCCGTTACGCTGCTGTCCAGAACCGCCTCGTTAATATAGAGGTACAAACTCTCTCTGGTTGCCATCAGGTAAGAAAGAACCACCGGATTGCAGTCCACATCATTGCCGCGGATATTCAGCAGCCAGACAATGTCGTCCAGGGTCGTCAGGATATGGACGGTGGCTCCGCAGTCTTCCATTTTCTTCCGAAGGTCCCCAATTTTATCCTCAGCATCTTTTCCCGCATATTTCACATCCAGGACCCACACAGGTTCAGCCGGAAGCGCAGGGCGGTCTTCCCAGATTTCTCCCACCAGATCTTCCTGGCAGGCAATGGCAATGTCTTTTACGCCCAAAGCGTCTTCCAGTTCTTCTCCCTCAGCGGTGTTTACTACCCGTCCGTCAAAAGCCAGGGTTCCGCCCTGCGGAATCTTTTCCAGAAGATATTCCTTTATAGAAGGCGTCCCCTCCTGTCCCATCTTCTGCAGAACTACTGTGGAACCCTCAAGCTGTGCGGCAGCCTGAACAAAATAGCGGCCGTCTGTCCACAGTGCGGCATCATCCTTTGTAATCACTGCCGTGCCGGCTGATCCGGTAAAACCAGTCATAAATTCTCTGCATTTAAAGTGCTTCCCTACATACTCAGACTCGTGGAAATCAGAGGTAGGAATCATATAAGCATCTATGGAGCGCTCCTGCATCAGTGCTCTCAGTTTCTGTAAACGTTCCTGAATCTGGTTCATTGTACATTCATCCTCTTTCTTCTTACAATTTTTTATATTTCAAATGGCCCTTCCGGAATCCATCCAAAATGGCGGCATGCTCTATATACCCCATGATCCCCAATATCCGCCGTAATATAATCGGCGACCGGTTTCAAGTCCTCTATGGAATTTCCCATGGCAATGCCGATCCCGGCTGTCTGTAAGATCTCGTAATCATTCATACTGTCTCCTACTGCCACCGTATCCTTCAGGTCTACCCCATAATACTGGCACAGCCGCTTTAAGCCTTCTGCCTTGGACGCCTTCTTCTCCACCACATCGGCTCCCATCTTTCCTGCAAACATAGGAAGTTTCAGTTCCGGAAAATGAGCTTCAAAATCCAGCACTCCCGGTTCTGTCCCCTGGTAAGCCAGTGTGTGGATGTCCATATCCATCAGCAGCCAGGGATCCCGGAAATTCCTCACGCATTTTCCCCAGCGCTTGATATCCATTGCCTCCACTACCGGAGGATTTATATAGTAATCTTCATCCCCAATGGTCACACCGACACTGTAAGAGTGTTCCTGTGCGTAGGATAAAATCTTCCTCAGCAGCTCCTTATCCATAAAATGCTCAAAGATCACTTCATCGCCGACCGTAATCTTCGTCCCATTAAGATGGATAATCGCATCAGGCTTTACGATCTCTTTAAACTGGCGGCTGTAATGGTTGTCCATATCCCGCCCGGTCCCCAGGACAACGATAAACTCCCGGCGAAGGTGTTCCAGGGCGTAAAGAGCGCTGTCCGGTATGGAAAATGTGGAATGATCCAGCAGCGTCTGATCCAGATCCAGGCTGATAATCTTTTTTGCCATGTCATACTCCTTTGTGTGTCATTAAAATCTAGTCGTCGAGACTCTGTACGTACTCATCGATAGCGTCTGCAATCATTTTGGAGTACTTTACAGCTTCTACCACAGTCTTTGCCCCGGTAACGACATCTCCGGAAGCGAAAATACCCGGTTTGGTGGTCTGCCCGTGGGCATCTGTCTTCAACAGACCTCTCTGATCCACTTCCAGCCCCTTTGTTCTGTTGACGATCCGGTCCTGGGGCCCCTGGCTGATAGAAATCAGTGTAGAATCTGCCGGGAAAAGCCGCGCCGTCTCCATATGCTTCACCATATTGCCGTCCTCGTCCCAGGAGATATCTACCATAACAGGCCCTTCGTCCTTGATCTCCACAGGCGCCTTCAGGTACTCAAACTTCACACCGTCAATCTGGGCGTATTCCACTTCTCTGGGCGATGCCGCCGGAACTTCCGTGATGGAAAATACGGTGACTTCCCTGCTTCCATGGCGAATCGCAGTCCTTGCAACGTCCATAGCCGCATTTCCGGCCCCGATCACTGCAACCCGATCCCCCAGATGGTAGACCTCAGGATTTCTCAGATAGTGGATTGCAAAGTGGACGTTTCCAAACGTCTCACCTGGAATTTTCAACGTGTTGGGCCTCCAGACTCCGGTTCCCACAAAAATCGCCTTATAGCCATCCCGGAACATATCGTCCGTACTGATGGAACCGCCAATAGCGATATTGGGTCTGAATAAAATGCCCATTTTTTCCATCTTCTTTTTATATCGGTCCAGTATTGATTTCGGCAGCCGAAATTCCGGAATCCCATAGCGGAGGATGCCGCCGATCTTCTCCCGGTCTTCAAAAACTGTGATCTTATAACCCCTCTGGGCCAGCAGGATCGCTATCGTGATCCCCGCAGGTCCCGCTCCGATTACAGCCACTTTCTTTCCGTTGGACTCTTTCATAGGGATTTCCAGACGCTCAAAGCAGGAATCAGAAATATAATTTTCAATGCTGCTGATGTGAACCGGAGACTCTTTGATTCCTCTGATGCAGTGCCCCTCACACTGCTTTTCATGGTCGCATACCAGAGAACAAATCACAGACAGAGGGTTATTGGCAAATACCATTTCTCCTGCCTTCAGTACATCGTTATTCAGAAACATCTGAATCATCTCCGGAATCGGCGTATTGATCGGGCAGCCCTGACGGCATCTCGGTTTTTTGCAATTCAGACAGCGCTTTGCTTCATCAATTACATGTACAGCCATAACTACTCACTCCTCCATTTTCTCAACTGGTTCCAGTATACCTTAATTTTTTCAATCTGTCACCTGTTACCTCGCCTATGCGGCCGAAAATCTCTTCCATTTTCCGCCGCGGTACCGCCCTGCAAAGCACAGAACACGAACCAGCCAGTCCAGCACCATAGCCGCCCAGACTCCAACTGCCCCCATCCCAAAGTTCTCTGCCAAGATGTACCCGATTCCCAAACGGAATGTGATCATAGAGACGATGGAAACGCACATTGGGAATCTGACATCGTTTGCTGCCCTCAAAACATTGGGAAGGGTAAACGAGGCAGGCCATAAAAGGATTGCAAATCCATTGTGGATCAACACCAGAACTGCAGCCAGGGCAAGCGTCTCCTCCGACAAACCGTACAGCATCAGGGTAAGAGGCATAGTGAAAATCACGCCTGCACAGCACAGGCCATTGATCAAGTATGTAATTTTCATCATTTTTTTTGCATAATATTCCGCCTGCGGAAAATCGCCTGCCCCGACGCACCGCCCAATGACTGTGATCATAGCCAGATTCATTGCCTGTCCGGGCAAAACTCCCATACTGTCCAGGTTGTTGGCCACAGCATTCGCTGCGATCTGGGTTGTTCCAAACATTGCAATGATGCTGACCACCAGAACTCTTCCCAACTGAAAGATGCTGTTCTCAATTCCTCCCGGAATCCCGATATTCAGGATACTTTTTACCAGGCGTCCCCTGAACTTCGCCCCCTTCAGCCGAACATGGATCTCCAGTGCCGGATCATGAAGGCGCCGCAGAAGGATCACGCAGGCTACAGCACGTGAAACCAGAGTCGCCGTCGCTGCCCCAGCTGCTCCCCAGTGAAATCCAAAAATCAGCACTCCATCTCCCACAATGTTAATCAGGTTCATTACGATTGCTGCTTCCATCGAAATTTTAGAGTTTCCCATGGAGCGGAACAGTGCGGCACAGGAATTATATACAGCCAAAAACGGATAGGAGAAAGCGCATATAACCAGATAGATCAACGCATTTTCCATAACATCTGGTTCTATATTTCCATAAAGCAGAGTTAAAAGACCTTTCCGGAACACTATCGAGAGAACCATTACAACCAGAGAAATCAGTCCTGTAACCAGAATAAGCTGATTTGCCGCCTCGCAAGCTCTTCCTCTCTTTTTCTGCCCCAAAAACTGAGAGGACACCACGGCGCCTCCCGTCGAAACGGCCGCAAATAAATTGATCAAAAGGTTATTGATCATATCCACCAGAGACACCCCAGATGTGGCGGCTTCCCCGGCGCTGGACACCATCATAGTATCCACCATCCCCACTGTTACAGCCAGTATCTGCTCCACCACCAGCGGAGCAATCAGCCTGGTCAGATCTCTGTTGGTAAACAGATATCCGTCCGGCAGCGGCCTCTTTTCTCTTCTTATTCCCCTGTAAAATATTGTTTTCATTTCATCCCTCTGTCCATATCAGATCCGCATATAGCGGCGCTGTTATTCTACTTCTCATAGCCTACTCCTGTTATGGCTCAAACGTCAATAAGCAATTTGACGAAAACTACTGTATCTGCATCCGTTTTTTCTTTACGTCAATTGTATTCTTGTTGAAAATCATTTATAATTTAAAAAGTATACGAAGAAGACTCTTATTACACTTACATAGGAGGTGTTTTCATGGAATCCAACGTATTAGATTCCATTTCCAGTCAATATAACTCTCTGACACATTCTGAAAAAAAGTTGGCAGACTATATCTTTTCCCATAAAACAGGGGTACAGCATATGTCTGTGGCTAATCTTGCCGAAGTCAGCCATGTCTCAGAAACCACGATCCATCGTTTTTGCAAACTCCTGGGGTTGTCTTATCATGAGTTTAAGCTGGCTTTGTCTCAGGCAGCTCCGTCTCCCGGTCTGCCTGACAGCAACAAGCCCTGTGCGATCAGCAACAACGGTCTTAAAAACATTTGTCAGGGATTGTATCAGGCTAATATAGATGCGCTGGCAGAAACACTGGCTCGTTTTGACGAATCCAGCATCCATCAGGCAATCACCCTTTTGTCAAAGGCACAGAAAGTCTATTGTTTTGGTCAGGGGAGCAGCAATATCATGGCCATGGAAGCCTGGGCACGTTTTGCCACCGTTTCTTCCAGCTTTATCCATATTGAAGATTCCCATATGCAGGCAATGGCTTCCGCCCTGTGCCGAAAGGGAGATGTGATTCTTTTTTTCTCCTACTCCGGCGCCACTAAAGATATGCTGGACATTTTAAAACCGGCCAAATCCAATGGAGCCTCCATCATTCTGGTCACCCATTTTTCTGCGTCCCCTGCCGCCATGCTGGCAAATGTCTGTCTGTTGTGCGGTCCCAGCGAAAGACCTCTCCAGTCCGGATCTATTACAACAAAAATTGGTCAGCTTTTTATTATAGACTGCCTGTTTCACGGCTACTGCCAGCAAAATTCAAGGGCCTGTGCTCAGGCACAGGCCGCAACTTCCCAGGCAACAGCCCGCAAGCTTTTATAAATCAATCCTGATAGAAACAACACATCATACCGTGGAGACGAGGAACAACGTTCTAACAGCTCTGCCCTCTGCCATCCTTCGTGTCAAAAGCAGGATTAAATGCATAAAAATTCTTAGAATCCAACTGGTCGCAGACGATCCGGAGCGCTTCACCAAATCTCTGATAATGGACAATCTCCCTGGCTCTCAGGAACCGGATCGGCTCTGCTACCTCAGGGTCTTTTACCATCCGCAGAATATTGTCATATGTTACCCTGGCCTTCTGTTCCGCAGCCAGGTTCTCGTGCAGATCTGTGATCGGATCGCCTTTTGACTGGAATTCGCAGGCGTTAAACGGTATCCCTCCGGCAGCCTGAGGCCACAGCCCTGTTGTGTGGTCAATATAGTACGGCCCAAAGCCGGACTCTTCAATCTGCTGCGGGGTAAGATTCCTGGTCAATTGGTGTACAATCGCTCCGATGATCTCAAAATGTCCCAGTTCTTCCGTACCGATATCTGTCAATACCCCTTTACATTCTTTATAAGGCATAGCGTATCTCTGCGACAAATACCTCATAGCCGCAGCACTCTCTCCGTCAGGGCCGCCATACTGGCTGATGATAAAAGAAGCCAGCTTGGGATTTGGCTGTGAAATTTTCACCGGATATTGAAGCCTTTTTTCATATTTCCACATTATTCGCATCCTCCTTCCCAGGGCCAGGGATTTTCTACCCAAGTCCAATAGCAGTCAGATTGAACTCCTTCAATTGTCAGCGGGCCGCACTGATTTTCAAAAGCGCCAACAGCGTCAGCGTAATCCTGGGAAGCCCGTTTATAGCATTCTAAAGCCCTCGGGTCACAGGGATGGGTATCCAGATAAAGAATCAGGTCATCCAGCATAAATCCTGTTTCATAGACTCGCCTCATCAGCGATTCACAATTGCGATTCATCATACTCGGCACCCCCTTGGCTGGAATGGCAGATATAAATCCGGGAAAATCGTCCCCTTACAGAATCCTTCTTCCATGGAATACAGTTTTTGCCATTGCTGCCACGGAACGTAAGCCATGGCAATCTGGTAATGGTTTTCTAATGGACCAGGCGATGTGTCAGTACATTTATCTTTCCATTTGCAGCATGGCTCCGGCTGCATCGGTCTGTTTCCTGTCCCCGGTCCCATACCGGGCATCATATTCGGGCCATAACCAGGCATCACGTTCGGACCGCAGCCAGGCATCACGTTCGGACCGCAGCCAGGCTTCGTATTGTTAGAACCGCAGCCGGGGTTACCGCCTGGTTTTGAACCACAATTGCACAGAGGCGCTGAGGAAACACAGCCTCCGACTGCAGATGGTTTAGAGGAACAGGAACTGCAGGAGGAAGCTTTTACCGCCTCCTTGTCTTCACCGGCTTCCGGCTTCGTCGGCGCCGACTTCTGGGAAGTCCCTGGCGAGACGGGCAAAGGACCGCGAAAATGTCCGGAATTCATATTTCTTCTGGAAGAATAGAAATCCATACTTAAACTCCTTTCAGGAAATTTCTAATACTAATCTATGAAGTCTCTGCCGGAAAGTGAGAGTAACACATTATCTTTCTGTCCATATCTTATAGTACAACCTTATATAAAGGAGAGTAACTCATATGTGTAGATGTAATTGCAGATGCCACAACTGGAGATGTTGCTGCCACAATAACAATAATTGCTGCTGGAACTCTGACTCAGACAATTCCGAAGACTGGAATTCCCGTGAGCAAATTTACAAACGCGGGTATGCTGATGGCTTCCGCGCAGGATGCAACGTAGGATTTAACAACGGATATATTGCCGGCTATACGGATGCACTGAACCAGTATTGTATCACTTCCCACGGATGCGGTTCCTGCTGCAATACCTGGAACCGAAATTTCCGGTCAGAATCTTCCTGTGAATGTGATTCCTGATGCAAAACAGTTTTTATCCACTGCCCTGAGAAAACAAAGTAATTTAACCCAGGATAATTTCTGCAGAATCCCCGGCCAAAGGCCTTTGGCCGGGGATTCTGTCTGTTGTTCTTCTCTCAATGGCCAAAATCAAGGGTCCTCTTTTCTTGGAAAGTTTACATTTCGTCCATATTTTCTTCACATCTAACTGCTAATATAGAGAATGTCAAGAAGGAAACTCCTTTTTCACATTTTCATTAAAACTTTTTCATACTTATGGCCGGCAGTGATTTGCCGGCCCCTCCCTTTTATATCGGCCTGATTTTCTGTCCTGTCTTGCATTTTCCTCTTTACCGTGCTAAAATGAATGATCATACCAGTTCCGGGAGGAGTGCGGTTTTGCCCGTATCGCAGGTGTCCGGTCTCACACTAATTTATCCCGGGAACACGCTGCGGCTGGTATGATTTTTTCTAATTTTTTAAAAAACTAGTTGCAATTTCCTCAACTATTTGCTATAATGATTGAGCGTTGAAGAACGGGGTATGGCGTAGCTTGGTAGCGCGCTCGGCTGGGGGCCGAGAGGTCGCAGGTTCAAATCCTGTTGCCCCGATTTTTCTTTGCAGAATGTGGGTTTGCCGGATGATTTTCATTCGGCAGGCTCATTTTTTTATGATTACCTTTGATTACCTCAAATACGCCTTTCATGGCTGCATTCCCCTTTCCTCAGTGGCTTGCGGGCATCTTCTGATTAATGTTTTCCAAAATTTTCCTTTTCTCATCTAATCCGCTAATGTCGAAAGTATAATATTTGTTATTCACAGCTTCCGAATGTCCTAAAAGAGAGGCGGCTACCGTAACCGGCACACCGGCGCAACGCATCTTGGAATTTACGGTTCTTCGGTAAGCGTGGATTCCCTTTTCTGTGATTTTCAGCTGACGGCATTTGTTTTTGGAACAGGAAGAAATCACCGGAGCATGAATCCTTCCATCTTCATCAGCGAACACCCACTCGCAAAGATAACCGTTCTCCATTTCCGCTTTCTTTACTCGATCAAGCAGGTCCCTGATTTCTTCCGTCAATGGTATAACGCGCTCCTTAACATTTTTTGTGTCATCAATGAAATACTCTTTTTTCATTCGGTCGTACTTTTCCGATTGATTCACGATGATGTAAGAATCTTTGACTTTATCCCAAGTCAATGCAGAAATTTCTCCCACTCTCATCCCTGTAAGGCTGGCAAGCTCTACCGCATATGTCGGGATATATCCGGATTTTTTTTCATGATCATTGTAAAACCGTTCATACAGTTCAGCCATTTCCGTATCTGAGACCAAAAGAGTATCCGCTGTTCTTTTCCGCTCGGTACAGTACCGGTAAAAGTCCTTTGCTCCAAGATCATCCATGGGATTCTTCTGGATCATTCCGCTTCTCACTGCGCGATAAAACGTTCTGTTCAGATAGCTGAAAAGCGTTTTACACGCTTCTTTGCAAAGCTTTTTTTCTTTCACCGTCCTGCAAATAAAAAGTTTCACCTCATCCTCGCCAATCGATTCGACATTCTGTTTGCAAAATTCTGCATTTTCAAAGTACCTCCGATAATCGGACGCATACTTCGTGATCGTATTGGAACCCACCAGCTGATCCTGATAATTTCTCCATTTGAAATAAGCATCCTCAAAGGTAACGATATGACTGTTTGCTTCTTTTCCTTTATAGAATGCAACAATCGCATCTTCGATGCTTTCTCTCGTGCTTCGTTTTACCAGCCGTCTGTCATTATTTATCTCCGGTAAGTACGTGCGCCATTTTCCATCCTTGCCCTCCCAGATTTTGTACTTGTGCTGCTCTATAATTTTTCTTTTTTCTTCCATGGCATAATCAGCCTGCACCTGCGCCAGGTCAAGCTTACCACATTTGATCGCGTATTTCAACAATTCGTCTTGAGTCATCATTTTATCCAGGAGCCGATGTACATCCTTAGCCCGGCCGGGGGCTCGGTCTCCTTTCATAATAATCGGAATGGCCGCACCATTTTTGCGGCCATTCCTTATTTATTTTTCTAACGAATTTTTTCGTTAACTAGCAGTCTTTTCGGATTTTAAAAAAGCCAAGAAATCCAAAGTTTACAGCTTTTTCTTCTGAAAAACCCTTCGTCCCGAAATAAAGGCCTTTCTGGCCTTCCGGCTTTCCTTCTGCTGCTGCGTATCCAGTGCTGCCGGGACGTCCTCTTTCGGAAAAGATTCCTCCAGAAGATTTTGAAAAAGGTCGTGCTTCAGATTCAGGCATATCGCCTCTTCGTTCCACAGTTCTCCACGGTGGCCGGTGTATTCACTGCCGTCATACCGAGCCCGACACTGAACCGCCCAATACCTCAGCCTCGGATACGGCTTGCTGTACCGAGCCCCGCTGTCCCAGCGAGGCCAGGTCAGAATTATCTGCTGTTTTGCCAGAACTGATAATGTGATCCGCCTGCCTTCCTCCTCCGTCAACCGCTTCTCCGCAACATACTTCTTTACTTGCTGTTCAAGCATCTGCGTAAAATCGTCCCGCAAAATCACCAGTGCTGCTTCCTCATGTGCAGAAATCCCACATAGATCCGCACCATCCAGGGATTTTTGCACATTTCGAACCAAAAGGGCATCATATTTGAGAGGTTTATCAATTTCCTCTGCAAACATGAACTGCTCCTCCTCCAGTTTTCCCCACCGACTCTCCAATTTTGCTTCACGGATTCTGTCCTCCTTTATCAGCCGGCTGATTACGTCCCGTGTCAGGTTCTGGACAACGTTATCTATTCCTCCAAGATTTTCCATCGTATAGCGCACTGAGTGCTCCACGCTTCGCCTTGCTGCCTCTAAAAATGTCTGAATCTCATTCCTTGCATCGGGAAAAGTCGTCATCAGAAAGTTTCCAAAAACATCCGTAACGAAGAGCAGCCGATCTCTTGTATCCCTCATTCTCTGTCCATTGGAGCGACTCTCATATTCCCACGGCTTATTGCGTAAATCCCGCATTTTCTCTCGCCAGACCTCTCTGCTTCCAGTTTCATTGGCTTGCCGGATAAGCCATAAAATAAACCCTCCCACCAGGTCCGCCTGCCACTCAAGATGCTGCTGCAGCTCCGTCAGTATTCTCTTTTTCTCCGGTTCCTGGATGAAATCACCCACATCCACAATGATCATTCTGGCGCTCTGCGACTCCGTGGTCCGGCGATACTCACCCGTAAAGATTGCGCAGGTTCCAACCACGGTATCAGCTTCCTCCGTATTTTGGGATTTTCGTTCCGTTACTCTTCCCCGGTAAACACTTCTCACGATAATGTCGAGAATTGCTCGCGTTTTCTCCCGCTGCCTCTGCGAATCTTCATCCTTGAAATCATCAGCAATCAGCGCATGACCGTCGCTTTCCACCAATGTTCTGACTGCGCAGGCAACTTTTTCCGTAGCCGATAAAACCGACCTTTCATTCCACACGAGTTTACCGTCTTCGTCGAAAGGTTCCGGTTCAACAAATGTGCCGACCGTTTTCGCCAATGTAGTTTTCCCCACGCCGGAATCCCCCTCCAGCCAAAGACTCAGGCTCAGGTCAATGCCCATATTACGGAACAAATTCCGAACCGCAGCTAACAGGTTTACAGCAAAAATCGGATACAACGTATCTGACTGCCGGCGGATCAGTTCCAGAAAGGCAGTCGCATCCTTCATATCCTGCCAATCACAGGTCCCGAAATAGTAACAATCCGTAACCTCTGCGCGTATCGTTTCGCAAACACCATTCTCCGTAATCGCTCCATTTGAAAAAGCAAAGATCCATTTGCCATCCACCTTTTGAAAGCCTGTTCGCGCAGTGATAATTTCCGTCCTGGGGAAATGATCTTCGGCCGCCGACAAGGCCCGCCTAAAGTTTTGGTTAAACTCCGCAGGATTCTCCGTCCAGATTATCGGAGAAATCTTTTTGCGCCAGCCTCCCGAATTCACCTCGCCCGCGCTGATGTTCACCGTTTTCTCCTTACTACCGTTAATGACAAGCCTAATCCGGTATATGGTCTGCCCTGTCGCAAGGTTCTGCTCAAGTGCTTCCGGATACAGGAGAAAATTGGAAATTCTTTTTCCATTTTCGTAATAACCGTCGCCACGTGCTTCGTAATTTTGAAATTGGAGTTCCATCTTCATTACCTCCTTTTTGTTATGAACCCATTTTACCGAATTAAATTTGACAGCATAACTTATTAAAATTTTTTATTATTTACTTTTTAAATCAATTTTTTCTTTTATTTTCTTTATTTTTATAACAAAATTTATTATTTTGAATATTATTATGTTTTTTTGATTTTATAGTTTGGTAAAATATATATTATTTTACTAAATCGTACTACATCGACTCGAGGCTTGCAGGACACAAAAACAGCGGAGCGTTTTACCGTCCCGCTGTCATTCACAACATTTAATTACTCTTTTTGGGCCATTTTCCCGTTAATGCCGGTATAAATTCTCGAGAATTTAATCGATACATGCAATCCTCTAAATTAATCTTATTCGCATCAAAAATCTCCTGCTCAACACGATATCTTATAAATGCTTCTTTTAATTCTTCCTTTGTTTTTTCTGCACAAGCTGTAATCTCATTGCTCATATCAGGTTTTATCAGCTTCCCTTCCTCCATCAGTTTCACCAAATACTCCAGCTGCACCAACTCGTCCCTCGCTATCTCACTGATGCTGCCGGCTGCCGTCACGCAGCGGTATCCTTGTTTCCACTTTTCCTTTATTCTTTCTTCCGGAAAGTAGATCTTGGGATAAAACTGTTTTGCTTTAATCGCCAGATTTCTAATTGCTTCCTTCTGTTTCTCACTTAGTCCAGGAGAATGATTCCAGAAATACCGATTAAACCCCGAAACCGATAAACTCAGCGGATTGTCCGGAAGAGCCGCTTCCGTCTCATCCAGCAGATAATTTAATTTTTCCAGCAACTCATTCCTGATATTGCTATCTCGGATTGTCGTTGCTTCCACCGCCATCTCCTCCTGGCATAAATCATCTTCTTCCGCCCCATTCTCCTCTGGACGTAAATTCTCTTCTTCAGAAATTTCGATCTTTTGCTGATTTTTTCCCGTTCTGATCGTTTTATTTTCCTGGGCATTCTGCAGCGCATGGCCTAACATACGGAAGTTTTTTTCCAGATCCTTTCCCTCCCACAAAAGTCCCTCAATATCACTGATGCGTATGCCAAGGCCTTCTAAACTTTGAATACTGTCACAAAGCTGCGCAATCACCTCTTCTTTCATATCCTTAAGATTTTCCAGACCAAATTTTATCCAGAGATTTTGTTTCAGGTCCTCCACCTGCGTCTTTACACTTTCCATTTCCTGCTCTGGCTTCTCTACTCCCCATTTTTTGTACAGTCTTTCCCGTTTCTCTGTTTCTTTGCGGATTTTTTCATTTTCCCATGTTCTTTTCTTACGCTTGACCTCCGGATCATCCGCATCATCTGTGCCTGGGAAAAATGGCATTCCAAAATGGGCATAATTTTCTTTAAGAATTTTCCTGTATTCTCTCATGCTCATGCAATAGCGCTTCCCCCAGCCATCCAGCATATCAGTCAGCAGTTTCCACTCCAGCAAACGGTCAGTGCTGCATTTTTTCTCCATCTTATTTCTATCGAATGTAAGAATATACCATACACCCTCCCAATCATCAGGTAGATAAAAATCGAAATCAGTAGAAAGCTTCGGTTTAAAATTTGGTTTGTTTCTGATATTATCCGTTAAAAGATGCAGCTTCTTACAAAACTCCAAAATGCCAAGTTCTTCTGCTTTTGGCGCAAAGAGTTTCTTTTGATTATCGATCCAATATTTTTCTAATTCCCGTATCTTCTTCTCTAAACTCTGAGGATCAGAAGTCCCTTTATCGATCAGCTTTTTCTTTGCCTTATCCGCTTTCCCCGACTTGCCATAAATGCTTCTTAATAACTCATATGCTGTCATTATTTTCATTATTCTCTCCCCACAGGTGCAGTCCAGAGAAAGCAAACTGCGATTATTCTATTCTTCACAGACTTCTCCCCAAATCAAACCGGATTCTCCCTGCCAGATAAAGAGGAACTGTATACTTTCTGCCATTTATACCTCCATAAGTATTTTTCAGATTATACACATAATCCAATTTTCCTTTCTCCAGCAGACCATTTGCCGTTACCGCAATTTCATTCCCCCGCTTTACCTCGATGCCATAATTTTTATAGTCCAGACGGCTGCGGACGTAAAAATCCAATTCTCCGCTTGTCTTCTCATCGGTTCCAAACCATGGAGACTGCCCTGCAATCTCCCGGCGTTTAATCCGTTCAACCAGATCCAGGTATACAAAATTCTCGCACAAGCTCCCGTCAATCGCCTCCTGGCTTGTACCGGTCAATGACAGAAACTGATTCGCGATCCCCAGATCCATAAAGTAGTACCTGCAGTTCTCCACAATATTCAGGTTATCGCAGTCCACACTTTTTCCGCAGTATCCGATTTGATGCGACAAATACAGCCAGCTGATCGCATAGTTCACAGTCCGCTTGGCAATTTTACCGCTTTCTTCTTTGAAAATAATGCTCGTCAGATCCGTGATTAAATCTTTCGTCCCCTTCTTTTCTTTCAGCATCATCACCGCAATAGACGAAAGCACTTTATCAAAGGTGGCCGTTTCTAACGGATTATCAAAATAACGGGAGGATTCCCTGATAAAAATGGATACCAGTTCGCCGATGATATCTGCGCAGGCTTCCACGCTTTCCGTTTCCAGATAAGTTTTTACCACTTCCGGATAGCCTCCGATATGAAGATATAAGTCAAAATAACGTTTCAAACTATCGTACTCGTCATGGCTGGAAGCGCCGAACAGATCAACCGTTTCATACCGTTCTCTCAGTTGAAAAGCATCCAGAAATTCTGGGAAGGTCAGTGGAGTCATCGTCAGCGATTCCACATCTCCGGCGGACAAAAAGAATTCCTTTTCCCTGGTCTTTCCCAGATAGCTTCCGGTTACAATAAAGTGACACCGAAATTCCCGTGCAAATTCCCGGATCTTGCTGTAAACTACCGATGACTCCTGGATTTCATCAATCACCACCAGCGTATCCTCCTGATCCGAAAAATCCGGAGCATACAGTTTAAACGCTTTATGAAGAGGCTTATCCGGCGGTGTTTGTCCCGGAGTCCAGCTGGATGCTGCTTCCAGACACTGCAAAAACCGTTCTCCAGTGGACCCAATCATATTAATATAGATATAAGACCGATATTCCTGTGAAAAACGGTTCAGTATATAGGTCTTTCCAACCTGTCTGGCCCCTTCGAGTTCTAGTACCTTATGTGTATTTTTCTTCTTCCAGGTCAAAAGCTTTTGATAAATATCCCGTTTTAATTCCATCTGCATCACCTTATCTCTTCACCAAATAAACATTTCCATAGTTTCTATTCTAACATAGATTGATGATAGAACCAATCGCAAATTCGTTTTCCTGGCCGGCAAAAATTTGCGACAATAACCTGTACTTTATTCTCCCGGTCCCCATGTATCCGTTTTCCAGGGGAAAAATCTCCGTTTTCTGCTCCCTTCAGAGGAATAAGCCGTTGCCGGCTTATTCCCCCTTCTTCTCTTTCTCATACTTTTTCTTCAGGTACTTAAATCGCTCTGCTCCAATTCCCAGCTGCTCCATCACATACTTCCGGGTCAGTTCCCCTTTTTTATATCGGGCATAGTAAACTTCCCATTCCTCAGGATACCCTTTATCCGGCGGACCAAATCTTACACCGGCATTCTTTGCTGCATCTATCCCCTCTCTCTGCCTCCGCCGGATAGTATTCCGCTCCTCCTCTGCAATGCTGGACAACACCTCAATCAAAATATTATTCACCATATCCTGAATCCATTCCTGACCGGCGTCAAACCGGATCATCGTAGTAGGAAGGTCGATTACCTTTAATCGGATTCCATGATCCTTAAACCACTGCAGCTCCTGCTTCATCTCCTGCTTATTCCGGCTTAAGCGGTCCAGGGATTTGATGACTAGCACGTCTCCTTTTCTCAATCCCAAGGGACCTTTCAGCGCCTGATATCCGGGGCGGTTTAAATCTTTCCCGCTCTGCTTATCCGTAACGATATTTTCCTCCGGAACGTACTTCTTTAATTCAACCAGCTGCCTTGCCAGATTCTGCTCTGTACTGCTTACTCTGGCATAGCCCATGATTCTTGATTCTGCCATCTTAATTCTGCACTCCATTCTTACAGGATCTTTCTGGTATTTTCAAACCTTTCTCAGATCCTTCACAAGATATTGAAAGGCATTTCCCCGGCGTATAAGCCGGTTCTATTGTAAAGAAAATGGCTGTCATCACCTCATCTGACAACAGCCATCCATTCTTTCTGCATTCTGCCTTTAATCAATCCTCATTGCCGCGTCATTCCCCATTTTCCCCCTGCCGGGAAACCCGGATCCCAAGCCACAGCCCGTCCAAAAATGCCGCGCGGTACAAAACCTGATGTTCCATGGCAGCCCGGCTGATCCCCTGTTCCAGAAGTTCTTCTGCCTTCGCCTTTTCTCCAGGAATAACCAGCGCAAGAATTTCCCCCTCAAGCTCTTTCTCTTTCCTGCCATTCTTCTCCATACAATACTTTTCCAGAATCATTTCCACCCGCTGATATACCATATCCCGAATCCATTCTTCTCTTCCCATCTCGTTTTCCTCCTTAATCCCCTATTCTTCCTTTGCTCTGACACACTCGATCCTCCCGCTGTCTTTCCGGTAGACATACACGCAATCTGCCAGTACCTCTTCCGGTGCCACATCCTGCCGGTTAATGATTTTTACCATCTCCGCCGCCACTTCCAGATCAATCTCTCCATCCCACTTTTGGATAAGAACCTCATGAATACTGGAGGGCAAAATCAGCAGATCTCCGGCGATCTGTTTCGCTGCCGATTCAAGAATTCCGGGGTACAGAAGTGCCGCAGCGCCATTTACTCCCATTAAGTTCGTAAGAACATACAGAGGCCTCTTCTGATTCTCCTGCATCCTGCGATCATCCAACAGGTCGTTCTCCAGCAGGTCCTGCTCCGCTCCCTTCCCCCGAACGCGGATCAGTTCACGCAGAACCTCATCCAGGGGCCGAAGAACTGCCGGATAACGTCTCGGTGTATTCTTCCATGCATAATTCCAGAGTTCTTCCTCTTCCATTCCCCATCGCGCCGCGTCTTCCCTGGTAATCCGCCTCTCTGCCCGGATTCCCCGCCGCAAATCCGTCATAAGATCCATGGATAACACTGCCGTCAGATTCCCAAATACGTTTCTTTTTACGCTCCTTTCCAGCAGTTCCGGATCCTGTCTGCAGCCTGCCAGCCGGTAAATGATCCTGCTTTTCTCCGCTTCGTTCATCATCATTTCTCCCTGTCCCATTTTTATTTCCTTCATGGTTCAATCTCCTCTCCTGTTCTCGTCCTTCCTCAACAAAACCTCTATGCTTACTTGTGGATCACAGCTTCATGATCTGCAGCATCATGCGGATCCCATCCTCAAGGCCATATCGGTAAAATGCTTCGATCTCCTGTCCCTGGCTGGCGGTAATCCAATCCAGAAACTCCTGGCTCTGTTTTGCCAGTTCCGGATATTCTTCCTGGATCAGCCGGTCCCACTCCCGGAAACGAAGTTCTTCCTCTTTCTGGAGGGAAGGATCCTCCTCCCTCCGTCTCCAGGCAAGACTGCTGATTCTCTCCGTCAGAAGGAGTTCCAACAAATCCTTGATCTCTTCTCGGTCCTCTTCCCCGGAAAAATTTTCCTTCAAACATTCTTTCTCTTTCATGCAATCCCCCTGCTCTTTGATTTTCTAAGTCCTTTCATGGCATCGGCATAGATGGCTTCCGTCATCTGCTCTACCGCAGAAATCCCATACCGGCCCAGCACACAGTCAAGGCTTACGCCGGTTCTCTGCAGTTCCTGCTCCAGCGCGCTCAGCTGGCCACCGTTTAATCCAGACAGGCAAGAAGCATCTGCCCGGCCTTTCGGCAGCCTCCCGCTTTTTCCCGCTTCTTCCGCCGCTCTCTCCCTGCGATTCCACTGGTAAACCACCTGTCCTGCCTCATTGACAATGGTTAAAAGGCAAATCGCCCGTTCCTGATTGCAGCTGATTTCCCGCACATGGAACCGTTCCTCACTGTACAGTTTCTCTCCCTTTCGCTTTAGCTTCGCTAACTCCGCCGGAATCCAGATAAAGGGCGCGGTGTAAAGTTCCCTCCCGATTCCCCAGTTAAAGCAGGCCCGCTTAAAACTGTCTGAGGCCTGCCCTTTTTCTTTTTCGGAATAGCTCATGGTCCCCACATCCTGTTTGGCAACCCACTGCTGTTTTTCCCCGTCCCAAATCTCCACCGTGCAGTACAGGTTTCCATCCAGGACCTGATGGCTCCGTTTCCATCCAAAGGGAGTAAAAACCTCATCCAAGATCTTCTGGTCCACCCTGGCATCCTTAAATAATAAGAGGCTCACGCCTTTTTCATTGATTATCCCTATCCGGCACTCGATCTCTTCCGCCCGTAAAAGCCGAAGCTTAACTTCCATTATTGATTTCCCCTTCTGATTTAAAATAAAATCTTTTTCGGTTTACCCCGCTTCCGGCATCCTCCATTCCAGCAGCATCCCTTCCAGCAGTTCCTCAATCCCTTCCCAGGTAAGATACATCGTATGTTCGTATTTCAAATAAAACTGCCACATGGCCTGAATCGGCTCCGCAGCCTCCATCACCAGACAAATGTATCCCCTGGGAATCTCCGGATTATACTGAAAATACTCTTTCAGACAGCAATAAAAATGAATCTTCCAGCAGGCCTCCCAGATCTCCGCTTTCGTGGAAGACGTCAGCAGTCTCCGCTTATACCTTCTGAATTCCCGCAGGATTTTCCGGTATGCTTTTTTCTGTTCATCCATCTGTTAACTCCCCTTTCTACGCGGCATGAATCTGAAGCTTACGATAATGGGAGATTTTCGAGAACTTCTGGTACAGTTCCGGCTGCTCTTCCTTCATCCGCTTGGTATCCAGCTTTACCGAATCAATATTCTGCCATCTGACCCGGTATCGGTCGCTGGCCGCCGTCTCATTATCCTTCAGATAGAGCTTAATTTCCTGCTCAATCTGCTTCTGTTCCCGCTCCAGTTCTTCTGCCTGCCGGATTAATTCCTCCCGCCGGTTAAGCTTTTCATCAAACCCGATCAGCGGGATTTCGCTTCCTTTCCTGGCTGAATGGAAGTACTTGGCCAGAACATCATCACACGCTTTCGAACCGTCCGGCTCCGGGATAATCCGGGAAAGCACATTCCGCGTCCAGAAAATCTCTTCCACAGCCACCAGTTTTCGGATCACTTCCTCGTTCCAGGTAATCTTGTGATATTTAAACTCCCGGCCAAGAATGACCACCGCAAGATACCATGTCCTCTTCCCGGTCACTGCCATATAATGCAGGCACTGAACCAGGTAATGGGGCGGGATTTTCCCATCTTTCCATTTGTCTGCGCTGAAGGCGCTGGCGGTCTTGCACTCCAGGCCGGCATCCTGCCCTACGATCAGCCGGTCCACATTGGCCAGCATAAAGGGATACGCCTCACTTCGATACATCTGACCGGACCGGCGCACCTTTAATCCGGTTTCTTCCATAAAGCGCCTTGCCACGTATTCTTCCAGATCTCGCCCCTGTCTCATGGATTCATTGTCTTCCTCTTCCGTCTCCTCCTGGGTTTTCTCCTGATAGACCTTCATGGGACTGCTGTAAGGATTCAGTCCGCAGATCGCTCCCGCATCGGAACCGCCAATCCCGGTTTTCCGAAGCTTAAGCCACTCCTCTCTTGTCATTCCTTTTGTCGATATTCGAATCATTGCAATTTTCCCCCTCTTCTCTGCGCATAAAAATAAGGAACTCTCGTTCCCGCTATCGTTTAAACAATTTAATGATGATTTCAATCACAATCCACGGCAAGAAAATCACCTCCTCTCATCCAAGGTTTTCCCGCCATTACGCCGCTCCGCCTCCATTCATCCATCCCTGCTCCGCAAAGCTTAAGTAGGCGCCTTCCTGGCCGATAATGATGTGATCAACTAAAGGGATCCCCAGCAGCTTCCCGCATTCCTCCAGCCTTCTTGTCATCGCCATATCTTCCCGGCTGGGTTCACAATCTCCTGAAGGGTGATTATGGAAGCAAATAATGGAGGCGCTGTTGTTCAAAATTGCGTGCTTGAACAGATTCGCTACCTCAACCCTGCAGCAATTTAGTCCCCCCACAGCAGCAATCTCCAACGCCACAGGCTCCAGACGGCCATCCAGAGACAGGACTGCCATAATCTCCCGATCTGCCCGTTTCAATAGAGGTGCCACAATTTCAGCCGCTTCCTTTGGTCCACTCAGCCGTGCCATTCCATACAGGCTGCGGCTCTCCCTCACCATTTCCAGATGAACAATCCCTATCTTCTTTTTCTGTACAGGCCTCTCCATCATTTCCTGAATTTGCTCCTCCTGCATATATACTTTCATAATATTTCCCCTTTCTCCAATCAGCAATCAAAAATAGAGCAGAAACACGTTTGAATTTCGTGCTCCTGCTCTACATCATTGCAATATGTTCTGGTCTACAGCCTTCTACTTTAAATACTCTTCCAGTTCCTGTCCCGTAAGCTGATACTTTTCTTGTATCTTCTTCTGAATTTCTTCCCTCGAAATCCCAAAATCTCGAAGGGCGGACACCATTAGGCGGATCCCTTCCTGGCGGCCCTCTACACGGCCTTCTTCTCGACCCATTTCAATTCCTTTTTCAATGTTTTCCTGATCTCGCAACATTAAGGTCATCTATTCACGCCTCCATTCTCGATTTTTCTTTGCCTCATCTACTGCACTTTCCAACTCCTGGACAAATGCATCGTCACTCAGCCTTCCGTCCACATAATCCAGAAACGCTCGCAAACTTGCGCTTACGTCCTCCATAGTTCCTTTCGTATTCAGAAAAATCCGGGTAGCACCATCCTCAATCGTAAGCTCTGGATCCTCCTTACATCTTCCGTCAAAGGTATACATATGCCGTCCTTTTCCATACAAGTCAAAGGGGCAGATGAAGATAATATAGGAGTCATTTAAGTATCGGTAGCGAATTCCTTTATCCAGCAGCTGCAGGTCAATCATTGCTAAATAGTACCTGCTTCTCTTGGGCAGCTCTTTTGTGTCCGTCATCTGCATTTCAATCGAATAGACCCTTTCCAAATCATCCTTTACATTTTCCAAACAAAAAGTCATTGGAGATTCCGATTGTTTCCCATGAGCGTTCCAGCCCTGCCAAATTCTGTTTCCAATTTCTATTTTCACGGGCCATAACTGCTTTATAATCTCCTCCTTCAGGTGATTCATTTAACCGCTGTTTTCGTTCGTTTTATGTAACTTCATATTAACATAATAGAGCGTCTACTTCAAGCTTGCCCATTAGGCTGCCCAAAGCATTTGATAGGCCCGGTCAATCAGCGCGTTCCCATCCACCGTCCTGGCAAACAAACTTTCCCTGTAATTACTTCGAGCCCTCAAAGGCTTTGTGTGGGTGGCAAAATCCGATACCGCATTGACAAACCGGTATCCGTTTTTCCCTACATGCTGAAGGTCCGGCGCGTCAAAATACCGCGTCTTTACCTCTTCTTTCAGGCGCAGAAGATTTTTCTTCTGCTGTTCCGTAATCCCATCCATCAGCGGAAACAGCGCATTGATATACTCATAAACCTTCTGATCCGAAAGGCGGACCTGCTGCAGCCGGTCAATGGCCTTCCCCAGTTCTCCCATGTACCGGTCTGCATACAGCAAAGTATTCCGGGCGTCCTCCAGCTTTCCCTTAATATCTCCTGTATGGTTCGTAGACCAACTGCGCTTTGCCGTAGAGAGCGCCAGATTCAGCGTATTCTGGCAGACTACGCGCACCGGCGTCATTGCTGCCTTAATCGCGCCGGTTCCATCATGAGAATTCATGAAAACCAGATACGGCGTGATCTCATCCCCACTGATAATGTAACGCTGGGGAAGTTTGGCCAGAATCCAGGTGCGCCGTCCATCCTGCAGGGAACCAGCTGTTTCATAAGTAACGCCTTCGCCCAACAGTTTGTCTGTAAAGGCGAAGGCGTCTTCATTCTGTACGACTTTGTAGCGATTGGTTACAACCCCCAACACCTGGCTGTCCCGATCCCGGATATTGGCCTTAAATCCATTTACTGGCAGGCCATCCTCTGTAACAATCGGTTTCTGGACCACTTTCCAGTCCAGTCCGGCAAGCGCCAGGGCCTCTTTCGATCCCGGCGCTTCCTCCACCCTGGTTCCCAGATCATGCCATGGGGTTACTCTTGTGTAAAACATGGTTTCTACATTTGCTGACATATCAACTGCCTCCTTTGAAATATTGATTATTAGTTCAAAGGAATAATATATA
>CAJFOF010000002.1 GCA_904395885.1 uncultured Lachnospiraceae bacterium
AAATCGAGCGCACTGCGAAGAATCGACATAGGGCGAAGCCCGCAGGCGAGAAGAAGCGAAGCGAAATCGAGCGCACTGCGAAGAATCAAATATCTAGGTTTTATGGGAGGTGCGGTGTCGTGAGAAAACGGTACCAGACAGTCATTCTCTGTATTGTTATTGTTTCATATCTGATGACAGCTTGCCAGAACCATTACAGAGAAAATGCGACGCCAACAGGGTATGAACCGGGGGAGATCGGTCAGCCCCAGATCATGTATGAGGGAACGGTCTATTACTATCAGTTTACCGGTTTTGACGAACCTCTGCCGGACGGCTACACTCTCGTCGGAGAAGTGGAAGAGGTTGACAATCGAAATTATCCGCTGAGAGATTGGGCAGGGTGCCGCCTACAGAAAGGGCAGGAAATCTATGCCGATGATGACAAAACGGATGCGGTCTACGTGGCATATGATAAGGGATTTGCAAAGTTTTCTGCATCCGCTGAGGATCCGAGCAGGAAGAGGGAACAGGTATACTTTAACGGACAGTGGTATGACGCGGGCAAACTTTCGGATGGCACCCTGGAATGGCTTGCAATGTACAACAGCCTGTCGGAGGAAGAGCAACTTTCTTTCAGTTACATTCCCTGGGATTTGAGGGAATTGTCCGGGCTTGCGGATGGGGAAGATGCACGAACAGAAGAAACGGCATCAGAAGAGGATCAGGAAGGCGCTTTCGGTGTGGAGTTGGAGGCGACCGATGTGACGGAGGCGGGATTGACCCTGATCTGCAGACAGTCGGGTGGCTATGTGTCCGGCGAACTTCAGACGGGAACCGCATATTTTCTGGAAAAGAGAGAAGACGGCCAATGGACACAGGTGCAACCGCTGCAGGAGCTGGTGTGGGAGGACATCGCTCTGCTGATCCCAATGGGGGGAAACACAGAGTGGAAAATCGACTGGTCTGACAGCTTTGGGACGCTTCCTGACGGCTTCTATCGAATCGGCAAGGAGATCACAGATTTCAGAGCAGCAGGGGATTACGATACGACTGTCTGCTACGCAGAGTTTGAGATAGAGGAAAGGGATGGAGAAGATGGAAGAAACGGGGAGGCCGGTTGAAGCGATTGAGATTAATCTGTCGTCCTCATCCAATGGAGAGTGGAGAGCCGTTATGGCTGAAAAATTGAAAGGAGCGGCCCGATTTGAAATTCACTGCTGGAATGAGGAGCAGGGGGAAATTAAAATGGCTCTGCAGTACGGAAAATTAAAAGAGGCGGAATGGAGTTATGGGAAAGTGATAGAGGGCACGGTTACAAAAGCCTTTGTTGATTTCCTTCTGACGCTGCCCAAACCGGCAGATACGGAAATTTATAATAAGATGACACCGTTTTTCAGCATTTTTTTGGATAACGGGTTTTCATCGGAGCATTATGGCACGGAATTAAACCAACAGTGACAGTACGGGGAGAAAATTTATGGATCAAAGAGAAGTTCGGGAAGCGGTTCAGGCAGGGGAAGAGGCGCTGGCAGGCATACAGAAGGCCAGAGAAAAACTTGGCAGCGCGAAGAACTGGGGAATCTTTGATATGCTTGGGGGCGGTATGATTAGCAGTATGGTAAAACATTCCCGCATGGATGATGCATCAGAGGATATGGAAGAAGCGAAAAGAAAGCTGGCTGCATTTGAGCGGGAGCTGAAGGATATCAGCATATCAGCGGATCTTTCTGTAGAAATGGGAAGTTTTTTGAGGTTTGTGGACACGTTTATGGATAACCTCTTTGTGGATTTTATGGTTCAGTCCCGTATAGATGATGCCATAGCAGGGCTGGACGATGTGTCCGACAGGGTCAGGCGAATCCTGGCACAACTGTACCCACTCCTGCAGGACTAGACAACTGCGGCGTAAGGGGAGGAGCAGACTTGAAAAAAGAAACGAAGAAAAATCGGGAAGGGGCAGAGGCGAGCCTTCTGCGCTGGTTTAGAAACGGAGCCGTCGCAGCGGTGGTGGTCATGTCCTGGTGGATGGCCTGGCTGGAATGGGAAAACGCCCGCGCGGGGGAAAGATTTCCATTGGCTGCAGTCTGCAGTTTGATTCCGGTTATCTTTCTTGCGGGTTCATTTCTCTCTTCCCGGCTCCGGGAGAGAAGAGACAGAAAAAGAGCTTTGCAGAAAGCAGCGGCATTCCGGATCCTTGAGGAAAAGGAAGGCCAGGCGCAAGAGTCCTCAATGAGAGGGCGGCTCTGTTTCGTTGGCTGCAGCAGAACCTTCTATTGGTTTCAGGGGCTGAGCGCTCTGCTTATGGTCTATTATCTGGTTCTGGTCTGGATGGAACAGGATGAGCTGGCACAGAGCGGGCTAAGCGGCCTTCTGGCCAATCTCCCTCTCTGGATTTTTTATCTGGGAGCAGTCTGGCTGGTACGGATTTCTATGTACTTTTATGTAAATCGGCAGATATTAACGGTGCTGACACTCAGAGACCAGCCTCTGACAGCCGCCTTTGCCTACCTGTCAGCTATCTGCCGCCTCTCCCCCGGGCCGATTGTTTTTCGGATTTGGGTGGACAATGCGGCAGTCTGCCTGATCCGGGGAGGCTGGTATGAGGAAGCGCTGGAACTGGCGGAGCCGGAGACTGCAGAACTGAGGCCGTGGGAAAAACAACTGGCAGGGTGGCAACCTCCTGAGAGCAGAGGCGGTCTGTTTTGGAAAAGCCAATTATCTTTGACGGAAAGTCACATCAGGTCTCTGTGCCTGGAGAACTTTGGCCAGACAGAGGCTGTGGAGGCGGAGACAGCGTTTCAGAAAAAATGTTTAGAGCGTAGCTCCCTTCTGAGAAAGCAGCCCATAGGGCGCAGGCTCCATTTGGAACATCAGATCCGCAGGTGGGCTGACCGGAAGCCGGAGCGGGCCATTGCGGTTTTAGAGGCATATCTGGAGGAAGCCTCCCCGGAAGAGCAGCTCCCGTCGCTTTGCTGGCAGCTCTGGGAACTGTATCGCCTGACGGACTGTCAGGAAGAAGAGGCTCAGACAGTATTGACCCGTCTGCTGTCCCATGGGCCGGAGAATGAACACGTTCGCCTCGCCATGGCGTGGGGGCCTTGTACCTGGATACCTGCAGGCAAAACCAATCAGAAATCAGGGAAGTGTTATCGGGTTTTGACCGGGATCGTTTCTGCATTTTTCGGAGCAGTGGGCTTTGGCGCTCTGTTTCTGAGTCTGGCGTTCTGCCTGGAAGGGAGAACCGCGGAACACAGTGTCTTTCCCACCGAGGGCGGAGAGAAAGAATTTGTAACCATAGAGGAGACAACCCGGCTTCCGGAAACCGAGGAGGCGTCAGAAGAGACAAAACAAGAATCAGGAGTGTCAGGACAGGAAGCACCGGCGTTTTTCCTGGAACTTCCCGAGAGCTGGGAGAACCTGGTAATCGAAGAGCGGCAGGAAAATGGAACCGTCAGTTTTTTACAGAAGAAATCCTGGGAGAGCATGGGGGATGGATGTCTCTTTTCTCTGAGCATTTTTGATGATGGTTCCTATGTCAATTTGCCGGATTATGAGATCTGGGGATATGACGGCCCATATGTCTATGTGGTTTCCCGCCCTACGGACGTCTGCTTTGATGCGGAAAATCCGCAGACCAGGGAAGAATACACGATGCTGGGAAATCAGGTGGAAAATCTGCGGGCAGATTTTCGGATCGACTCAGCGACCGCCCGCTATGATGGGAATGAGTTTATTTTTCCCAACAGCAGTGACTGCCGTCTGGAATACTGGGATCTGGTCAATCTCTCTGGCAGCGCCCTGAGGATTGCACGCAATGAGATATACGCCCGCCATGGGCGTCAGTTTGAGGATGAGGAGCTGAACCGCTATTTCAACAGTCTGAGTTGGTATGAGGGAACGATAGCCCCGGAAGAATTTACGGATGATCTGCTGAATGACACAGAGCAGGCCAACATTCGTCTGATGATGGAACGGCAGGCAGAGATGGAATAGAGGAGCTGCAGAAAGAAGAAAAATGAGTATGAAATTGAAATGATGAGAGGGGAGGGAGGAACTGCTATGAAAGCAGACGAAATAAGAAACGTTCTGTCGAATCTGGAAAAGCTGCCGTACAGAACCATTTTAGTAGAAGGACCATGGGGGATTGGCAAAAGCTATGAGGTGGAAGCGGCATTGAGAGATCGGAAACATACATACGCGCTCTCCCTGTTTGGGATGCATACCGGTCAGGATATCTATCGGGATTTGTATTTCAAGATCAAAGGCTGGGATGATTCAGGCATTTTGTTCAAAGCTGTAAGGGCTGTAAAGCAGGTGATGAGGGCCAGCGAGGCTGGGGCATCGGTAGATGAAGCGATAGAACAGTTAGCGAATCCAAAGAACTCTGTGATTTCTTCCTTGAAAGAGCAAGAAAAATCTGTTGTGGTCATAGATGACATTGAACGAAAAAGTCCGAATGTCTGTATGAGAGAATTTTTGGGGATTGTAGAAGAGCTGAAGCAGAGAACCGGCTGTATTATCATCATGATCGCCAATGGGGAGGAGATGGATGAGGAAGACAGAACCGTGTTTCAGAAGTACGGGGAAAAGATTATTGACCGGGAGTTTCACATAACAGAGCAGGCGGCAGACATTAAATGGGAAGATTTAAAGATTGACAGAGGCTTTATTGAAAAATTTCTGAAATTACACAGAGTGAAAAATCTCCGTACCCTGCAGAAGGCGGAGCGATTTTGCCAAGACGTATTCGCATACAAAGGAGAACTGTCGGATCCTGCGTTTGAAGAAGAAATCTGGCAGATCTGCTATGCCATTGTATCAGAGTCCGTAGAAGGTTTATATGAAGATGAGACAAAAGAGTCAGAGCATGACGATACGGTACAAAAGACGATAAAACATCTCAGCCAGAATTTCCTGTACAGAATAAAACGCTGTTACTTAGTCGGCATGAGAGCTTCTGATGAATTGGTCTCCAGTATCTATCAGCATTATACCAACGAATCGCAGATATCCTGTCAAATCTTAAAAAAGCAGTATGAAAAATTCTGCCAAAGAGATGAGAGAATACCTTTTTACAAATCCGAAGAAGAGATACGGCAAATGCTTCCGGAATTCAGACGAGCTATGGAGGAAGCGCAGGAGATGGGAAGCTTTCTTGGTGCGGCAAAAGACTCTCTTGTATGGAACAAAATATTGGGAAACGATTGTACAGAGATCCTGAACGCTTTCAGAAAGCGCATCGGAGAGCTGATACAGAAAAAAATCAGGGAGGGGCATTATTTCTGGAATGGAACCTTCGAGGCACCAAATCTGCGGGAAAAGGAATTGATCGAGATTTGTGAGGAGGAATACAGAAAAGAAGGAAGAAAGTATGTTCAGGCCTTGATCGATGAAATACTGCAAAATATTCAACAGAAAGATTTTAAAGAGGGATTTGAACAATCAAGAGTTTTGCGGAATATGATGAGTATCAGAGAATATCGGGACTATCTGTCAGAGTGCTCATCAACACTGCTGAATCAGAAAATCCTGCCGGTGGGCAGCATTACAGAAGAACAGTACTTTTTATCTTACTCGTTGCTGCAGATCCTCTACAAACTGAAAAAAGATGGGCTGGAGGAGATGATTGCACAGCACATGGGAGAGCTGGACTGCGTGTCAAAGTTTAGAATCGAATATGTATTGAAAGAGATTGCAAACAGTTAATCAAGATTTTGTGAAAGTGAGGGCCAATATGGATATCTGGGAAACGCTATATTTAAAAGCCAAGGAACAATACCATCCGGAAGAAATCTCTCCGTTTGTATATGCACACCATGTTGTCTGCGCTTTGGAAAGCGAAAACGGAGAGATATACACCGGCTTTTGTATAGAAAGCTGCTGTGGCGTCCTTGATCTGTGTGCGGAAAGGACGGCCGCCTTGAATATGTATCTTCAAAGCGGCCAGACAGTGGTCAGGAGACTGATTGTATTCCGCGACAGGGCGCCCTTTGGCGGAAGCAGCGGAATGCCCTGTGGAGCCTGCAGAGAATTTTTTATGCAGTTCAATATCAGAAATAAAGATATGGAAATCATGGTTGATTATGATAAACGGGAAACCGTCACCCTGGAGCAGCTTATACCGGATTGGTGGGGGATGGAGCGCTGCCACCCAAATATGCCTTCACCAGCTCATTGAGCGCTTTTTGGTCATTGACATGCATCAGCTCTCTGGAAGAGTGCATAGCCAGGATCGGGATGCCGGCATCTACTGTGGGCATATTCAGGAAGGCGGAGGAGATACTGCCCAGCGTGGATCCTCCTCTGGAATCCGAGCGGTTGGAAAACTTCCTGTAGGGGATACCGTTGCTCTGGCAGAGAGCCTGGATGACACTGGCGTGGGATGCGTCGGTGGCGTAGGACTGGCTGGCTGCCAGTTTGATAGCCACTCCATCTCCCATAGTGATCTGGTTTTTGACATCGCATTTTTCCGGATGGTTGGGATGGATGGCATGGGCCACATCTAGGGAGAGCAGAAAACCGTTGAACAGGGCGTCCAGAAAATCGCTTCTGCCAAAGCCCAGGCTTAAATAAATCTTTTCCAGCACTCGCTCCGTCAGATTGGAGGCGGCTCCCTGCTTGGTGCGGCTTCCGATCTCCTCGTTGTCATATAGGGCGATGACCTGGATCGAGTTGGCCTGAGGGGCAGACTGTCTGGCGGAAATCAGCCCGGCAAGACATGCCTCCACAGAAGTCAGATTGTCCAGGCGGGGGCAGGAAAACAGCTCGCCCTGCAGACCCAGGGTGCATCCCTCCTCCGGATTGAAAATACAAAGTTCGTAATCCAGAATACTTTCGGGAGTTGTATGGAGCTGGTCAGCCAGAAAATCCAGGAAAAACCGGTCTTTATTCAGCTGATCCGTCAGCACATCAGCCAGAGGCAGCATATCGACCTGAGGATTTAAAGCGACTCCTTTATTGACATCCCGGTTCATGTGGATGGCCAGATTGGGGATCGTCAGAATGGGTCTGGGAGAGCAGTAAAACCGGACATGAGGATGAAATGGGTCATCGGACATCAGGCAGACCTTTCCGGCTACAGATAACGGCCGATCCAGCCAGGTGGAGAGGATGGGGCCGCCGTAGACCTCAACATTCAATTTGCCGTAGCCATGGCCGGACAGCTCAGGGGACGGTTTTAATTTCAGACAGGGCCAGTCGGTGTGGGCAGCCGCGATCCTGAGGGTGGGGGATAGGCCTGGCGCTATGCCGCCGACGGCGAAAGCGATCAGCGTAGAGTCGTATACCGGTACAAAATAGGAGTTCCCTGCAGACAATTCCCAGGGAGTTCCCAGCTCCAGGCGGGAAAAGCCGGCTTCTGCCAGCCGTCCGGCCGCCTTAGCGATACAGTGATATGGAGAAACGGAAGCCTGGATCAGGCTTTTCAACGAATCAATTTCTTTCATGAGAGACCTCCTGACATTAGATGTTCTTGCAGCTTTTGCTAAGTCCTAATCATACCATTTTCGCTGCTGTCTTGCAATGGTCCATTTGTTATGGTAGAGTAAAATAGAATGTACAGTCTGCACGGCCAGGCGGATGCCGCCTGCACTGTAACTACTGGGAGGACAGAGAAGTCATGGTAGCGTTAAAAATTGAGGACATCAGGCTGTTTACGGAAAAGCTGTTTTTGAAGGAAGACTTTGACCATTTTCTGGTCAGAGAAATCTCCATCGTCACCTTTAACCGCTTTGAAATTGACGGCCATATCCGGGGAGATTATTACACAGAGGAAGAGAGAGGACGGCTGGAAAGCCAGGAATTGTCTGCCTGGAGGATGCTGAGACCTATCTGTTTTTCTCTCATAAAAGGGAAAAAACTTCCCGGCAGTTTTTCCATTGCCCTGCAGCTACGGCCGGATGATGCGGGAAACCTGATCCAAAAAAGCGGCCTGGGAATCGCCCCGGAGACCATTCAGGGACTGTGCCTGAATATCCGGTACGAGGACGGTAGGCTGATGGTTACAACCGCTACATCCCTGGGATTTTTTACCTTAGACAAATCTGTGGACAGAGAGTGGGATGAAGCAGTTCGCAGGTTTTTTAAGGAAAAGGAAATACTGTACATTGAGGAATAGAAGCGGATATAAAGGAGACAGAGATGGCAAAGCTGCATTTTCGATACGGAGCTATGGGGAGTTCCAAGACTGCCAACGCCCTGATGGTAGAATACAATTACAGAGAGCGGGGAAAGAAAGCCCTTCTGGTAAAGCCCAAAATTGATTCACGGGATGGAGACCGGGTCCTGCGTTCACGCATAGGGCTGGAGGGTGAAGGGATCTATCTGGAAGAACTGGTGGAGATGGCGGATGAAGAGCTGAAGCCCTATGCCTGCATTATAGTGGATGAGGCTCAGTTTGCCAGCAAAGCTCAGGTGGAGTTTTTGGTCCACATCGTGGACGATCTGGACATACCGGTGATCTGCTACGGCCTCCGCACAGACTTCAGAGAGGAGTTTTTTGAGGGAAGCATGTGGCTGATGGCCTGGGCAGACAGGATTGAAGAAGTAAAGACGGTCTGCTGGTGCGGCCGCTCAGCAAGCTGCACCGTCCGTTTCGGGGAAGACGGAAAGATCGTCCGGACCGGTCCCCAGGTGGTTCTGGGAAGCAATGATAAATACACGGCCCTTTGCCGGAAACATTACCATGAGGGGAAGTTGGGGCCAGAGTAGGATAAAAACAGAAGTTTCTGCCGAAGTTCCGGTAAAACGGAAGCTGCGGCGTTTTTTATACTGCAAGAGTGGGAGTTGGTTGCAGATGATAGGCCAGATTTTGATTGTGGAAGATGATCCCAGGACAAGAAAAACGATCCGGCATTTCTGCCAGGAAGTACCGGGAGCGAAAAATGCACATGTGACGGAGGCTGCCAATGGCCTGGAGGCCCGGGAAATCTTAAAGAATGAGCATCCGGACGTTATGTTTCTGGACATGGAAATGCCGGGAATGGGAGGCAAGGAGCTACTGACCTTCCTGATGGAAGAGGACCGCCACGTGAGGACCGTCATTGTCAGCGGCTACGATGATTTTGAACATACAAGAAAGGCGATACAATACGGAACTGTGGACTATCTACTGAAGCCGGTGAGCCGGAAACACGTCTGCGAGATCCTGACAAGGCTCAGCGAAGAGCAGGCCGGGAGTGCCCGGACGCAGATGGCAGAGACGGAGGCAACGGGAATCGGAGCGATCAAAAACTATATAGACGCATTTTATACAGAACCTCTGACATTAGGGCTGCTGTCTGAAAAATTTCACTACAGCAGGGAATATATTTCCAGGGAATTTAAAAAAGAGTATGGGGTAGGGCTGATCCATTACCTGAATGATTTGAGACTGGAAAGGGCCCGGGTGCTGCTAGCCCAGGGCTTTTCGTCCCAAAAAACATGCGAAAAAGTGGGGTTTACGGACAACAGCTATTTCGCCAGACTGTTTAAAGAAAAATACGGAAAGACCCCTCAAAAATATTTGAAATAGAAAAGGAATCAGATTGTCAATATTCTCCCTTTTTTGGTCAAAATCCTCCTAATAGGGCCGTGTACAGGTATGGTAAGATGGAGGTATCAAAAATTGGAGGGGATTCTAAATGAAAAGACACAAAAAAATATGGTGCCTGGCGTTGGCGGCGATGTTCGCACTCAGCGGGTGCGGCCAGCCTTCTGAACCGGAAGACGCGCAGACATCGTCGGCGGGGGAGACACCGGCGGATGCAGCCAGCCAGGAGACAGAGACGCAGCAGGAAGCCGGCGATGGCGAAAAAACAGTTATCCGGTTTGAAAATCATGGGGCAAATAAAAATGAACTGTTTGCGGAAGCTGTCCAGATTTTTAATGAGGCCCAGGATGAGGTTTACGTGGACTTTCAGACGAACACTCAGGACTGGGAGGCATCTCTGTGGTCAGCTCTGGCAGTGGATGATGCTCCGGATATCATTACACATATCTCCCAGTCTAAGATTCCGCAGTATGCGGATGCCGGCCATCTGATGGATCTGACATCCTGGAACTGTGCATCATTTATTCTGGATGAGGCAAAGCCGGCTGTATCGTACAATGGAGGGCTGTATGCGATCCCGGTTCAGACAGAGATCTACGGCGTCTTTTACAACAAAGATATTTTTGAGAAGGCGGGGATCACAGAGGTACCGCAGACACTGAGTGAACTGGAGGCAGTTGTAGAAAAGCTGAAGCCCCTGGAGGCGGAGGGCATCTACCCGTTTTCTGCACAGTACAGAGATGCAGGGCAGCTGGCTTTCTACATGACATACGGGGGTTCAGAGTCCCTTTACAAATCGGTGGAGGAACAGGGACTGACCCAGGAGGATGTGACCAGCGGGGCGTATTCATTTGAGAATGACCGGGTAAAAGACATTTTCCGCCTGTATGAGATTGTCAGAAACAGCAGTCAGCCCAGACCGGAGGACACAGACTATACAACCCACAATACACTGTTTGCGGCAGGGGAGACAGCGATGCTGATCATGGGAAACTGGACAATCTCGCAGCTGAGAGAACTGTCGCCGGATTTAAATATCGGCATGTTCGCTCTCCCTGTATCGGAGGATCCGGAGGACGCTGTTTTTGCGGAAGACTATAATCTGGTCTTAAACGTAAACGCCCATACCAAGTATCCGGAGGCAGTGGACACATTTTTGAGCTTTTTCTGTGACTATCAGAAACCGACAAATGAGTTCTTTGTAAAAAATGCGCTGCCCAGCGGCCTGAAAGGGTTTGAGGAGGTTGTGACCTACGATCCCTCCCTGGAAGCACCCCTGGCGGCAGACAAAACTGCAGAGTTTTTTACCAGAATTCTGCCCAACGGCTTTGAGCCGGGAGAGAGCATCCAGGAGTTTATGCTGGATCCGGATATGAATGTAGATGAGGCAGCGGCACTTCTCCAGCGCAGCTATACACAGCATATAGAAAATATGCAGTAATGTGACTGACAACCGGACTGATGCTTTGACAGCAGTCCGGTTTGCAAAAGGAGGAGAATAGGATGCTGAACTCAGATAACAGGCGATGGAATTTTTTTCTGTTTGCAACCCCTTTTCTGACCATGTATGCGATGTTTTTCCTGGTTCCTATGGTGATGGGATTTTGGTATGCCTTTACGGATTGGGACGGCATGGCGACAGACTATTCGTTTGTAGCGTTGGACAATTTTGCCCGCTGTTTCCGCGATGAGCGTTTCCTGCATTCGTTTGCATTTACATTTCAGTATTCTGCTATCTATACTGTTGCGGTGAACCTGATCAGTCTGCTGCTGGCCGTCTGTCTGGTTCGAAATAACAGGAAGAACCGCTTTCTGAGGAGTGTATTTTTTGCACCCAATGTTTTAAATTTGGCGACGATTGGATTTATGTGGCAGTTTATTTTGGGAACGCTGAATATTGGATTGTACAGAAAAACCGGGTGGAAGATTTTTGAAATCAGCTGGCTGAATGACAAAAATATTGTCCTCTATACCGTTGTTTTGGTCCGGATATGGGTGTCGGCAGGGTATAATATGATCATATACATAGCCGGTATACAGGGAATCGACAGTTCGGTCAGGGAGGCGGCTGTCATGGATGGAGCTTACGGGATAGGAATGTTTCGCTATATCACGCTCCCGCTGATTATGCCGGCGATAACATCCGGAGTTTTCCTGTCCCTGATAAACAGCCTGAAAATCTTTCCGCTGCTTATGACATTGACACAGGGAGGGCCCGGATATTACTCAGAAAGTGTCAGCCTGAACATTTACCGGGAGGCCTTTGAGACCTACCGGTTTGGGTATGCCAGTGCCAAGGCAATTCTGTTTACGATCGTGATTTTGATTATAACAGGCATCCAGCTGTTTTTCTTTAAGAAAAAGGAGGATGAGGCGGTATGAAACTGAAAAAATGGACTGCGAACCTTTTGTGGGCAGCCATAGCGGTTCTCTTTATCAGCCCGCTGGCAATTATTGTGATCAACTCTCTGAAAACATTTCAGGAGATTCTGCTGCAGCCAGCACAGCTTCCGGAGAAACTTCAGTGGGGCAATTATGTTGAGGTTTACCATACGACGAATCTTCCAGTAGTCTTTTTGAACACAGTTGTGATCATAGTGGCATCGGTGGCGGGCGTGATCGTCACAGCGTCTATGATTGGCTATATTCTTTCCAGAACAAGAACCTGGCTGTCCGGCGCTCTTTTGGTGCTGATACTGCTGTCTATGATGGTGCCGTTTCAGACTATCATGATCCCTATCGTCAGAGTGACGCAGATTTTTGGAATGAGGGACAAAGCGTTTGCACTGATCCCGATTTATATCGGGATGTCAGGGGCCATGGCGGTTCTGCTTTACCATGGGTTTGTCAAGGGAATCCCTGTGGAGCTAGAAGAGTCGGCCAGGATGGACGGCTGCTGCGGGATGAATCTTTACTGGAGAATCGTCTTCCCGCTGCTGAAGCCAGTGACAACCACTGTGACAGTGCTTTATGTCCTGCAATTCTGGAACGATATTACGCTGCCGCTGGTTTTGCTGACCCATAAAGAAAATACCACAATCGCCCTGTCCCAGCTGATTTTTTACCGGGAGCTGGTTTCCAGCAGGTGGAATCTTCTGCTGGCAGCAGGCGTCATCTCCTCGATCCCCATCCTGCTTTTTTATCTGCTGATGCAGAAGCGGATTATGGCCGGTGTGATGGAGGGAGCTGTGAAAGGCTAAGAAAAAGAAAAGGCATACTGGAGGAAAAGTGAAATGAGAAGGAGAAAAAAGGGCAGAAGGACACTGTTTCAGATTCTGTTTCGGGATTTTGCCGCCGTTTTTGTGCTGATGGTAATGATTCTGGTGTCGCTCTTCTTCGCCTTCTCATTCTACAGATCCAAAAGGGACTATCTGGAATACAACCAGATGCTTCTAAAAAGTATTGAGAGCAGGCTGGACAGTTACTTTACAGGCCTGGAGGAGGCCTCAAAGCCGATTCTGTCCAGCCAGCTTTTGTGGAATGCGGCCATGGGCCTGAGGGAGGAGGGGCTGGAGGAGCAGCTGAGGATTTCCTTCAGCAATCTTTACTATTATTCGTATCATATCAAAAGTGTCCGGCTCTATCTGCCCGAAACCGGCCGACTGTACTCGATGGACCGGGATGTTCTGGTGAACAATACTCCGTTTGTGAATTCTTATGAGGAGGGCAAGGTTCCGGAGAATATTCAGCAGGCGATTTCTGAGCCAGGCAGGTACGAATACCAGATGGGGCAGTCCGAAGATCTCAGCGTGACAGTAGGATTTTCCCATCCGTTTAAGAGGGAGGTTGCCTTCGTATACTAGTATACTCTGGCTGAGAGCTTTTGGGAGGACCTGATTGAGGATCTCAGGACGGAGGAAGAGACTGTAATGATTTTTAACAGCAGCCATGATTTGAGCTACTGTTCCAGAGAGGAGCTTCAGAGTTATCTTCCTGTGATCCGGGAGAAGATAGAAGAGCGTCAGACCAGCGGCATATTCAATATCAATCTGGATGAGCAATTTTTGCTGGAATATAGCAAATGGGAGGGGTCCGACTGGATCGTCGTCAAGGCAATTCCACTGAGGCGTCTGTATTCGAATTTTACCACGAATCTTTCTGTTTACGGAGGATATACACTACTGGCACTTCTGATTCTGGCCGGCATTCTGGCAAGTCTGACCCGCAAAATTTCAAATCCCATAGGCAGACTGACAGAGGGCCTTGAGGCAGTGACTCCGGATCACTTTGAGTTGGATGTTTACTATGACAAGGACGATGAGATTGGGGCGCTGTATCGGAAATGCCATGAGAATATTGATATGATCCGGAACCTGATCAAAAAAGAATATCAGATGAATCTGAGCGAAAAGGAGGCCCGCCTGAAGATCCTGCAGCTCCAGCTCAACCCCCATTTTATCTACAATGTTCTGCAGCTTCTCAGCAATATAGCGGTAGAATCGGATAACCGGGAGATCGAGAAGGTGACGGATGCCTTTGGGCTTCTGCTTCGGTATAATCTGGCGAATGAAAACCGGAAAGTCTGCGTGGCGGAGGAGATGCAGGCCCTGGAAAAGTATTTTTTTATCGTCCAGAAAACCTATGGAAAGCGTTTGGAAATAACTGCGGAGATGGAGGAACGGGTAAAAACGCTGGAGATGATTCCGCTGATTCTTCAGCCTGTTGTGGAGAATGCGTTTAAGCACGGCCTGTCCCGCAAAATCGGACAGATACGTATCAGTGTCAAGGCTTTTCTGGAAGAGGGCTGCCTGAAAATTATTGTCCGGGATAACGGAATCGGCATGGATCAGAAGGAAGTTCGCAGAATCAATCAATTTGGCCTGAAAGACAATATTAATGAAGATATAATCGGTGGCAAAGGACTGGCGCTGATCCAGAGCCGGATAGAACTGGAGTACGGGAAACCTTATGGCATCCGCGTAGAAAGTATGTTCAACATAGGAACGGCGGTGACAGTGACTCTCCCGGCCGTGGACAGAACCAATCAAGGAAAGGAAACAACGGATGAAAGCAATACTGATAACATTTGATTCTTTAAATAGAAGGATGCTCCCTAATTATGGGAACCGGCAGGTGATCGCGCCAGGGTTTGAGAGGCTGGGCGAGATCTGCACCAGGTTTGACTCCTGCTATGCCGGCAGCCTTCCCTGTATTCCTGCCAGGAGGGAGCTGCACACAGGGCGGGAAAATTTTCTCCATTGCCGGTGGGCGGCACTGGAACCCTTTGACGACTCCATGCCGGAGATTCTGAAAGAGAATGGAATCTATACTCACCTGGTGACAGACCATACCCACTACTGGGAGGATGAGGGATTTGCCTACCACACTAGATACCATTCATTCCGGTTTTCCAGAGGGCAGGAGGGGGATCCGGTATACGGAAGAGCCGATACCCAAGAGATAGAAGAGACCGTCAGAGGGCGGAGGGTTCCCAGGCTGCGGGTCCAGGATGCCGTCAACCGGAGGTATTTTGCAAGGATGGAAGACTATCCCCAGGCCGTCACATTTCAGTGGGGGCTGGACTTTTTAGAAGAAAACTGCCAGACAGACAACTGGTTTCTCCACATTGAGAGTTTTGACCCTCACGAGCCGTTTACAGCGCCGGAACCGTTCCGCGCTCTCTATGGCCTGCCGCCGTCAGAGGGGCAGGAGTCCGACTGGCCGGATTACAGGCGGTCAGAGGGGATCGCAGAGGAAAAGATCCAGAGATACCGGCGAGAAAACATGGCATTGGTCAGCTTCTGTTCCTATAACTTAGAGAGGGTTCTGGACGCCATGGACAGATACGGGTTGTGGGACGATACGATGCTGATTGTCCATACGGATCACGGATTCTTTTTGGGAGAGCACGGCTGGCTTGGAAAAAATACAGGGCCGTATTACAACGAGGTGGCGAGAATTCCGCTTTTTCTTTACGATCCCAGAAATCAGAGCCAGATAAAAACAAGCCGGGATCTGGTACAGACAGTTGATTTGCCGGCTACGATTCTGGATTATTTTGGCCTGGAACTGCCGGCAGACATGACAGGAAGGCCAATTCGGAATGGAAAGAGATGTGAGGAGAGGACGACAGCGGCTTTCGGGCTGTTTGGCGGCCAGCTGAATATTACGGACGGCCGCTACGTCTATATGAGGGCACCCAGAAAGAGTGGTTCACCTGACGCCTATACGATGGCGGGGCTTCACTTTATGCGGAGGCGGATCCAGGAAGGAACCAGTCCATACAGAATTTCCGTAGGGCGGGAATTCAGCTTTTCTAAGGGGTACCCTCTATTTCGGATTGGGAATATGGGGAATGACTTCCAGACTGTCCAGAGGGATTTTGGGGATCTGCTCTTTGACCTGTCAGAGGATCCTGGACAGAACAGGCCGCTTGACCTTCCGGAGATAGAAGAAAAGATGAGGCAGAGCTTAAAGGACTGGATGGTGAAGATGGATGCACCTGAAGAACTGTATGAGTTTTACGGGCTGTAAAAATAGCGATATAGTAAGCAAGTTCTAATGTAGAGCTTCCTGTTTGAGAGGGCTGGCTTAACCAGCCCTGCTTGATATGTCTGGAAACTACATTATTGTACAAGCAAGGGCAGAACCTCAAAAATCGGCTCTACCCAAAGTAACTAATGACATATCTTATATCAGTTTTTTCAGTTTATACAAAACTTGAAACGGTCTCAAAAGCTGAGCTTTTCGTTCCTTTCTTTCACCAACCGATATACGGATTCCTGCCGGTTCAGGTCTAGTCCTGCCGCCTTTCGATTTCTTCTATTTTTTAACAAGGATGCCTTTACTTCAGCTCGTTTCTTTACTGCACAGACAAATATTCTCTCTGCGATCCTTTAGGACAGCCATTTCCATATTTTCCAAATCTTTCTGTATAAATTAAAGTCATGAGAGCTGTAGCAGAGGACGATTTCGGCCCTTTCATCATAATGGCACAGCATTTTCTTTCGGAAAGTGTCAGTTCCTTATGACAATTATACTTCAAAATTCATTTTCTGTGTTGAGTTTCTAATCTGACTTTATATTTTTTCAATACTTCCGAACCAGTAAGGCATTACGAAAGATAATCCTTTAGTGAGGCATGATTTGTTTCGAAAGAATAATGTCGTGCCTGGTTACCACGCATTCCCGTCCAAAAGAATTATATAAACGGATCCGGTCTTTTAGAGTCTTCCCCATTCCATAGATACGGCAAAGTCCCAGGGATCTGTGGATTTTACCACCCCATCACCTGGAATGGCGTGCCGCTTCCGCACGGTACCGGGAGGGGGACATTCCGCGGTGACGGTGGAAGAGACGGATAAAGTAGCTGAGATTATTGAAGCCGCAGCTAAGGCAGATTTCCAGGACCTGCATGTCGGTATCGGCCAGCAGCCGGCAGGCTTTCTCCAGCCGCAGGCCGTTGAGGCAGCTCATAGGCGTCTGCCCCAGATTTTCCTTAAAAAAGCGGCAGAAATAATTGGGAGTCATATAAAACTGCGAGGAGATTTCATCCAAGGTAATCCTCTCCTGCAGATGGTCCTCCATGTAGGAGAGCATCTGGCGCAGGGTCTCCAGCTTTTTTTCCTGAGCGGCTGTGGGGAAAGGGGGAGCAGCCGTCAGAGCGTTATTTTCAATCAGGCAGCTTAACAGTTCATACAGCAAAGACTTGACGGTCAGCTGATATCCGGGGGCTTGCCGCTGCTGGACATGAGACAGGCGGCTGAGGATCTCCATTGCTTCCGCCTGACAGGGATGGTCTGGCTCCAAAATCCGCGGAAAAGCGGAGCGCCGCTGAAGCAGGGGAAGGATCCATGCCTGCTGGCAGTAATCTTCATGGCTAAAAGACAGAAACTCCAGGGGAAAGACAAAAGCATTGTAGCGCAGCCCCGGCCCCTGGCTGGTCAGGTGATGGATTTCCTTTTGATTGACAAACAGGATAGAGCCGGCGCCGGGAAAGAGAATCTGCCCATCAATCACTATCCGGATGGAGCCTTCTAGAAGGCAGAGGATTTCCACTTCCGGATGCCAGTGGGGAGAGACGTAAAAGGAGCCGTCCCTGTCATCGGTAATATATTGTTCAAAGGGAAATAAAAAGGAACCGCGGTTTCGGATTTCCTGGGCCGCCTCCGCTTCAGGCCTGTTTTCCAGGCCCTCTTCAAAATTGGAAATAGAATCAGACATAGGACGCCTCCGGATAAAAATTTGTTACTATTATACGATGGAAGCCGGAGCGGTGGCAATATAAAATAGTGCAATTATTGTGGGAAAATGTGCAAGAAACCGATAGAATTTGTGGATATAATGGTATCAGTACCAGAAAAGAAGAGGAGGGCTGTTCATGGAAAAAAAGTGGTGGCACGGCAAGACTGCCTATCAGATTTACCCCAAAAGTTTTTATGATACCAATGGAGACGGCATCGGCGACTTGAGAGGGATTATAGAAAAACTGGATTACCTTCAGGAGCTGGGGATCGAAATCCTGTGGATTTCCCCGGTATATCTGTCGCCCTTTGCAGATCAGGGATATGATATTGCAGATTACTGCGCCATAGACCCGATTTTCGGAAATATGGAGGACATGGAGCAGCTGCTGAAGGAAGCCAAGGCGAGAGGGATCGCTGTGCTGATGGATCTGGTGGTGAACCACTGTTCAGACGAACACCCCTGGTTTGTGGAGGCCTGCCGCGATCCGGAGGGTCCCTATGGAAAATACTTCTATCTCCGCCAGGTCAAGGACGGAAAGCTGCCCTGCAACTGGAGGTCTTATTTTGGCGGGCCTGTATGGGAACGTATCGGTGAGACGGACTGGTATTACCTCCACGTGTTCCACAAAAAGCAGCCGGATTTGAACTGGGAGAACCCGGAGCTGCGCCAGGAGATCTACCGGATGATGAACTGGTGGCTGGACAAAGGGCTGGCCGGCTTCCGCATCGATGCGATCATCAATATTAAAAAGCCCCTTCCCTTTAAAGACTATCCGGCAGACCGGGAGGATGGCCTCTGTGATATGGGAACGGTTCTGAAAGATGCCCAGGGGATTATGGAATTTCTGGATGAAATGCGGGATCAGACCTTTGCGCTCCACAACGCATTCAGTGTGGGAGAGGTATTTAACAACAAGCAGGAGGAACTGCCGGATTTTATCGGAGATCAGGGATGCTTTTCTTCCATTTTTGATTTTAGCCAGACCGTAGAAGGAAAATCGCCCCGGGGATGGTATGACAGCAGAGTGCCCGGACCGGATGATTATAAGCGATGCTGTTTTGAAAGTCAGAGAAAGTCGGAAGGTATCGGATTTTTTTCCAATATTATTGAGAACCACGATGAACCCAGAGGAGTCAGCTACTATCTGCCGGACTATGCCCAGAATCCTATGGGAAAAAAGCTCCTGGCAGCCATGTACTTTATGCTGAAGGGGCTGCCTTTCATCTATCAGGGGCAGGAGATCGGAATGGAAAACATGGCGTTTTCGTCCATAGAGGAGATTGACGATGTCAACAGCCGCTGTGAATATCAGGTATGTCTGGATGCCGGGCTTAACAGAGAGGAAGCTTTAAAGGTCGTGTCTCTGTACAGCCGGGATAATGCCCGCACACCATTCCAGTGGGATGACAGCGCAAACGGAGGATTTACCGAGGGAACGCCCTGGCTGGGGGTAAATCCGAATTACAGGGAGATCAACGTCCAGTCCCAGGAAAAAGACCCGGACAGTATTTTGTCTTTTTATAAGCAGATGATCCGTCTGAGAAAGGATCCCCAGTGGAAGGAAACCATTGTCTATGGAGAAACTGTGCCTCTTATGGAGGAGGTTTCCGGTCTGATGGCCTATCTCCGCAGAGGCAGGGAGAGGGAAATTCTGGTTCTGGGCAATTTCAATCCTAAGGAGCTTTCTGTGCCGGCCGGCCAGAGCATGGAAGAGGGGCAGATCCTTTTAAACAATGCAGAGTCCCTGGATATCCAGGGGGGCAACATATCCCTCAAGCCTCTCCAGGCGGTAGTATTGGGAATTATGCATAAAAACAATGGGTAATAATTGTAAAAAACTATGAAAATAAAATTCCTTCTTGCAGAAATGCAAGGGGAGTGTTATAGTAAAATTAACAATTGGAAACGTTACCGGAAACAATGCCGGAAATGTTACCAAAAAACGTATTAAGAGCTTTTCAGCATTTGCGGCGGGTCTGAAAGACAGCCGAATCAAAAGGAGGAAAATGAACATGAAAAAGAGATGGATCGTGACAGCAGGAGCAGCCATTCTGGCGGCGGCAGCACTGACGGGTTGTTCATCCGGAGGTTCCAGTGACGCTCCGAAGGTGTATTACCTGAACTTCAAGCCTGAGGTTACAGATGTGTGGGAAGAGATCGCAGAGGTCTACACTCAGGAGACAGGTGTTGAGGTGAAAGTAGTTACCGCGGCAGGCGGCAACTATGAGTCCACCCTGAAGTCTGAGATTGCAAAGACGGACGCGCCTACTCTGTTCCAGATCAACGGCCCTGTCGGATATCAGTCCTGGAAAGATTACTGCCTGGATCTGACGGACACAGATTTTTACAATGCATTGACAGATAAAAACCTGGCCATCACCGGGGAGGACGGCGGAGTATACGGCGTTCCCTATACAGTAGAGGGCTATGGTATCATCTACAACGGCGAGATCATGGATCAGTATTTTGCCATGGACGGAGCTAAGGTAAGCTCTATCGACGAAATCAACAGCTTTGACACTCTGAAGGCAGTGGTTGAAGACATGCAGTCCAAAAAGGACGCTCTGGGAATCGAGGGCGTATTTGCCTCCACATCCCTGCTTCCCGGCGAAGAGTGGAGATGGCAGACCCATCTGGCAAACCTCCCCATCAACGCAGAGTTTGAGGACAAGGGCGTTACCGACGCAGATACCATTGAATTTACATACAGCGATAACTTTAAGCAGATCTTTGACCTGTATCTGAACAATTCTACTACAGAACCTACGCTTTTGGGCAGCAAGGGCGTCAACGACTCTATGGCGGAATTTGCTCTGGGCCAGGCGGCTATGGTACAGAATGGAAACTGGGCATGGAGCCAGATCGCAGATGTGTCCGGCAACGTAGTAAAGGAAGATTCCATTGGCTTTCTTCCGATCTACATGGGACTGGAAGGCGAAGAGAATCAGGGCCTGTGCGTGGGAACCGAGAATTATTTCTGCATCAACAGCCAGGCCAGAGAGGTTGACCAGCAGGCATCCCTGGATTTCGTGTGGTGGCTGATCAATTCTGAAACCGGCAAGGATTATATGACCAACCGTCTGGGAAATATCGCTCCCTTTACAACCTTCAGCGATGATGAGAGACCGTCCGATCCTCTGGCGCAGGCGCTCCTGACCTCTATGGAAAGCGGAAAGGAATCGATTCCGTGGATTTTCACCGCATTCCCCAGCCAGACATTCAAGGACAATTTCGGAAGCGCTCTTCTGGAGTACGCACAGGGAACTATGACCTGGGATCAGGTAAAAGAGACAGTAATCGAGCAGTGGCAGATCGAGAAAGAGGCTGCCAAGTAAGGAGGTGCGGTTATGAATAAGTCGATGAAGAAGTATTTCATCATCTTTGTTGGACCCACTCTGATCGCGTTTTTCATTGCGTTTATTATCCCGTTCGTTATGGGACTGTACCTGTCCTTCTGTGATTTTACAACAGTAACCAACGCAACCTTTGTGGGAATATCCAACTATATCACCGCCTTTACCAATGACGGATTTTTAAATGCTCTATGGTTTACAGTGAAGTTTGCAGTCGTGGCAGTTATCACCATCAATGTATGCGGATTTACCCTGGCTCTGCTTCTGACTCAGAAGATCAGAGGCACCAACATTTTCCGCACGATCTTCTTCATGCCGAACCTGATCGGCGGAATCGTACTGGGCTATATCTGGCAGTCTATGATCAATGGCGTTCTGTCCAAGATTGGCGTTACCATGCTGATGGATCCCTCTTACGGCTACTGGGGACTGATCATCCTGATGAACTGGCAGTTGATCGGTTACATCATGGTAATTTATATTGCAGGTCTTCAGAATGTATCGCCGGATCTGATTGAAGCGGCAAAGATTGACGGGGCAAAGCCCTCCCAGATTCTCAGAAAGATCACGATTCCCATGGTCATGCCGTCCATCACAATCTGCCTGTTTCTGACGATCGCCAATTCCTTTAAGATGTTCGACCAGAACCTGGCACTGACAGGAGGCGGGCCATCCAACAAGACCACAATGCTGGCCCTGGATATTTACGAAACCTTTTATGGACGCAATGGCTTTGAAGGCGTAGGTCAGGCCAAGGCAGTGGTATTCTTCATAATCGTAGCGGGGATCGCTATGGCTCAATTGGTGTTTACAAGACGCAAGGAGGTGGAAAGCTGATGCAGGAAAAAGAAAAAAGAACGCTTCGCCAGCATCTGATCTTTGTTCTTTTGACGGTTCTGGCTGCGCTGTTTATCATCCCGGTGCTCTTTGTGCTGATGAACTCATTTAAAGGAAAGCTCTATATCAGCGATGCGCCCTTTGCCATTCCCACAGGTGAGATGTTTGCGGGCCTTGAGAACTACATTCTCGGCATCAAAAATACAGGCTTTTTCGCAGCCTTTGGATGGTCTGCTTTTATCACGGTCGGCTCTACGCTGGTGATCATCCTGTGTACGTCTATGACCGCCTGGTATATCACCAGAGTCAAAAACCGTTTTACCAGTTTGCTCTATTATGTGTTTGTATTTTCCATGGTAGTGCCTTTCCAGATGGTGATGTTTACCATGTCCAAACTGGCTGATATGCTTCACCTGAATCACCCGGTAGGGATGATCGTGCTGTATCTGGGCTTTGGCGCCGGATTGTCCGTATTCATGTTCTGCGGATTTGTCAAAGCGATTCCGTATGAGATCGAGGAATCTGCTATGATTGACGGGTGCAACCCGCTGCAGACCTTTTTCTCCATTGTCATGCCGATCTTAAAACCTACGGCGATCACGGTGGCCATTTTGAATGCTATGTGGATTTGGAACGACTATCTGCTGCCCTATCTGGTGATCGGTGTGTCTACGCCATACAAAACCATTCCGGTTGCCGTCCAGTATCTGATGGGATCCTACGGAGCTAAAGACTATGGCTCGCTGATGGCTCTGCTGGTGCTGTCTATTGTGCCGATTATCGTCTTTTACCTGGCCTGCCAGAAGTACATTATCGAAGGCGTGGTGGCTGGTGCGGTCAAAGGATGAGAAATTACAGTTGATATAGTTTTTATTTTGGGGATGCCGCATAACAGGATTTGCACGGCGTCCCCTGTTTTTATTCCATAGGAAACTGCGTTCCCTATGGAACAAAAACGCTCCGCGGGATGCACACTCGCGCGAAGTGGAAATTTGCCGCTGAAGCGACCGCGCTCGGCGCGAGAGTTCCGCAAGCGGAACTCTTTGTTATCTGCGGCCGGTAACGTTTTCGGCAACGGTTGCGGATTGAGGGGAAAGCTGATATACTTAATATAATTGGAGTCCATATCCATCAGTGAGGCCGGAATTTGTCCGGCCGCCGGCAGAATCAACAGTCAGGAGGAATCTATATGGAGTCTTTTACGATCAAAGATGTAGCGCGAATCTGCGGGGTTGGGGTCAGCACGGTGTCCAGGGCTATCAACAATCATCCCGATATCAATCCTCAGACCCGTCAGCGGATTATGGAGGTAATCAAACAGAATGGGTATATCCCCAATAACAGCGCCCGAAATTTAAAAAGAACGGAATCCCGAACCATTGCCGTTTTGATCCGCGGCATTACCAATCCCTTTTTTCAGGAAATGATAAAAACCATTGAGCAGATTACAGAACGGCGCCGTTACAGTTTTCTTTTGCAGCAGGTAGATGAAGAAGACGATGAGATTGAGGCAGCACTGGAGCTGGAGAAGGAGAAAAAGCCCTGTGGGATCGTATTCTTAGGGGGAACTTACACTCATAAGGAGGAAAAGGTACGGAAACTGAAGGCTCCTTTTGTAGTCTGTACCATCACCCTGGGGCCTGATGTGAGTCAGGATCTCTATTCTTCCGTGGCAATCGATGATGTGCTGGCAGGATATGAGATGACTTCCCATCTGATTTCCCTGGGACACAAAAAGATCGCCATGGTAGCGGCCAGAGAAGACGACAGAGCCATTGGCCGTATGCGGCTGGAAGGCTACTGCAAGGCCCTTGAGGATCATGGGATTCCCCTGGATCCGGAGCTTGTCCTTTACGCGGAAAAGGGACAGAACGCCTATTCTATGGCCAACGGCTACCAGAAGGTCAGTCAGTTTATCCAGTCCGGAAAAGAAGCCACAGCTTTTCTGGTGATCTCCGATAATGCGGCGTTTGGCGTCTGCAAGGCAATCCGGGACGCCGGAAAAAGCATCCCGGAAGACTATTCGGTTGCCAGCTTCGACGGTCTGGAGATGGCCTCTTATTATAATCCAACGCTGACAACTATGAAGCAGCCCCGTGAGAAAATGGCTGTGGAGGCTATGGAGATTCTGCTGGATCTTATCGACGGATACGGGCAGAACCAGCACCGGGTATTTCAGGCCCAGCTTACAGAAGGGGAATCTGTGCGGAGGATTGACTGAGAACCGCAGAAAAAGAATATATGAATGAAGGGAAAAAACAGCTCTCAGGTTTGGGTGACACTTATAAGACAGTATTAGAAATGTTTTCGGGAAACGGTGTAGCTTTGGCTATGCCGTTTCTCCATTTTGCAGGCTATTCAGCAAAGACGCAGGGAGTATTCCCACAGATTCATAGGAAAAGTCTACCTGCTGTTTCCGATAACTCGCTGACTTGTCCGATGCATAGATGTACACTGCCTTTAACATGTCATTTAAGACGGCAGGTGTTAATTTGTCTAAATTCAGATGCTTCTTTTTGCTGTATTTTGGCCTTTTACTATATACAACAAGTGTTTTGCATAAGAATCGCTTTTTCACAGATAATCGGCGTAGAGCAAAAACAAGGAAACGAAATATTCTTGGATTTATTTCTTTATTCACACGGTATTACTGTTTTGACGGCAACCGGAAAGCTGTCATTTGATAGCCGCAACTTAGAAAAAATGCTGCAAGACTTCCTGGCTGCATATGTGAAACAGGAAAGAGAAAATGCTGCACTATGTAGCTTCCGATGGCTGCGCTCTGATACTCCGGGAAGCAATCGACGCGATGGACGAGGAAATATTCCGTTTGTATTTGGATTATCATTATAACATCTTTTGCCATTCATTTTTGTGCAGGAAAAGAGAGGACTTGTTCTTTGTGGGTTGACAAAATAAAATAGGTAGAAGGAGAATGTTCAGGAATTGGAATGTCGTATTTTTGCCGAATG
>CAJFOF010000003.1 GCA_904395885.1 uncultured Lachnospiraceae bacterium
AATTTGACAAAAAAATAAGCCAATCATGGCCTGAAATAAGGATTCTTATGCTATTATCCCCTTAGAAGGGTGTCAAACACCCGGGACAAACTGGAACAGCAGAGGATTCTTAAAAAAGAAGTTTCTTTTTCTAAGAGAATACGGTATAATAACCGCAAAGCGGTTATTATACCTGTGCATACCGGTTTCTGCGTTTACCGCAGAAATCCGGGCGCTGAGTTCCGTGCAGTTATGAATTTTAGTGGCAGACGAGATGACATTTGGAGGTGACCCCATGGGAAGAGGAGGCGCATCAGGGGGAAGAGGAGGAAGAGCAGGCAGAAGCCGCTCCAGCCATTCCAGCTCTTCCAGAAGCTTTTCAGGAAGATCACGGTCGAGTTCAACATTTGGCAGAGGCGGGGGAAGAGCTTTCAGGGGGGCAGGTCCTTCGGGACCTTCTTTTCGGCCAGGACCGCTGCCCAGACGACCAAGAGGACCAAGGCCGCCCAGAAGCCGGTGGATTTTTTGGGGACGCCCCAGGACCTACGGGCATGTGGGATATGAGGGGGCAGGAACCGGCATTTTTTCAGTAATTGTGGTTCTTTTGATTGTCCTTTGCTGTATGTTTTTGATGGCAAGGCCATTAGACGGAGGAAATAGCGGTGCGGCAGTGACAGTCAGCACGGTGAATCGAGATCCTCTCCCGGCAGACGCATGTATAGAGAGTGACAAATGGTTTGAAGACCATTCCGGATGGATTACCAGCGATTCGGTGTTGATCCGGGGATTAAGGTCGTTTTATCAGGATACAGGCGTTCAGCCTTACGTCATTATTACAGATCAGGTTAATGGGAAAGGGGCAGATCTCTCTGACGGAGAAGCAGAGCTTTATCTGGAGGAGACTTACGATAATTTGTTTCAAGATGAGGGTCATCTGATTTTCCTGTTTATGGAATATGAGACAGGTCAGTATAAAGAATATCTGTACATAGGGAATCAGGCGTCTTCTGTAATCGACGAGGAAGCGCAGGAGATCATTTACGATTACGCCGATTACTATTATACATCTGATCTGGATGACAATGAATATTTTTCGACTGTTTTTGAAGAAGCCGGACAGCGGATCATGAGAAAAACTACCACCTCAAAAGATATTTTGCTTGGCGTCGTGATCGCAGTCAGTGTGATTGCAGTAATTTCCGTATGTGGATACGTTCTCGTAAAGAAGAAACAGGCGGATGCAAAAGAAGCAGAGGAAAAACGCAAGATTCTGGAGACCCCCATTGAAAATATGGAAGACATTGAGTTAAAAGAAAAATACAGCGATAAAAAGGAGTAGATTATGGCAACGATTTTTGAGAGAATCAGTTTGATTATAAAGTCCAATGTAAATGACCTGCTGACCCGCTTTGAGGATCCGGAAAAGATAATCGACCAGTGCCTTATCGATGCGAAGGAAGAATATGCAGTGATGTTGAAAGAGACGGCTTCAGTGAAAGGCAGTCTGACCGTCGCCAAGAAGAAGTTGAATGAGCTGAAGGAAGAGGAGGCTCAGTGGCAGTCGATTGCAGAAAAAGCGGTAAAAGCCGGAAATGACGGCGATGCGAGAAAAGCTCTTCAGAATGTGATGGAAGCAAAAACGCAGGCGGAGTCTCAGCAGGCGGTTGTAGATAAATGCGAAGAAGCCGCAGGCAAGGCCGAAGCAGCGCTGAATTCCTTTGCCGATCAGATCCGCGGTATGGAAATGAAGAAGGAAGAGCTGAAGTCAAAAGCAGTGGCGGCCAGAAGCCAGCAAAAGGCTAATGAGCTGAAATCCAGGAATGTGGCCGGGAGTCTGAGCAAATTTAATGAAATGGCAGAACGGATTGACGCAGATCTGGCGGCTCAGGAGGCTCTGGCAGAACTGACAGGAGCAGAAGACAGGGAAGAGGAAGACTTAAAGGCAAAGTATTCTTCTCCTGATGTGGATGACGCTCTGGCAGAGCTGAAAAAGAAGTTAGGAATGGAATAAGAGAAACGATCCCCGTTGGAAAACTCAATGCAGAGCAATACAGATTCCGGCGGGGATGTTTTTTGCTGTAGATGGGAGGAAACTATGAAAGTAGCTGATATGCACTGTGATACCATAGGAGAGCTGTACAGGCTCAAGCAGGAGGGAAAGGAGGGGACTCTGGCGGAAAACGGTCTTCATGTGGCGCTGGACAAAATGGAAGCAGGGGATTATGGCCTGCAGAATTTTGCGCTCTTTGTCTGTCTGAAGAATAATGAACAGCCTTTTGAGCAAGCTATGGAGATGGCGGATCTGTTTTATCAGGAGATTGAAAGGAACCGGGACAGGATCCGGGCAGTAACGACCTGGAAAGAGATCGAAGAAAACTGGAATGCTGGCAGGTTGTCAGCCCTTCTGACTCTCGAAGAGGGCGATGTTTGCCTGGGCAGACTGGAGCTTTTAAGGGATTTTTATCGTCTGGGCGTCAGGATGATGACTCTTACCTGGAACTATCCCAATCGTCTGGGCTGGCCAAACCAGATCATCTGGGAAGGACCGGACGCAGGAAAAGTGGTTCCGGACACAGAACATGGACTGACGGAGACCGGAATTGCCTTTTTGGAGGAGATGGAACGGCTGGGGATGATCATTGATATTTCCCATCTGAACGACAGAGGGATCCAGGACGTATTTGAACATACCAAAAAGCCTTTTGTAGCAAGCCATTCTAATGCCAGAGCGGTAGCCTCCCATCCCCGGAATCTTACAGACGAGATGGTACGCAGGTTGGCAGACCGCGGAGGCGTGATGGGAATCAATTTCTGCGGTGCTTTTTTGCGGGACTGGAAGAGGGAAGAGGACGAGGAGAGTTTGGTGGAAGATATGGTACGGCATATTAAGCATATAAAAAATGTGGGCGGTATCGGCTGCATCGGGCTGGGCTCAGACTTTGACGGCATTGGGGGCCGCCTGGAACTGTCTTCTGCGGCGGATCTGCCGAGGCTGGCCAGAGCCATGGAAAAAGCCGGATTTTCTGCAAGTGAAATAGAAGCTGTATTTTATAAAAATGTGCTGAATCTGTACAGGGAGCTGCTGGTATAGGCGTCAGATTATTGTCTGAGAGAGCTGGCTGCCGAACCGAAATGATTTTACATAAATTTTACATTCGCCTTAAAAAAACTTTACATTGTGCTGATAAAGTGAAAATATAATGGTAAGGTTATGCCCGAAATGGCGTCTTACCAGAAGCGTAACGGTTCAGCCGCATGATTCTGCATGGGCCAACTGTTACTCAAAATCATGGGAAATAATATGGAGGAAAGTATGAAAGTTGAAGCACTTGGCGTGTTGTTCCAATTTATTGGCGGCCTTGGAATGTTTCTGTATGGAATGAATCAGATGGCAGATGGCCTGCAGAAGTCTGCGGGTCACAGAATGCAGAGACTGTTGGAGGTATTGACTTCAAACCGACTGATGGGCGTGCTGTTAGGGGCCGGTATTACGGCGATTATTCAGAGCAGCTCTGCAACTACCGTAATGGTGGTAGGATTTGTAAATGCGGGGATCATGAACCTTGCCCAGGCAGTAGGGATCATTATGGGTGCCAATATTGGTACTACAGTGACGAGCTGGATCGTTTCTATGAGCGAGTGGGGAGAGGTTTTAAAACCTGATTTCTTTGCGCCTTTGTTAGTAGGAATCGGAGCTGCAGTGATTATGTTTGCCAAAGATTCCAAAAAGAAGGATATCGGCGAGATCATTACCGGATTTGGTTTCCTGTTCGTTGGCCTGTCATTTATGTCCTCATCGATTGAGCCATACAAAGACGCACCGATTTTTTCCGAAATTTTTACTGTATTAGGAAGAAATCCTCTGCTGGGAATTCTCGCCGGAACTGTTGTTACGGCAATTATCCAGAGTTCTTCTGCTTCTGTAGGTATTCTTCAGACCCTGGCGTTCAATGGTATCGTAAACTGGCAGTCAGCTATCTTTATCACCCTGGGACAGAACATCGGTACCTGTATTACAGCGATTCTTTCCAGTATCGGCGCCAACAGGACGGCCAAGAGGGCTGCTGTTGTCCATCTTCTTTTCAATGTGGTTGGAACCATTATTTTTGGAATTGCGATGACGGTTGTATTCGCACTGAATCCTGTTCTGGCCAATTCGACCATTAGCAGTGTGGATATCTCAATTTTCCATACAACTTTTAACACAATCAATACAATTATCCTGTTCCCCTTTGCCAACCTGCTGGTCAGAGCTTCCGGTTTTTTTGTGCCGGAGAAAAAGGGCGAGGAGAACGAACCTGCTCCGGATCAGGAAATGTCCCGCCATCTGGATGCCCGTATCCTGGAGACCCCTTCTCTGGCTATCGAGCAGATCCAGCATGAGATTATCGCAATGGGAGAAACTGTAAAGAAAAATCTCCGGCTGGCAGCTGATGCACTTCTCCACAATACAGAGGCAAGCGCAGAGCAGGTATATAAAAATGAGAAGATCATCAATAATATGCAGAAAATTCTTACCGGCTATCTGGTTCAGATCAATAACCATTCCCTGAATGAAGAGCAGCATCTTTTGGTGAAGAATCTGTTTTATTCCATCAACGATCTGGAACGAATGGGCGACCACTGTGAGAATCTGGCCGAATTGGCAGATGAAAAGAGAAAGAGCGGGATCGTTTTTTCCAGCGAAGCATCCCAGGAGATGGACAACATGATCCGCTCTGTGGAAGAAGCGGTGGACAGCGCAGTGTCTGCAAGGAAAGATCACGATATGACTCTGGTTCGCCAGGTGTTCCGGAAAGAAGAAGAGGTAGACAGCCTGGAAGAGGACTTGAGAGAGAATCATATGCAGCGATTAGCTGATATGGAATGCACGATGGAAAACGGCGTGATCTTTTTAGACGCTGTCAGCAATCTGGAGAGAATTTCCGACCACGCAGTAAATATAGCTGGTTACGTGAAGGAGGAATCGGCATGGAGCGGATCTATGTAATCGAAGATGATGAAAATATACAGAACCTTTTAAAGGTATCGCTGGAAAGCTTCGGATATGAGGCTGAGTGTTTTGATACAGCGGAAGAGGGACTGAAAAGAATCGAAGAAGCCCCGCCTTCTCTTGTGATTTTTGACTGGATGCTTCCAGGTATGGATGGAATCTCTGCTATCCGGAAACTGAGAAGAACAGAGATCGGAAGCCGCCTTCCGATTATGCTCCTGACAGCTAAGGAGAGAGAAATGGATAAGGTGACGGGATTGGACTGCGGCGCAGACGATTATATGGTCAAGCCTTTCGGCGTTCTGGAATTGGGAGCCAGAATCCGCGGCCTTTTGAGAAGGAGCGGGCGTCAGGAGGGCACCGACAGTTTTGAGATCGGAAAGCTGAAGATCGAAAAATCTGTCCGGGAGGTCTATTTTGACGGGAAACCCGTTCGCCTGACTCTGAAGGAATTTGAACTGCTCTGGTATTTGTCGCAGAATCGAAACCGCGTGGTGACAAGAGAAGAACTCCTGGACCACGTCTGGGGTTATGAGTATGCCGGGGAGACCAGAACTCTTGATATGCATATTCGGACTCTTCGCCAGAAATTGGGGGAAGAAGGAGCGTCTTACGTTATGACGATCCGAGGCGTTGGATATCGTCTGGTTCTGCCGGAAGACAAATAGCGCTATCAGTCAGACGGAAAAGGTGAGGTTGAATGCAGAAAACAATCCTGAAGAAATTCATACAGGTTCTCCTGGTTGCCCTCCTGCTCAACAGCGTTATTTTTTACATAGCCAGCAGCAGCGCAATGCAGGAGACAGCCAGGAAAGACATGCTTTACACTTTGAGGGCGTTGGACAGTTTATTGGACTATTCCGGCAACCTGGAGGAGCAGATCGCTCTTTTGGAAGCCGCTTCGGATGAAAATCAGAACCGCTTTACGATTATCCGCGGGGACGGAGAGGTTCTGGTAGACAGCGGCCTGGAAGAAACTTCTGGTCTGGACAATCATCTGGAGAGAGAAGAGGTGCAGGAGGCCTTGAGGGATGGAATCGGAGAGGCCACCCGTCGGTCGGCTACCCTGGGAAGAGATATGATCTACGTGGCTTACCATTCGGAAAAGAGCGGCCTGGTTCTGCGCCTGGCAGCCCCTTACCTTGGCATCAGCGAATACCTTCCCATGTTTCTGCCTGCCGCGTGGCTCAGCTTTGCGGTGGCTCTGCTGGCGTCTTTTATAACGACCGAGCACTTTGTCTCTACTGTCACCCGCCCACTGCGGGAAATAGCCGGAGAAATGGAAAAGATGAAGGGAAATGGAGAACTATTCCATTTTGAGCCGTGCCAGTACCCGGAGATCAACATTATTGGAAGCACCACAGTAGCCATGAGCAGCAAGGTGCGAGAGTACTTGAAACAGATCGAGCAGCAGGGCAAAATACGGGAGGAATTTTTCAGCAATGCTTCCCACGAGCTAAAGACCCCCATTACATCTATTCAGGGATATGCAGAGCTTCTGGAGAGCGGCCTGGTGAAGGATGAGGCTATGCGTCAGGATTTTATCCACAGGATCAGGATGGAAGCGTCCAATATGACCAGCCTGATCAATGACATTTTGATGATCTCCAGACTGGAATCCAGAGAGGCTAGGCTTTCCTATACCAACGTAGATCTAAAAGGAATTGTGGATGAAGTGGTGAACTCTGTCCGGCCTATTGCGGAAAAGAACCAGATCTATGTTCACAAGCGCTGTGATCCGGCGGTGATCTGGGCTGACGAGAAGCAGATGAGAGAGCTGATCAGCAATCTGGTGTCCAATGCGGTGAAATATAACCGCCAGGGCGGTCAGGTTTGGGTTCTGGTAAAGGATGAGAAGGAGAATTCATCTGTGGTCATCCAGGTCAGAGATAACGGTATGGGAATACCGGAGGAATCACTGCCGCGGATATTTGAACGCTTCTACCGGGTAGAAAAAGGCAGGAGCAAAAAGGCAGGGGGAACCGGCCTGGGCCTTGCGATTGTGAAACATATTGTTACCTACTATAAGGGTACGATCGATGTAAAGTCAAAACTGGATGAGGGAACAGAATTTACTATACGTCTGCCTGCGTAACGGGGCAGGCGTTTTCTGTACCATTTTGGGATAGGCAGCCTGTCTCGTCTGTGAACTGTAAAAACCTGTCTTGGAAAAAAGTATTTTCATTTTGTATTGCCTGTGGTATACTTATCGAGAGTTTGGCGTCAATATGCGGGGAGAATTTACCCCCACAGACAGTCGCCCGGGTCAAATTTGCCGGATCTTGGCGGCTGTCTGCGCGAGAATAAAGTTAAGAAGGAATGATCTATGCTGGACAATAAAGATTATATCAGCCGACTAAATAAGGCGAGAAGAAAACGAAACCGCAGATTTGATCCCACCTATCTGCTGATCGGATTGGCGGTGATTCTGGTCTTGGCTCTGCTGATCGGCGGAGGCGTATTTCTCTCCAGAAGGCTGAGGCCGGTGCTGTCAGGTGAGGGACAGGCCAGAGATGGGGAGGAAACAGAGACAGTCATGCAGACAGAAACGGAGGCCCCTACCCTTTCAGAAGAGGAGATAGAGGCTCAGGAGTTGGAAGCCGCCATTGATGGTGTCCTTGCATCCTATCAAAATCTGGGGATTGTCCAGGTGTCCGGATATTTAAATATTCGGGAAACGCCTGCATCGGATGGAAAAGTGATCGGAAGGCTGGACGGGGACAGTGCCTGTGATATTCTGGAGACAGAAGGGGACTGGCACCATATCAGTTCCGGCGGATTCACCGGCTATATCCACAAAGACTATGTGCTCACCGGAGACGAGGCAAAGGAGAAAGCCAGGACTCTGGTTAAGAAGATGGCGATTATCACCGGGGACAGCGTGAATATTCGCCAGGAACCGGTGATTGATCCGGCTAATGTAGTAGGAAATGCAATTCAGAATGAGCGCTATGTGGTGGAAGATGAGACAGACGGATGGATCCTGACGCCATCAGGGTATATTTCTGCCGATTACGCTACTGTGGAGTACGGGCTGAATGAGGCGAGAAAGCTGGATCTCCAGTCGATGGCAATCAATCAGTATACAAATCTGGTAATTTCAAAAGTAGACACATATCTAAACGTAAGAGAAGAACCTTCTACAGACGGTAAGATCATTGGCAAGATGACCAGCAAAGCGGCAGGAGAGATTCTGGACAGCTCGACAGAAGGCTGGTATCAGATCAAATCCGGAAATATCATCGGATATATAACGGCTGATCCACAATATACTGCCACTGGCCAGGAGGCCAAGGACATTGCCATGGGAACTGCTACGCTGATGGCTATCGTCAACACCGATATGCTAAATGTCCGTACAGAGCCGTCCACAGATGCAAAGATATGGACTCAGATCTCAAAAGAAGAGCGTTACCCCGTTCTGAGCCAGTTGGATGGCTGGGTGGAGATTGAGCTGGATGCCGGTGACAGCGAGAGCGGAGAGGTGGACAGGGCCTATGTTTCCACCAGGGATAACAATGTAGAGGTCCGGTACGCTTTAAACGAAGCAATCAAGTTCTCGCCTCTGGAAGAAGCGGCCAATGAGTCGGCTTCCCGACGTTCCAAGATTGTCAATTATGCACTTCAGTTTGTGGGAAATCCCTATGTATGGGGAGGAACCAGCCTGACCAATGGCGTAGACTGCTCTGGCTTTACTATGCAGGTATATAAGAACTTTGGTATTTCTCTGCCCCATTACTCCGGCTCTCAGGCCCAGATGGGAAAAGCTGTCAGCTCAAGTGAGATGCGGCCGGGAGATCTGATCTTCTATGCTAACAGTTCCGGCACGGTCAACCATGTGGCCATGTATATAGGAAACGGGCAGATCGTCCATGCGGCAAGCCGCAGGAGCGGTATTAAGATTTCTACTTGGAATTACCGAAAGGTAAAGACAATACGAAATATACTAGGCGACTAAAGGGGGATGACAGATATGAAAAACAATTATCTTGCACAATTTTTTGGAAAATCCCAGAATTACACGGATATTCCCAACCGGCTCTATGCTGAGTACAATGTAAAAAAGGGACTCAGAAATGAGGATGGGACTGGCGTAAGAATCGGTCTGACTAAGGTGTCTGATGTAGTCGGATACACCCAAAAGGACGGGAAAAAAGAGGATGCCCCCGGAGATTTGTTCTATCGGGGATACAGCATCCGCGATCTGATTGCAAACAAGCGTCCTACTCATGGCTACGAAGAGATCTGTTTTCTCCTGCTTTTCGGATATCTGCCAAAGAAAGAGGAGCTGGCTCATTTTTGTGATGTGCTGAAGGAAATGTACGAACTTCCATACGAATTTCTGGAGACCAACATTCTTCGCACACCGGCAAAAAATTTGATGAACAAGCTTCAGCAGGCGGTGCTTGCTTTATACAATTATGACGATGAGCCGGATGACATTGACGAGTACAAAACGCTGATCAAAGGCGTAAATCTCATAGCGAAGATGCCTTCTATCATCTGCTACGAGTATGTCAGCAAGATGCACTATTTTAACCGTCAGAGTCTGGTACTCCATTACCCTAGAAAAGAGTATTCCATTGCGGAGAATTTCTTATACATGCTCCGGGAGGATCGGACATTTACAGAAAAAGAAGCGAATCTGCTGGATGTTCTTTTGATGCTTCATGCAGACCACGGCGGTGGAAATAACTCTACCTTTACAAATGTGGTGATTTCTTCAACCGGTACAGATATTTATTCTACTATCTGCGGATCCATCGGCTCTTTGAAGGGACCGCGCCACGGCGGAGCCAACATCAAGGTTTCGGAGATGATGGACCAGGTCATCGACAAAGTGGGGTACACCACAGACAGAAAGGCTGTAAAGGCTGTTATACGGAAGATTACAGGAAAAGAGCTGTATGACTGCACAGGCCTTGTGTACGGATTCGGCCATGCGGTCTATACGATTTCCGATCCGCGGGCAGAGCTTTTGCGGGATGTCTGCGAGACCGTGGCAAAGGAACAAGGAAAGACAAAAGAATTTACTTTCTATAAGCTGTTTGAGGAATGTGTAAAAGAAGTCATCAAAGAGGACAAGGGCCGCAACATTCCAACTAATGTAGACTATTACAGCGGCTTTGCCTATGATATGCTGAGGATTCCGAGAGAGCTGTACACGCCTCTCTTTGTCACCAGCAGGCTGGTGGGGTGGCTGGCCCATAATATTGAAAATAAACTGTACGACGGCAAGATCATGCGCCCTGCAACGAAATATGTAGGAGAGAATGTGGAGTTCGTGAAAGCAGAGGGGCGGTAAGCGTCACAGAGTGGTTTAAAAATCATAAAGTGTTCTTCTGACGAGCCATGATTTTTAAGCCACTTTTCATTCTGAAAACCAGGTTTTTGGAAGATTCATTCGGGCTTTAAGGAGAAAAGAGGAGAAGAATGAAGCAGGTTATTGGAATTACCGGCGGCGTCGGTGCTGGCAAGAGCCGGGTGCTTCAGATACTGAAGGAGGATTTTGGGGCCAGAGTGATCCTGACAGATCAGGTGGCTCATGATTTGATGGAAAAAGGCGAGCAGGGCTGGCAGAAAATCAGGGACGCCCTGGGGGACAGCATTTTAAAGGAAGACGGCTCGATTGACCGGAACCGTCTGGCCGGCCGGATTTTTTCTGACGACAGAACCCGTGAGACGGTCAATTCCATTATCCATCCTATGGTGTGGGAGGCTGCCTTCCGGGAGGCCTGTGATGCGCCGGAGGAGCTGGTAGCGGTGGAATCTGCTCTGATGGAAAAAGAACAGCGTGACAATTTCAGTGAAATGTGGTATGTTTATACATCAGTAGAGGAACGGGTGGCGCGGCTTATGAGAGACAGAGGCTATACCAGAGAAAAGTCTCTCAATATTATCAAAAGTCAGGCGTCTGAGGCAGAGTTCCGGGAACTGTGCAGCCAGGTGATCGACAATAACGGCTCGCTGGAAGATACCAGGGAGCAGATCAGGCGGCTTTTAAAAAGGGACAAGTAAAGGAACAGGCAGGATGAGATTTGTAAGTATTGCAAGCGGCAGCAGCGGAAACTGTATTTATGTAGGTTCCGACAACAGCCATCTGCTGATTGACGCCGGAATCAGCGGAAAACGGATTGAGCAGGGACTCAATGAGATCGGGATCAAGGGGACGGAGCTGGATGGAATTTTGATTACTCATGAGCATTCCGATCATATTAAAGGACTGGGCGTGCTGGCACGAAAATTTGGAATCCCCATTTACGGGACCGCTGGAACGTTAGAGGAAATTGAAAACAACGCTTCTCTGGGAACGTTTGACAAAGAGCTTCTGACGCCGGTTCTGCCGGATGTGGAATTTACTGCCGGCGATCTGGTGATTCAGCCTTTTCGGGTGGATCACGATGCGGCGGATCCGGTGGCGTATCGGGTAAAGAGCGGCGGAAAATCCATTGCCGTGGCGACGGACATGGGGCATTTTGATCAATATATCATCAATCATCTTCAGAACCTGGACGCAGTCCTGCTGGAATCCAACCATGATGTGCGGATGCTGGAGACAGGCCCTTACCCATATTATCTGAAAAGACGGATTTTAGGAGATCACGGCCATCTTTCCAACGAAAATGCAGGGAGACTTCTCTGCCAGATCCTTCATGATGGGTTAAAGCATATCTTTTTGGGCCATTTGAGCAAGGAAAACAATTATGAAGAGCTGGCCTACGAGACCGTTCGTCTGGAAATCACGGAGGGGGACACACCTTACAGGGCAGAGGATTTTTCAATCAGTGTAGCGGGAAGGGAGAGAATGTCCCGGATCGTTACGGTCTAGCCTATTTTGGCCGTAAAAGCGGCCTGCAATGAAAGAAAAGGAGAACGCGCATGAATAAGGTAATCATTACGGTAGTGGGAAAAGACACAGTGGGAATCATCGGAAAGGTCTGTACATATCTGGCAGAGAATCATGTCAATATTCTGGACATTTCTCAGACCATTGTGCAGGGATTCTTTAACATGATGATGATCGTAGATATGGAGAAGGCGACCGCATCCTTTGAGTCCGTGGCAGCCGGTTTGGATCAGATCGGCGAGGAGATCGGCGTATCAGTTAAGTGCCAGAGAGAAGAAATTTTTACCAAGATGCACCGGATTTAAAAGAAAGGCGGGCTTTCCATGATAAACATTTATGAAGTAAACGAGACAAATAAGATGATCGAACAGGAAAACCTGGATGTCCGTACAATTACTATGGGCATCAGCCTTTTGGATTGTGCAGATGGGAACCTGGATGTGGTCAAAGATAAAATCTACCGTAAGATCACTTCTCTGGCAAAGGATCTTGTGGCCACAGGCGAGGCGATTTCACGGGATTACGGCATTCCTATTGTAAACAAAAGAATTTCCGTAACTCCTATCGCGCTGGTGGGCGCCGCGGCCTGCAGAACCCCGGAGGACTTTGTCGCCATTGCCAGAACGCTGGATCGTGCGGCCAAGGAAGTGGGGGTCAATTTCATCGGCGGCTATTCCGCGCTGGTGAATAAGGGAATGACGACGGCAGACAGAAATCTGATGCTTTCGATTCCCCAGGCACTGGCGGAGACGGAGAGAGTCTGCAGCTCGGTGAATGTGGGTTCCACAAAAACGGGGATGGATATGGATGCCATCCGGCTCATGGGTGAGATCGTAAAAAAGACAGCGGAGGCCACCAAAGAGAACGATTCTCTGGGCTGCGCCAAGCTGGTGGTATTCTGCAATGCTCCTGATGATAACCCATTTATGGCAGGAGCTTTCCACGGCGTTACAGAGGCGGATGCGATTATCAATGTGGGTGTCAGCGGTCCGGGCGTTGTAAAGACTGCACTGGAACAGGCCCGGGGAGAAAATTTTGAGGTCCTCTGTGAGACCATAAAGAAAATCGCCTTTAAGATCACCAGAGTGGGCCAGTTGGTAGCCCAGGAGGCGTCCAGAAGGCTGGGCGTGCCTTTTGGCATTATCGATCTTTCTCTGGCTCCCACACCTGCAATTGGCGATAGTGTGGCGGAGATTCTGGAGGAGATCGGTCTTGAACGGGTGGGCGCTCCGGGAACGACGGCGGCTCTGGCTATGCTCAACGACCAGGTCAAAAAGGGGGGCATCATGGCGTCCTCCTACGTGGGCGGCCTGTCAGGAGCTTTCATTCCGGTCAGTGAAGACCAGGGTATGATCGACGCGGTATCTGTCGGGGCATTGACTCTGGAGAAACTGGAGGCAATGACCTGCGTATGCTCGGTGGGGCTGGATATGATCGCAATTCCAGGCGATACCCCCGATACGACCATTGCGGGAATCATTGCAGACGAAGCAGCCATAGGCATGATTAATCAGAAGACCACTGCTGTCAGGATTATTCCTGTGATTGGAAAGACGGTGGGAGACACGGTGGAGTTTGGCGGCCTTCTGGGATACGCTCCGGTAATGCCGGTGAATCCCTATTCCTGTGCGGATTTTGTAACCCGTGGAGGAAGAATACCAGCCCCTGTTCACAGCTTCAAAAATTAAGGCCCAAAGTCAGACGGCGAAGTTGGACAGGCCGGGGCAAGTCGCAAATTTATTTGTAGACTTGCCCCGGTCTGTTCGGCTGCATCGGAAGACGAAATCAATGCTTCTTGCCGGGAAGCGGCAAGAAGAGGGGTATCGGATAAATTGAGGGGAGACGAGATGAGAGAAGAACTTTCCGCTGCTTTAGAGCGATTTTTGAATGAGGATCTGAAAGGTGCAGTTCTCAGCAATCCCAGGCAAAAGGGAGCTGTAATTAAAGTGCAGATCCGTCCGGTGGCGATAAAGGGAAGCCTGTATTTTCAGGCGGAGGAATTTACAGATAAACAGGCCTTTCACAGAAATATGGATCGGGATCAGGCCGTTCTCTATATCGAGGAGGCTCTGAGAGAGCGGTTTAAGCAGATGGAACTGACGTCCTCCCTGGGAACGGTTCATGCCCTGGTCAGCAAAAAGGGAAAGATGACTGTGAAGGTAAAGAATCAGGTTCAGAAGACTGCTTCCGGTGAAGGCGATCTGACCAGAGCGGCAGGCAAGGATCTTGAAGTTGCCTGGAGACCTTCTGAAAGCAGGTCAAAGCTGGAAAGCCTTTCGCACAATCGGAAGAAACGCTATATTCTGGAGGAAGGAACGCCGGTGCCTTTTCTGGTAGACCTGGGTGTGATGACGCCGGAGGGAAAGGTAGTGCGGTCCCGGTACGATAAATTCCGACAGATCAACCGGTTCCTGGAATTTATTGAGGACGTCCTGCCCCGGCTGGATAAAAACAGGGAAAACAGAATCATTGATTTTGGATGCGGAAAATCTTATCTGACCTTTGCCATGTATTATTACCTGAAGGAGAAGATGGGGTATCCGGTCAGGATCACTGGTCTGGATTTAAAGCAGGATGTGATCGAGCACTGCAGCCGACTGAGCCGCAAATATGGATATGAAGACGGCCTGGATTTTGCCTGCGGCGATATTGCCGGATATGAGGGGGAGAGCCGGGTGGACATGGTGGTGACCCTCCATGCCTGCGATACAGCTACGGATTTTGCACTGGATAAGGCAGTGCGCTGGGGAGCGAAAGTGATTCTCTCTGTCCCTTGCTGCCAGCATGAATTAAATAGACAGATGGAAAACCGGCTGCTGGAGCCGGTCTTCCAGTATGGTATCATAAAAGAAAGGATGGCCGCCCTGTATACTGACGCTCTGAGAGCAGAGCTTTTGGAACAGAAAGGCTACCGTACCCAGATTTTAGAATTTATTGACATGGAACACACTCCCAAAAACCTTCTGATTCGGGCCGTCTACCAGGGCAAGCCGAAGCACAATGAGAAGGAACTGGGGGAAATTATGGAATTTCTCCACATCCAGCCTTCGCTGGCCGGACTGCTGAACCGGCCGACCGAAAAAGTTTAAAAAGGTTCCGGCGCGTTTTTAAGGGCGGCTTATTCCAAAATGTTTCGGATGTTTTCTTTTGGAACGCCCATGGGATAATGGCCGTCAAAACAGGCGAGGCACAGAGGAAGGCCGCCTGTCATTTCAGATAGGCTTTCAATGGGCAGATAGCCCAGCGAGTCGGCACCGATCATCCGGCAGATCTCTTCCCTGGAATGAGAGGAAGCGATTAGCTGGCCTTCAGTAGGGACATCGGTTCCAAAATAGCAGGGATACAGGAAAGGCGGGGACGAGATTCGCACGTGGACGGATCTTGCACCCGCCTGCTTCAGCATTGAGATCAGGTTGGCCATAGTGGTTCCACGGACGATAGAGTCGTCCACCAACACGATACGTTTTCCTTCCACAACAGATTTCAGTACACTCAACTTTAACCGGACACTGTTTTCCCGCTCTGACTGGCTGGGCTTAATAAACGTACGGCCTACATAGCTGTTTTTATAAAAGACTGTTCCAAAGGGAATTCCCAGAGCTTTTGCATAACCCTGGGCTGCCGGGACCCCGGATTCCGGGACTCCGGCCACAAGGTCTGCATCGGCAGGACAGGCTTTCGCCAGACAGGTTCCTGCACGGGTTCTGGCCTCGCAAATAGTTACCCCGTCTATGGTACTGTCCAGCCGGGCAAAATAAATATATTCAAAAGCGCAGTGAGCCTTTGTCCCTAAGGAGGAAATAAAGGAAGAAGACACACCGTCTTTTGTCACAGTGACGATCTCACCGGGAAGAATGTCCCGGACAAATTCGGCACCCACCGAAGAAAGCGCACAGTTTTCCGAAGCCAGGATCCAGGCATTTTTTCGCCGCCCCAGGCACAGAGGCTTTAAACCGTAAGGGTCTCGGACACCGATAAGTTTTCTGGGACTGGTGATGACCAGAGCGTAGGCTCCCTTTAGCTTTGAGGCGGCCCGCCTGACGGCTTCCTCTACAGTGGAAGCCGTCAGCCGTTCTCTGGCAATCTGGCAGGCAATTACTTCCGAATCAACCGTAGTGTGAAAAATTGCGCCGGTATATTCCAGTTCCCTTCTGAGTGCGGCGGCATTGACCAGATTGCCGTTGTGAGCCAGAGTGATAGTCCCTTTTACATAATTGAGAACCAGTGGCTGTGCATTCTCTACAGTGGTGGAACCGGAAGTGGCGTAACGGACATGGCCGATCCCCAGGTTTCCGCGGAGTTTTGACAGAGTCTCCGATTTAAAGACCTCAGAGACCAATCCAAGGCCTTTGTGAAAACATGTATTGCGGCGGGGGCCGGAAGTATCGGAGACTGCAATGCCGCAGGATTCCTGGCCTCTGTGCTGGAGAGCTATAAGCCCGCAACAGATGGTTTCGGCGGTCTCACCGCCGTCCAGGTCGTATATGCCAAAGACGCCGCATTCTTCCCTGAGTTTATCATCAGAGGGGGCATTATTAAAAAATGGGTCATTCATGGGTCAAAATCCCTTTCTTTTAGCCAGTATTATACAGAGAAAAGCAGCTCATCGTAGGTAGGATAAGGTAGGTAAGCATCTGGAATCAGAGATTCCGCTCTGTCGGCCGATACACGCAGAGTGTTCATCTGTTCCAGAACTGTATGGCAGTAGTAAGCTGCAGCCTCCAGGGGATCAGAAATACGTTCGGCCTGAGCAGTGTCCGATATCAGCTGTTCAACATCGTCTGCAATAATATCATACAGGGAGGAGAGTTCCGCCACCAGCTTTTCTTCTGACGCTGTAGATATGGAAGGCGCGAAGGCTTTCTTTTGAGTCGCGGCCTTAGCGGTATCTCCAGTAAAGGCTAGAAGCGCAGGCATTAAATCTTTTTGAAGCATCTCTACCATGGTCTTGGATTCCACATGGATCGCCTTGCTGTAGTTTTCCAGGAGAATATCATACCGGGCATGGATCTCACCCTCTGTAAAAATATGATGCCTGGTAAACAGCTCTACATTTTTGGGTGTGATGAAATAGGGCATGGCATCGGGAAGCGCCTTTAGATTGTACAGCCCGCGGCGCGTTGCTTCTTTCACCCACTCGTCGGTGTAGCCATTGCCGTTGAAGATAATCCGTTTGTGCTCAGAGATCGTTTCCTTTAACAGCTTTCGGACAGCCTGCTCCATCTCGGCCTCTGGCGTACCTTCCAGGGCATCGGCGAACTGACGAACCTCCTCGGCAACCGTGGTATTGAGAACGATGTTGGGGCCTGCCACAGAGAGAGAAGAGCCAGGCATACGAAACTCAAATTTGTTTCCAGTAAAGGCAAATGGTGAAGTACGATTTCGATCTGTATTGTCTTTCATAAAATGGGGAAGGACATGGGCTCCGGTTTCCATCTGTACCTGAGCATGATTGTGAAATTCGGAATCTTTTTCCAGGGATTCAACAACCTGGTTGATCTCGTCTCCAAGGAAGATGGATACAATCGCCGGCGGTGCCTCATTAGCTCCCAGGCGGTGGTCATTTCCGGCGCTGGCGACGGAAATACGCATCAGGTCGGCGTACTCATCCACAGCTTTGATGACAGCAGTCAGAAATACCAGAAAGACCAGGTTGTCTCCCGGATTTTTGCCGGGATCTAAAAGATTCAGGCCGGTATCAGTACTGATGGACCAGTTGTTGTGCTTGCCACTTCCATTGATGCCTTCAAAAGGTTTTTCGTGGATCAGGCAGGCCAGGTCATGCTTATCGGCCACCTTTTTCATCATCTCCATGGTAAGCTGATTGTGGTCAACGGCCACGTTGGTGGTATCATAGACAGGAGCCAGCTCATGCTGAGCGGGAGCTACCTCGTTGTGCTTGGTCTTGGCGGGAACGCCCAGTTTCCACAGTTCTTCGTCCAACTCATGCATGTAAGCAGACACTCTAGGCCTGAGAACACCAAAGTAATGATCTTCCATTTCCTGTCCTTTTGGCGGTGCGGCGCCGATCAGAGTTCTGCCGCAAAATACCAGGTCTTTTCTTGCACGGTACAGAGCTTTGTCGATTAAAAAGTATTCCTGCTCCGGTCCTACTGTCGTATTGACACTCTGTACTTCGTTGTGGCCCAAAATATGTAGCAGCCGCGTGGCTTCTTTATTGAGGGCTTCCATCGAACGAAGGAGCGGAGTCTTTTTATCCAGAGCTTCCCCAGTGTAAGAGCAGAAAGCGGTAGGAATATAAAGGGTTCCATCTTTAATAAACGCGTAAGAGGTGGGATCCCAGGCCGTATAACCTCTGGCCTCAAAGGTAGCCCGCAGGCCGCCGGAAGGGAAGCTGGAAGCATCTGGCTCGCCCTTAACCAGCTCTTTTCCGGAAAAATCCATGATGATTTCACCACCTCCGGTTGGGGTGATAAAACTATCATGTTTTTCTGCAGTAATGCCGGTCATGGGCTGGAACCAATGGGTAAAATGAGTAGCGCCATTTTCCACAGCCCATTCCTTCATGGCTACAGCCACGGCGTTAGCCACATCAAGTTCCAGGTGGGTACCAGTTTGAATGGTCTTCTGAAGGGCTTTGTAGACGTCCTTAGGCAGCTTGTTACGCATGATCTTGTCATTAAAGACTAGGCTTCCGTAAAGTTCAGGGATGTTTTTGCTCATAAGGGAAACTCCTTTCTGTTACTGATCTTGATGACGGGGAGACCCGAGAGAGTCTCCCAGGAGGGTTATCTGTTTCAGCAGGAAAGCTAGAAATTACAACAGGGAGAGCTTCCCTGTGAAACAAAAAAAGCAAGGCGGCAGGAACTCTACGTTCCAAGCGACCTTGCTTATGGCCAGTATTATACACCAAACTTTTTTCTTGTCAAGAGTTTTTTGCAGAAAATTTCCACTTTACAAATGAAAAAAAACGTAGTATAGTTTAGACTTGAATTTTGAATATGAAACATTATCCGGACAATGGCGTCAGATGCTTTTCAAAGAGCATACTGGCGCTTTTTTTATTTCATTAGGAAGCTGCCTTCTCTATGAAATAAACATGTCACGAGCGCGATCATCGAAAGCATTGGCAATTCGGGTTTACGACCTGCGGCGGCGGAAAAGAAAATCAATTGGAGGGAAAAGTTATGGCAGTGAAATACGTATTTGTGACCGGGGGCGTGGTATCCGGGCTTGGCAAAGGAATTACCGCAGCATCCCTGGGAAGGCTTTTGAAGGCGAGAGGCTACAGCGTTACCATGCAGAAGTTTGACCCTTATATCAACGTGGATCCGGGAACCATGAATCCGATCCAGCACGGGGAGGTCTTTGTGACGGACGACGGAACGGAGACCGACCTGGATCTGGGCCATTATGAGCGGTTTATCGACGAGAGCCTGGATCGGAATTCTAATGTCACTACCGGAAAGGTATACTGGAGCGTCCTACAGAAGGAGCGCCACGGGGATTACAACGGCGGCACTGTCCAGGTGATCCCTCATATTACCAATGAAATCAAGAGCCGTTTTTATCGGGGAAAGACACCGGAGGAAGCACGAATCGCTATTATTGAGGTGGGAGGAACGGTAGGCGACATCGAGAGCCAGCCATTTTTGGAAGCCATCCGCCAGTTCCAGCACGATGTAGGACACGAAAATGCCATCTTGCTCCATGTGACACTGATCCCCTATCTGAAAGCCTCCGGTGAGATGAAGACGAAACCGACCCAGGCCAGCGTAAAAGAGCTGCAGGGAATGGGAATCTGGCCCGATGTGCTGGTATGCCGTTCAGAAAAGCCGTTGACTCAGGAGATCAAGGATAAGATCGCCCTCTTCTGCAATGTCCCCAGCAGCCATGTCCTCCAGAATCTGGATGTGGAGTACCTGTATGAGGCTCCTCTGGCCATGGAGAAGGAACATCTGGCTCAGGTCGTCCTGGAATGTCTGAAACTGCCTCAGCGCCAGCCGGATCTGCGGGACTGGGAAGAGATGGTGACAGCCCTTAGAACGCCAAAATCAGAAGTGACCATTGCCCTGGTTGGAAAATACATCCAGCTCCATGACGCCTATCTCAGTGTGGTGGAGGCTTTAAAACACGGAGGGATCGCAAACCGCTGCGCCGTCCGGATGAAATGGGTGGATTCAGAGACCGTGACCAGAGAAAACGCCGGGGAGATCCTGAAGGGCACAGACGGAATCCTGGTGCCCGGAGGCTTTGGAACCAGGGGAACAGAGGGAAAGATTGCTGCCATTGAGTATGCAAGAGTTCACAAAGTTCCCTACCTGGGGCTCTGTCTGGGAATGCAGCTTGCAATCGTAGAATTTGCCCGGAATGTGGTAGGATATACAGATGCCCATAGCATTGAGCTGGCGCCGGACACCCTTCATCCGGTGATTGCCCTGATGCCGGAGCAGAACGGGCTGGAGGATATCGGCGGAACTCTCAGGCTGGGAGCTTATCCCTGCGTCCTGGCAGAGGGGAGCAAAGCCCGTGAACTCTATGGAACAGAAGAGATTTTTGAGCGCCACAGACATCGCTATGAGGTGAATAACGATTACAGGAACGTTTTGAAGGAGCACGGGATGGTGCTGTCCGGCCTGTCGCCGGACGGCCGGATTGTGGAAATGGCAGAATTGAAGGATCATCCGTTCTTTATCGCCACCCAGGCCCACCCGGAATTTAAGTCCAGACCCAACCGGCCCCATCCGCTTTTTGCCGGATTTGTCCGGGCGGCAGAAGAATACAGAAACAGCCAGAAAGGAGATGCCATATGAAAATGAAAACTCAGAACCAGCTTTCCGGAGAACAGGAAAAGGGCCGCGGGCTGTACCGGCCGGAATTTGAGCACGACAACTGCGGTATCGGCGCCGTCGTCCAGATGAAGGGTATAAAGAGCCACGACACTGTGGATCAGGCCCTTCATATTGTAGAGCATCTGGAGCACAGAGCCGGAAAAGACGCGGAGGGAAAGACCGGGGACGGCGTCGGCATTCTCCTTCAGATTTCCCATAAATTTTTCTCCAAAGTATGTAAAGAGGCAGGTGTCAGCCTGGGCGGAGAGAGGGAATACGGCATCGGCATGTTTTTCTTCCCACAGGGGGAGCTGAAGAGAGGCCAGGCCCGGAAAATGTTTGAGATCATCGTGGAGAAAGAGGGTATGGAGCTGCTGGGCTGGCGGAAAGTTCCAGTGTGCCCCGAAGTTCTGGGCCATAAGGCACGGGAATGTATGCCCTATATCATGCAGGCATTCATCAAAAAGCCGGAGGGCGTGGCCTCCGGACTGGAATTTGACAGAAAGCTCTACATCGCCAGGCGTATCTTTGAGCAGAGCAACGACAATACCTACGTGGTTTCTCTGTCCAGCCGCACGGTAGTCTATAAGGGAATGTTTCTGGTAGGGCAGCTTAGAACTTTCTTTGCGGATCTCATGGATCCGGATTATGAATCGGCCATTGCCATCGTTCATTCTCGATTCAGCACCAACACAAACCCAAGCTGGGAGCGGGCCCATCCCAACCGCCTCATTGTCCACAATGGGGAGATCAATACCATCAAGGGCAATGCGGATAAGATGCTGGCCAGGGAGGAGACCATGGAATCCTCCTGCCTGGGCGAGGACCTCCACAGAGTTCTTCCGGTGATTCACAGCGGCGGTTCCGACTCTGCCATGCTGGACAATACCCTGGAATTTCTGATGATGAATGGCATGGAACTGCCCCTTGCTGTGATGATCGCCATCCCGGAACCCTGGGACAACAATAAGGCAATGCCCCAGGAGGAGAGGGATTTTTATCAGTATTACGCTACCATGATGGAGCCCTGGGACGGCCCGGCGTCCATCCTCTTTTCCGACGGCGATGTGATGGGGGCAGTGCTGGACCGAAACGGTCTGCGCCCCTCCAGATATTACATTACCAGCGACGGGATGCTGATCCTGTCCTCTGAAGTCGGAGTTCTGGATGTGCCGGAGGAAAAGATCGTGCTGAAAGAACGGCTCCATCCTGGGAAGATGCTTTTGGTGGATACCCGTCAGGGAAAACTGTACCGAGATGAAGAGCTGAAGCGCTATTACAGCACCCGCAAACCCTATGGAGAGTGGCTGGACAGCGGTCTGGTAAAGCTGAAGGATCTGTCCATTCCCAACAAGAGCGTAGAGCGCTACAGCGACGAGGGCCTTGCACGGCTTCAGAAGGCCTTTGGTTACACCTACGAGGACACCAGGGATGTGATCTACAATATGGCCCTCAACGGTTCAGAGGCCACAGGGGCCATGGGGGCCGATACCCCTCTGGCGGCTCTGTCAGATCAGTATCACCCTCTGTCTCACTATTTCTGCCAGATGTTCGCCCAGGTCACCAACCCGCCTATCGACGCCATTCGCGAAGAAGTGGTTACCAGTACCACCGTATATGCGGGCCGAGATGGAAATCTTCTGGAGGAAAAGCCGGAAAACTGTCAGGTACTGAAGATCAATAACCCGATTCTCACCAGCACGGATCTTTTAAAGATCAAATATATGAACAAGCCAGGCTTTCACCCGGAAACGGTGCCGATTCTGTATTACAAAAGCACCAGGCTGAAGAGGGCTATCGAGAACCTCTTCGTCGAGGTGGACAAGGCGTACCGGGACGGGTGCAACATCCTGATCCTGTCTGATCGGGGGGTAGACGAGAATCATGTGGCGATCCCCTCTCTTCTGGCTGTCTCTGCGGTTCATCAGTACCTGGTCAGGACCAGAAGGAGGACCTCCCTTGCAATCATCCTGGAGACCGGGGAGGCCAGAACGGTTCACGATTTTGCGACACTTTTGGGTTACGGAGCCTGCGGCGTCAATCCTTATCTGGCTCAGGAGACCATCCGCAAACTGGTGGACGACGGAATGCTGGATAAGGAGTACTATGCGGCAGTGGAGGACTACAATAAAGCCGTTCTCAGCGGTATCGTAAAAATTGCTTCTAAGATGGGTATCTCCACGGTACAGTCCTACCAGGGCTCTCAGATCTTTGAGGCCATCGGCATCTCTGAGGAAGTGGTGGATCAGTACTTTACAGGAACCATCAGCAGGATAGGTGGAATCACTCTGGAGGACATTGCACAGGCGGCAGATGATCTCCACTCCAGAGCTTTTGACCCTCTTGGCCTGTCCACGGATCTGACCCTGGACAGCGAAGGATTTCACAAGGCCAGAAGCGACGGGGAGGAACACCGCTATAACCCCAACACCATCCATCTGCTCCAGAAATCCACCTGGCAGAAGGATTACAGCCTGTTTAAAAAATATACAGAGATGGCAGACCAGGAGAACTGCGGAAATGTCAGGAGCCTGCTGGAATTTGCCTATCCAAAGAAAGGGATTCCCCTGGAGCAGGTGGAGAGTGAAGAGTCCATTATGATCCGTTTTAAAACCGGCGCCATGTCCTACGGTTCTATCTCCCAGGAGGCCCACGAGGCTTTGGCCCTTGCTATGAACCACATCCACGGAAAGTCCAACACCGGGGAAGGTGGGGAGAGTGAGGAGCGCCTGGATTCTATGGGGACGGACCAGGACCGCTCGTCGGCCATCAAACAGGTGGCCTCCGGTCGGTTTGGTGTCACCAGCCGTTATTTGGTAAGCGCAAAGGAGATCCAGATCAAGATGGCCCAGGGGGCAAAGCCCGGAGAGGGCGGCCACCTTCCTGCGGGAAAGGTATACCCCTGGATCGCCAAGACCCGCCATTCCACACCTGGGGTCAGCCTGATTTCCCCGCCGCCTCACCACGATATTTATTCCATCGAGGATCTGGCGCAGCTGATCTATGACCTGAAAAATGCCAATGAGTCGGCCAGGATTTCCGTCAAGCTGGTCAGCGAGGCGGGAGTCGGCACCGTAGCGGCCGGAGTGGCTAAGGCGGGAGCCCAGGTCATCCTGGTATCGGGCTATGACGGGGGTACCGGGGCGGCGCCGGTCAGCTCCATCCACCATGCAGGACTTCCATGGGAGCTGGGCGTGGCGGAAACCCATCAGACTCTGATGAAAAACGGTCTGAGAAATCAGGTGGTGCTGGAGACAGACGGAAAGCTGATGACAGGCCGGGACGTTATCATTGCCGCCCTGCTGGGGGCTGAGGAATACGGCTTTGCCACTGCCCCCCTCATTACCCTGGGGTGCGTGATGATGAGAGTCTGCAATCTGGACACCTGTCCCATGGGCGTGGCAACCCAGAACCCGGAGCTGCGGAAGCGCTTCATGGGGAAAGCCGAGTACGTGGAGAATTTTATGTATTTTATCGCCAGAGAAATGCGGGAGTACATGGCAAAGCTGGGAGTGGCCACAGTGGAAGCGCTGGTGGGCCGAACCGATCTGATCCGGGTGAAAGAGACGGCAGCCGGAAGCCGGGCGTCTCGGATGGACCTCAGGGGGATTTTGGAAAATCCTTACCAGAAAACCGGGGAGAAGGAGACCTTCTGTCCTCAGCTTGCCTATGATTTTAAGCTGGAAAAGACTCTGGACAAGAGAGTCCTGTTCAGGGAATTTGATAAGGCTTTAAAGAAGGGAGAGCGCAAGGAGATTTCTCTCCACATCACCAACACGGACCGGACCTTCGGAACCCTCTTCGGGTCTGAGATCACCCGCCGCAGCAAGACCGGATTCCCGGACGATACCTTTGTGGTCCATTGCACAGGGGCCGGAGGCCAGAGCTTTGGGGCGTTCATCCCCAGAGGCCTGACCCTGACTCTCTGCGGAGACTGCAACGACTATATGGGAAAAGGCCTTTCCGGAGGAAAGCTGGCGGTGTATCCGCCAAAGGATGCCGGGTACCGGGCAGATGAGAATATCGTGGCAGGAAATGTGGCTCTGTACGGGGCAACCAGCGGGGAAGCCTACATCAATGGCATTGCCGGAGAGAGATTTGCAGTACGCAATTCCGGGGCAAAGGCAGTAGTAGAAGGAATCGGAGACCATGGCTGTGAGTACATGACAGGGGGCATGGTAGCTATCCTGGGAAAAGTAGGGAAAAACTTTGCTGCCGGCATGAGCGGCGGCATCGCCTACGTGCTGGACGAGGACAATGATTTTTATAAATACCTGAATAAGTCCATGGTGGCCATGGAGAAGGTGGAGAACTCCTATGAGGAGCAGGAGCTGAGATCTCTCATTGAGGCTCATGTGGCTGCCACCGGTTCTGAAAAAGGGCAGAGGATCTTGGATCACTTTGACGAGTATCTGCCGAAATTCAAGAGGATCGTCCCCCACGACTACCGCAGGATCCTGCAGTTGTGCGCCAAATACCGGGAGCAGGGCATGGACGAGGAACAGGCTCAGATCGAGGCATTTTATGAGAGTACCAAAAGCAGGAGATAGGAGGAAGCCATGGGAAGACCAACAGGATTTTTGGAATTTGAAAGAAAAGACAAGGCATCAGAGGCCCCTCTTGACAGAATCCGCCATTTTAAGGAATTTCACCACCCGTTGAGCCAGGAGGAGCAGCGGGTTCAGGCATCCCGCTGTATGGCCTGCGGGGTTCCGTTCTGTCAGGCAGGCGTGATGATGGAAGGAATGGCTTCCGGGTGCCCGCTGCGGAACCTGGTGCCAGAGATGAACGATCTCATCGATATGGGCCAGTGGGAGGCGGCCTGGAGACGGTTGGAAAAGACCAACTGCTTTCCGGAATTTACCTCCCGGGTATGTCCGGCCCTGTGCGAGGCCGCCTGCACCTGCGGCGTCCACAATGGACCGGTGGCGACGAAATCCAACGAATACGCTGTGACAGAAAAGGCATTTCAGGAAGGCTGGGTCAGGCCCATGCCCCCGAAAAACCGCACAGGGAAGACTGTGGCCATTGTGGGAAGCGGCCCTGCGGCTTTGGCGGCGGCCAAGCTGCTGAACCAGAGGGGCCACCAGGTAACGGTTTTTGAGCGCCATGACAGGGCAGGAGGCCTTCTGCGCTACGGTATCCCCAACATGAAGCTGGAGAAGGGAGTGATCGACCGCCGGATCCGCATTATGGAGGAAGAGGGAGTGACTTTTTCTGTCAACGCCGATGTGGGCAGAGAGATTCCGGCAGACAAGCTGAAAAAGGAGTACGACAGGGTTCTGCTGGCCTGCGGCGCCTCCAACCCCAGGGACATAAAGGTTCCGGGCAGGGAAGCCAGCGGTATTTACTTTGCAGTGGATTTCCTCTCAGCAGTGACCAGGAGCCTTCTGGATTCTGACCTGAAGGATCAGGCATTTCCGGCGGTGAAGGGGAAACGCGTCCTGGTCATCGGCGGCGGAGACACGGGCAATGACTGTGTGGGCACCTCCATCCGCCTGGGATGCCGCAACGTCATCCAGTTGGAGATGATGCCAAAACCCTCCCAAGAGCGGGATCCCTCTAACCCCTGGCCGGAGTGGCCCAGGGTGCTGAAAACGGACTACGGCCAGGAGGAGGCCATCGCGGTCTTCGGAAAAGATCCCAGGATCTACCAGACCACAGTCAAGGAGTTCATACCCGGCAAAAAGGGGGAGGTCGCCAAGGCGGTTCTTCAGTCCCTGCGGGCGGAGAAGGATCCAAAGACCGGAAGAGTGGCCATGGTTCCCATCGAGGGATCGGAGAAGACGGTGGACGCAGATCTGGTATTGATTGCCGCCGGATTTCTGGGAAGCGAGTCCTACGTGGCCGACGCCTTCGGCGTCAAATTAAATGGCCGGGGGAATACGGCTTTTCGAGACGGAAGCTATGAAACCAATGTCCCTGGGGTCTTTACAGCCGGTGATATGAGACGAGGCCAGTCTCTGGTGGTCTGGGCCATCCGGGAAGGCCGGGAGGCAGCAAGAGCCATTGATGAGTCCCTGATGGGATATACCAATCTGTGACGCTGCATGGCCGGTCTTCGCGCTCTCAGCAGTTTTGTCAAATCATAAAAAGTCATTGACAATTTGAAAAGAGGTTGTTATAATACGCCCATGGAAAAAGACAAAGGCGTCCTGATCCGGGAAACCGGGTGAGTACGCCTTTTTGTATTGAAGGAAATTGCGTTTCCTACGATACGAAATCCTCTGCAAGAGGAACTCTCTGTTCGGCCAAAGAAAGGAAGATTTCACAATGAAGAGCCATACCTTACAATCAGTTTTAGATGTGATTCGCGATGAAGATGTGGAATTTGTCAGGCTGCAGTTTACAGATACGTTCGGGACGCTGAAAAACATTGCGGTCACTTCAGATCAGATCCCCAGGATTTTTGAGAGGCCTTTCCCTATTGAAGGCAGTTCCTTCCAGAAAGATGGGATGGGCGAAGAGGAGAGGCTGTATCTGATCCCGGACCTCTCCAGCTTCGCAATTCTCCCCTGGAGGCCTCAAACCGGGAGAGTGGCCAGACTTCTCTGCGATCTTTACATGGCAGACCGGACGCCCTGCAGGGAAAGCGTTCGCTATCTGCTGAAAAAAGTTTCTGATGAGGCCGCTGAAAAAGGGTATACTTTTTATGTAAAGCCGGAATGCGAATTCTTTCTTTTCCACACAGATGATAACGGCGTCGCCACCACGCTGACCCATGAGAAGGCCGGTTATCTGGATCTAAGCCCGGTGGATCTGGCAGAAAATGTAAGAAGAGATATTGTCCTGGCTCTGGAAGAGATGGGCTTTCCGGTAGAGTCCTCCCACCATGAGCGGTCTGCCGGACAGCAGGAGATTGACTGCGGCTACCTGCCGGCAAGCCAGGCCGCCGATCAGATCATGACCCTGAAAATGACGGTCCGGTCCATCGCCAAGCGCCACGGCCTTCACGCCACCTTTATGCCGAAGCCCAAAAACGGCTGCGACGGTTCCGGGATGCATATTCAGATGAAGCTGATGAAAGACGGGGAGAACATCTTCGTGGAGAAAGATGCTCCAGACAAGCTGAGCAGGGACGGGATGGCTTTTATCAATGGGATTCTGAAGCATTCTGCGGGGATGGCAGTGTTTACCAATCCCATTGTCAATTCCTACAAACGCCTGTCACCGGGTTGGGGAGCGGGAGCAAAGCTCTCCTGGCCGCCGAAGGATTCAGAATCCGTGATACGCACCTGGGTAGGCTACGGAGGCGTCAGGAAAGTAGAACTGTGCAGTCCTGACTGCGCGGCCAATCCCTATCTGATCTTTGCCCTGCTGCTTTCAGCCGGCCTGGAAGGGATGGAAGAAGGACGGACATACCGGGAACAGGATTCTCCCAAGACAGAAGGCCGCCTGCCGGCAAATTTAGGCCAGGCGATCGAAGCCTTTGCCAAAGATCCGTTTGCCGTTAAGATCCTGGGCGAACCGCTTACGGAAAAATATCTGAAGCAGAAGATGCAGGAATGGGACACCTATGAAAAACTGGTGACTCCCTGGGAGGTGGAGGAATATCTGCACCGGATTTGATGGGACAGGGGAAGATGAGATATGAACGGTATCATTATTGTGTTTTCAAAATTGGAAGATGCAAAGAAGATCCAGTCCGTTTTAAATCGGAACGGCTATGAAGAGACAACGGCCTGCTCCACAGGGGCCCAGGCCCTGGGGCATCTTAGCCGCTATACCGGAGGGATCGTCATCTGCGGATACCGTCTGGCTGACATGTATTACACGGAACTTAACGAATATCTTCCTGAAAATTTTAAAATGCTGTTGATCGGATCCTCAAGGGCTATCAGCCAGTGTGAGGCATCCATCGTCTCAGTGGAGGTGCCGCTGAAGGTTTACGATCTGATCAACACCGTTCAGATCCTCTGGGGCGGAGGCGGGCAGAGCCGCAGAACAGGGGCAAAATCGAAGCGGTCTGCTTCAGACCGTGCAGTGATCGATAAGGCGAAGGAACTCCTGATGGAGCGAAACCACATCAGCGAGCCGGATGCCCATTACTATTTGCAGAAAATCAGTATGGACGCAGGGCGATCCATGGTGGAGACCGCCAGGATGGTGCTGTGTCTGATAGAAGGAGAATAAGACGGCCATGGCAGTGTCAATCAACAAGAATTTTTTAAAACTACCGGGAAACTATCTTTTTGCCGAGATTGCCAGAAGGGTAGATGAAGAACAGAAACAGCACCCGGATAAAGAGATCATCCGTCTGGGCATCGGGGATGTGACCCTTCCCCTGGCCCCGGCTGTGGTGGAGGCTCTGAAAGAGGCTTCTGAGGAGATGGGACGGCAGGAGACCTTTAAAGGCTACGCCCCCTATGAGGGCTACGATTTTCTCAGGGAGATGATCGCCAGGGAGGACTACGGCCCTCTGGGATGCGGGATATCGGCGGATGAGATTTTCGTGTCCGACGGCGCAAAGGGGGACTGCGCCAACATTCAGGAGCTGTTTGCTCCTGACGCCAGGATCGCCATCTGCGACCCGGTTTATCCGGTCTACCTGGACTCCAATGTCATGGCGGGGAGGACAGGAATGTACCGGGAGGACGCCGGAATGTTCGACGGGGTGATCTATATGCCCTGCACCAGGGAGAACGGGTTTGTCCCCGAGCTGCCAGAAGAGCAGCCGGATCTGATCTATCTCTGTTTTCCAAACAATCCCACCGGGGAGGCCATCTCCCTGGAAGCTCTCCAGAGATGGGTGGATTACGCAAACCGGACGGGGGCAGTGATCCTCTACGATGCAGCCTATGAGGCGTATATCTCCAGACCTGAGATTCCCCACTCTATCTATCAGTGCCAGGGAGCCAAGACCTGCGCCATTGAGATCAGGAGCTTCTCCAAAAAGGCGGGATTTACGGGCGTCCGTCTGGGCTTTATGGTCATCCCCAAAGAGCTGAAGAGAGACGGGATCGCCATAAAGGATCTGTGGCTCAGGCGTCAGGGGAGCAAGTACAATGGAGTTCCTTACATCATTCAGAGAGCCGGAATGGCAGTCTACACGGAGGAGGGAAAACAGCAGATCCGGGAGCAGATCGCCTATTACATGGCAAACGCCGCTGAGATCTATCATGGCCTGAAGGCCGCCGGGTATGAGGTGTACGGCGGCGTAGATTCCCCATACGTGTGGATGAAGACCCCGGGAGGGACCGGCTCCTGGGACTTCTTTGACAGGCTGTTAAAAGAGGCCGGCGTCGTTGGAACCCCCGGTTCCGGTTTCGGCCCCAGCGGAGAAGGGTATTTTCGTCTGACAGCTTTCGGATCAAAAGAAAATACTCAGAAAGCAATTGACAAAATCAAAAATATGTAATATAAATTACCAAACGGCAGAGAAGGAGACCCGCCCTTGGAACCTGACAGGAAATGGCGATAAGACTGAGAACGCCAGCAGGGAAAGAGGAGACGGCAACACTCCGGAGCCGGCTGTTCGAAGAAAAGGCAGATCCTTTTCCTGAGGGCAGCCCGCAGGATGGGCGTTAAACATCGGAAAGAAGAGGCAGGAGGTTTCCTGCAATGCGGGTGGCACCGCGGGATAGATTCCCGTCCCGGAAGATCCGTTAAAGCGAATGTTCCGGGGCGGGGTTTTTCTTTTCCGGCAAAGTCCCGGAACGCAGAACAGGAGGCAAGGAGATTATGGAATTTATCACAGGACCAGAAAAGAAAGACGTACTGACATTGAGAGAACTGACCAGCCCTGAGTATCTGGGAAAGACCGTCACTGCAGAGGGGGCCGTCCACAGCATCCGGGACATGGGAAAAGTGGCCTTTATCGGTCTCAGAAGCCGTTTCGGGCTGCTGCAGCTGGTATGGCTGGAGGATGAGGTGGAATTTCCCCTGGAGCTTCTGAGAGAAGGGGCTTTCATCCGGGTCACAGGCACCCTGGAAGCGGAGGAGAGGGCGCCCCGCCACATAGAGCTGCACATGAAAACCGCAGATGTCCTCTCTGCCCCGGAGGGACCTCTTCCCCTCCCGGTGAGCAAATGGAAGATGGGCGCTTCCCTGGAAGCCAGGCTGGACCGCAGGCCCATCTCCCTGAGAAACATCAGAGAGCGGGCGGTCTTTAAGATTCAGGAAGGGATCGTAAGGGGATTTCGGGATTTTCTCTGCAGCCAGGGATTTACGGAGATCCACAGCCCAAAGATCGGGGCCAAAGGGGCCGAGGGCGGCTCCAACCTCTTCCGCCTGGATTACTTTCACCATCCGGCAGTGCTGGCCCAGAGCCCTCAGTTTTACAAGCAGATGATGGTAGGCGTGTTTGACCGGGTCTACGAAGTGGGACCGGTGTTCCGGGCGGAAAAGCACAACACCAAGCGCCATCTCAATGAATACACCAGCATGGATTTCGAGATGGGCTATATCGATGGGTTTGAGGAGATCATGGAGATGGAGACAGCCATGATCCAGTATGTGTTAAAGCTCCTTGAGGATGAGTATCAGGAAGAATGCAGGATTCTGGAGATTCAGCTTCCTGACGCCGGAAAGATTCCGGCAGTCCGGTTTGATGAGGCCAAAAAGCTGGTCTCCGAGGCTTACGGCCGCCCCATCCGCTCCCCCTACGACCTGGAGCCGGAGGAAGAGCAGCTGATCGGACAGTATTTCAAAGAAACCTATGGAGCAGATTTTGTTTTTGTCACCCACTATCCCTCCAAAAAGCGGCCGTTTTATGCCATGGACGATCCGGAGGACCCCAGATACACCCTGAGTTTTGATTTGCTGATGGACGGGATGGAGATTACCACAGGAGGCCAGAGAATCCATGATTACAGGATGCTCATGGAAAAGCTGAAGGCTAGGGGGATGAGCGAAGAGGGCATGGAGGAGTATCTGGAAACCTTCCGCTGCGGGATGCCTCCCCACGGCGGCCTGGGAATCGGCCTGGAGCGCTTCACCGCAAAGCTGGCAGGGAAAGACAATGTCCGGGAGGCATGTCTGTTCCCCAGAGATTTAAGCAGGCTTACACCGTAGGATGGACGAAAGGAGAGCAGAGATATGGCGCAGCAGATCGACAATGAGATCATCGACCAGGTAGCAATCCTGGCAAAACTGGAACTGACAGAGACAGAAAAGCAGCAGGCTATGGAGGACATGCAGAAGATGCTGGATTATATCGATCAGCTCAATGAGCTGGACACCAGCCGGACGGAGCCGCTGCCTCACCTTTTCCCCATTGAGAATGTATTCCGGGAAGACGAGGCGGTAAACGGGGACGACAGGGAGGCCATGCTGAAAAATGCCCCCAGGCAGAAGGAGGGCCAGTACCAGGTCCCGAAGACCATCGAGTAGGGAAGCGGGGAGCAGAAAGGGGAACACCATATGGAATTGATTCAGCTGACGGCAGCAGAGCTGTCGGAAAAGATTCGAAGAAAAGAGATCAGCGTCCTGGAAGCGGTCAGAGCTTCCCTGGATCAGATCAGGAAGATGGAACCGGAGATCCACTCCTTTGTCACCGTGACGGAAGAGTACGCGTACAGACGGGCAGAAGAGGTGGAGAAGGGAATCCGGGACGGGCGGTACAGCGGGCCCCTGGCGGGGGTTCCGGCGGCGGTGAAGGACAATATCTGCACGGCGGGAATTCCCACTACCTGCAGCTCCAGGATGCTGGAAGGCTTTGTTCCTCCCTACCCGGCGGAGGCCGTCAGGCGCCTGGAGCAGGCGGGCGCCGTCATCATCGGCAAGACCAATATGGACGAATTTGCCATGGGAAGCACCACGGAGACCTCGGCATTCGGGATCACCAGGAACCCCTGGGACCGGGAACGGGTGCCCGGAGGCTCTTCCGGCGGCTCCTGCGCCGCGGTGGCGGCGGGGGAGGCATTTTTCGCCCTGGGGTCTGACACCGGAGGCTCCATCCGCCAGCCCAGTTCCTGGTGCGGCGTCACGGGGATGAAGCCCACCTACGGGACGGTATCTCGAAACGGCCTCATCGCCTACGGCTCATCTCTGGACCAGATCGGCCCTGTTGCTAAAAATGTAAAGGACTGCGCCCTGGCTCTGGAGGCGGTGGCCTCCTGGGATCCCATGGACAGCACATCCATGAAGCGCCAGGATCTCCATTTTTCTGAGAACCTGACAGGGGATGTCAGAGGGTTCCGGGTGGGGATCCCCAGAGAGTATGTGGGGGAAGGCGTAGAACCGGACGTTCGCAGGACCGTAGAGAGGGCTGCGGAGCTTCTGGAGGCCGCAGGAGCCAGGGTGGAGCAATTTTCCTTAAAGAACACCCGCTACGCGATTCCCACGTACTACATCATCGCCTCGGCGGAAGCCAGCTCCAACCTGTCCCGGTTTGACGGTGTGAAATACGGCTACCGCGCACCAGAGTATGAGGGACTCCACGAGATGTACAAGAGAAGCCGCTCCCAGGGCTTTGGGCCGGAGGTGAAGCGGAGAATCATGCTTGGCTCCTTCGTGCTCTCATCAGGATATTACGACGCTTACTACCTGAAGGCACTGAGAGCCAAGGCGGTGATTAAAGAGGATTTTGACCAGGCATTTTCCCGCTACGACGTGATCCTGGGGCCGGCCGCTCCTACGGCTGCCACCAGAATCGGGGAGAGCTTAAAGGATCCCATCCAGATGTACCTGGGCGATATTTTCACCGTTTCCGTCAATCTGGCAGGACTGCCGGCCCTGACCCTTCCCGCCGGAATGACGGAGGACGGCCTCCCTGTAGGCGTCCAGATCATCGGCGGGTGCTTCCAGGAAAGAAAGATTTTCCAGGCGGCCAGCAGCCTGGAACAGGCATTGGAGCCCTGGCATATGGCGTTTGAAAAGGAGGGGAATGTTCATGGCAAAACAGTATGAGACCGTGATCGGCCTGGAAGTCCACGTGGAGCTTGCCACCAAATCCAAGATATTCTGCGGGTGTTCCACCAGATTCGGCGGGGCGCCCAACACTCAGACCTGCCCGGTCTGCGCCGGGTTTCCCGGAGCGCTCCCTGTGCTCAACCGGCAGGTGGTAGAATACGCCGCCGCGGTGGGGCTGGCCTGCAACTGCCATATCAACCGGCTCAGCCGCTTTGACAGAAAAAATTACTTTTATCCGGATAATCCCCAGAACTATCAGATCTCCCAGTTCTATATCCCCATCTGCCAGGATGGCTGGGTGGAGATTGATACGCCGGCAGGCCCCAAAAAGATCGGAATCCATGAGATTCACATGGAGGAGGACGCCGGAAAGCTGATACACGATGAGTGGGAGGAATCCTCCCTGGTAGATTTTAACCGCAGCGGCGTTCCCCTGATCGAGATCGTCTCAGAGGCGGATATGAGAAACGCCCAGGAGGTCATCGCCTACCTGGAAAAGCTCCGCTCCGTCATCCAGTACCTTGGGGTCTCCGACTGCAGGCTCCAGGAGGGGTCCATGAGGGCGGATGTCAACCTCTCCGTCAGGGAAGCGGGGAGCAGTGTCCTGGGAACCCGGACAGAGATGAAAAACCTGAATTCCTTCAAAGCCATCACCCACGCCATCGACGGCGAGCGGGAACGCCAGATCGAGCTTCTGGAAGCGGGAAAGCCTGTCATTCAGGAGACCCGGCGCTGGGATGAAAATAAAGAGAGCTCCCGGGCCATGCGTTCCAAGGAGGACGCCAAGGACTACCGCTACTTCCCGGAGCCGGATCTGCCGCCGGTGGTGATCTCGGAGGAATGGCTGGAAGCCATCCGCTCCCGCCAGCCGGAATTTGCCCACGAGAGGGTAAAACGGTACCAGGAAGAATACAAGATCTCGGAAAAGGAAGCCGTCATGGTGACGGAATACCGCAATCTGGCGGATATCTTTGAGGAGACGGCCAGACTGACGGGAAACCCCAAAAAGTCCGTCAACTGGATGACCGGGGAGACGATGCGCCTGATCAATGACCGGGGCTTTAGACCGGAGAAAATCCGCTTCAACCCGGCCCATCTGGCCGCGCTGATCCAGGAGACCGAGAAAGGCGAGCTGACCAACCAGGGAGCCAGGGAGGTCTTCGAGCAGATCTTCGACCGGGATCAGGAGCCCATGGCCTACATTGAGGAAAAGGGCCTGAGGGTGGTAAAAAATGACGGCCTTCTGATGGAAGCCGTGCAGAGCGTCATCGATGGCAATCCGGATGTGGTCAGCCAATATAGGGAAGGAAAGGTCAAGGTTCTTGGCTTCCTCATGGGCCAGGTGATGAAGGCTATGAAAGGCAAGGCGGATCCGGAAAAAGCCAGACAGATGATGGAAGAGATCCTAAAACAGTAACCCAAACCGGCAGTCAGCTGCCTGCGGGTCACAGAGCCAGCATTTTCCGGGTGAATTCATTTTTGGGAGATTCCCCGTACTTTTGCTGGTAAGCGCACTGATAGATGTGGCTGGCGTAGAGATCCTGGCGGAACATGGAGAGGGCGTCCGGCTCCAGGCTCTTGACAGCGGCCGCAGGGCTGTAGACCAGGGGGATGCGGCTGGTATATTCGAGGACAGAGAGGAGAGGGGAAGCGCTCTTTTGAAAGCCCAGAATTCGGGCGTAGGGAGCGTAGCCTCTCTTTTTCCACAGGGCCATATCGCTCTTTTTCAGCCCCAGCAGGAGATGGGTCAGGCCGCGGTTGATGCGGGTGTAAGTGTATTGTTTTGTTTTAAGCTGGGCCGCTCTGCCCTCCCATCCGGAAAAATCCAGGAGAAGGCGTTCCAGGCGCAGCGCCATGTCAGAAGAGACGTCACCGTACTGGCTGAGGGCAGCGGATGCGGAATCGCCGTTTTTCAGAGCAGACAAAAGGAAACTATTTAATATAGAAGAAAAGTCATCAGGCCACAGAGGCTTTGCCTGGGAGAAAAGCCCTCTGACCTCCTCAGGAATATAGCGGAGAAGATTGCGGTAGGCCCTGCTGTCGAAAAGCTGGACAAAAGAGGAGGAAGGAGAGAGCTGGCGCAGGGTGCCCCGAATGCCGGATGCCGAGGCGTGAACCGGAAGTTCGCCTTCTTCGGAGGCGCTGTCCAGATCATCGAGGTATCCCGCTCCCTGGCGTCTCAGAGTAACTGGGAGGATGGGGGAATCCTGTCGGATGATCGCCTTGCAGTATTCCAGTCCCAGGATATTGTTTGGGGAAGATACCAGAGCTGCCAGGGAGGAATCTCCGCTCTCCCCGTAGAGCCGTTCCAGGGCAGTCTGTCTGGCCGCAGGGAAGGTGGAACCCTTTTTCAGCTCCTCCTGAAGGATTTGGGCGTACTCGTCCGTCTCCTCCACCAGGAGCCTGGCGGCAGACAGGAGCGGGATGCAGTCTCCGCACTCGCTGCCGAAACACAGAAAATCGACGGTACCCAGCCGGTCCAGAAGGGCAACGCCGCAGGAGGCAAAGTCCTCCGCGCTGCTGACGGCAAAGGGCGATGGAAGCTCCAGAACCAGATCGGCTCCGCAAGCCAGAGCCATCTCGGCCCGGGTGTATTTATCAAAAATGGCCGGGCCGCCCCTCTGAACGAAATCCCCGCTCATGGCAACCACGATAAAGTCAGCCCCAGTCAGTTTTCTGGCCTGGTTCAGATGGTACAAATGCCCGGTGTGAAATGGATTGTATTCTGCAATGATTCCCGTAACTTTCATGCGCCTGCCCCCTTACGCGCCCTGACAGATGTGCCGGAAAAACCGGACTCAGGGCTTCTATACAGATCATTATAGGAGAGAAGAGGTAGAGAGTAAAGAGGTTTTTGGCAATGCTTTTGTTTTTCGTGCTCTCACGATGATAACAGCCGGGATTTCACGGTTCGCTCCAAAGCATTCTTCATAAAAGCCATCGATTATAAAACCATTTTGGAAACAGATATTAAAAATCTCCTGCATAGAACGGTGATAATAACATTGCTTCTGAGGCTGTCCCTCAATTGCTTCACCGTAATAGCTGTGCGGCGTCATATATTTCTCGGTCAATGTAACGAAACAGGGATGCTGAGTGGCAAATACAAAGATACCGTCATCGACAATCAATTGATTCACACAAGAAAACAGGTCTTGGATCTCAGCGATATCCATAATTGCCATGTTGGAAACTGCTTTTGTAAAGGGTTTCCGCCTCTTTAGCAGCATTAGGCTTTCTTTGCTGGTCGCGTCTGCTAGACAAAACTCGATTTTATCACTAAAACGTGATTGCCGTTTTTTGGCCAGGTCTATCATCTTAGGAGAATAGTCAAAGGCCACAACGTTGGCGCCGTGCTCGGCTAAAAAGGCAGAATAATTTCCGTTTCCACACGCTACGTCCAAAACGTAATCATCCGGTTGAATGTCTAACAGCTCAGTTACTTTGGGCCGCACTGTTTTTCTGTGAAATTCATTAGAATGATCTCCCATAGCCTGATCCCAAAACACCGCATTCGCTTCCCAGGCCAGTAAGCTATCTTCGACAGAGTATTTCATGTTGATCCCCCTTTCATGTTTACCGGCGCCAGCGTGTACTGGCATTTCATTAGGAAGTTATTATAGCAGATGGGAGATGTATGCTCTAAGTGACTTCTTAATCATGGTTTTTGTCATGGTTAGTGAAGCAGTCACTTAGAGCATTTTCATTTCAGG
>CAJFOF010000004.1 GCA_904395885.1 uncultured Lachnospiraceae bacterium
ACTGCCTGCGTTTTACCACGGGAGGAACCCCTCCATTGGCAGAGCAGATCCTCCGGTTATTCCAGCAGCTGAGGAAGTATCTCCAAATGAGTACCTTTAATTCCTCTATAGCCATCTGCCTTGTATCATAGCGGTCATAAAGGAGCTCTGTCTTCATTCTGGCCCACATACTCTCGCAGCGTGCATGATCATGGCAGCGTCCTCCCGCACTGTTCATGCTTTGGTGGATATGGTATTTCTGGATAGCTTGACGATAGACTTCGCTGGTATACTGTGTCCCTCGGTCGCTGTGGATAACAGCACCTTCCAGCGTGGGATAAGCAGTCAGGGCGTTTTCCAGTGTTTGGATACACAGATCTGCTCTCAAAAGGCGATTTTAAGTAAATACGTGTTCTTTGTAGATGACGGATTTTCGGGTACGAACTTCAACCGTCCAGGTTGGAACGAACTCATTGAGAAGATAGAGAACAGCGATTTTACCCCGTTTCTCAATATCATCAACGACAACCTTGAATATTGAATAAAGAATGACACAAAATCATCAGTGCGTAAGCAATCAGAGAATCCAAACCGCCTGTCCCCATGCCGAGCTAATCGATCTGTGGGACAGGCGGTTTTCTGTGCTCTGAATAGGTGGGTAGATAGGAGGATTTAATGTCAAGATAAAGGTCGATTTTGGGCGTTTTCTTTGGCTGTAAGCGCCTTTTGACAGGTTGCCATATCCTGATATTCCCACATGGGAAAACGCCGCTTAGAGCGCAAAGTCGCTTGCTTTTTCCATTCCTTAGCTGTATATATCCATTCGAGGTAAGTGCAATATCTCCCCAGTCTCTGGATTTAAATAAAGGGTAACCCATTGGCCAACTTTATACTGCTTGCCACGGGTATAAGTCAATTGGACCTCTTTTTCTCGCCCATTGAATCTGACGAGGCAGAAGGCGTAAACATCACCTTCGCTGTCTTTGCGAAATCCATAAACTTGAGCGGTGATAGGTTGCAGTTCCCCCAATTCGATTTTGCGGCGTAAGCGGCGATTGTAGCGAATACGCACAATCAAGTATATAGCGAGGAACGGCGCCGTGAAAAGCAACCACAGTGATATTTCGGAATGGGTAAACTCCTGCGGCAAATTTGAGAACAGCAAAGCGAACAACACCGACAGAACAAAAATTACTATAACGCTAACCAGCAATATAACCAGACGGGCGCGTCTGATTTCTTGCTTCTCAGCCGGGCTTATATCGAGCTGGAAATCTTCTTTCTTCGGATGATAGCGCAGTTGGAGAATATCGCCTTCTTCTGGGAGGTCATATGTTCGAGGAAATATCCAGCTTCGATGCCAGTCTATACCCTGCCATTGGAATACAAGATCCAACTTGTACCGTCGCGGTTCTAAAACGCCGTTGCTATCCTTTTTGTCGATTACCTCAATACGAAGGACGCGGGCTGCTATCGGTTTCCACTGTCGCTGCCTCCGCCGCTTCACGATGCGCCACAGCAGGAAGAATACACTAAACAGGATAAAGGGCAACAGCGTCGGGAATATGACGCTCCAAAATGCTGTCGAATTGTCCACCGGCTGCACCTCCTCTCAGCCATGCATATAACTACTCCAATTTATTATATATTACGAACAACAAGGGCGCTACCGCTTGAAAGTAAAACTCAGATAAACTTTGGGTAAATAGGCGTACTTTTGATGAGGACAGAATCTTAAGGGGTTGGGAGCTTCCCAAAACGGAGAAACGGCATAGCTAACAAGCCACGCCGTTTCCCGAAAACATTCTTATGCTGTTTTATGAGTGCCGCCCAAAAGGTCTCGTTTTTTAGTCTCTCTACAGCGGATGGTGGCAGGCAAAGCACCGCCCCTCCTCTGTCTGGAAGGCAGGTATCTCCGTTTTGCAGATATCCGTCGCGTAGGGGCATCTGGTGTGGAACTTACATCCGGACGGCGGATTCATAGGACTGGGAATCTCTCCTGCTATAATGTCTTTATTTTCAATTCGGTCATCTGGATCCACCACCGGCACAGCGCTGAGGAGGAAGTGGGTATAGGGATGACGGGGATGCTCAAAAATCGCCTCTGCCTCCCCGTACTCACAGACCGACCCCAGATACATGATGTAGATCCGGTCAGAAATGCAGCGAACTACGTTTAAGTCATGAGAGATAAACAGATAGGTCAGCCCCATCTCCTGCTGCAGATCCATCAGAAGATTCAGCACCTGGGCCTGTATTGACACGTCCAAAGCCGATATCGGCTCATCACAGACAATCAGTTTTGGATTTAATGCCAGAGCTCTGGCAATGCCGATCCTCTGTCTCTGGCCGCCGGAGAACTGATGGGGAAACCGGTTTTTATACTCCACCGGGATTCCTACAATCTTCAATAGCTCCTCCACCCGTTTCTGGCGGGATTCTTTCGTTCCGATCTTGTTGATTACCAGTGGCTCCGCTATGGAGCTGGCCACTGAAAGTCTGGGATCCAGGCTGGAATAGGGATCCTGGAAAATACACTGAATATCCCGGCGGATTTTCTGGAACTCCTTGCGATCCATGGCCGTCAGCTCCTGGCCTTCAAACCAGATCTTTCCGGCAGTGGGAGGCAGAAGCCCCAACAGAAGCCGACCCAGTGTACTCTTTCCACAGCCGCTCTCCCCCACCAGGCTGAGGGTCTCGCCCCTGCGGATCTCAATGTCCACATCAGAAACCGCGTGAACCACCTGTTTTCCTGACTTAAATTCTTTTACCAGCCCCTGGCCCTTCAGCAAAATTTCCTGTTCCTTAGCCATTGGCCTCTCCCCCTTCCGATATCAGATCTCTATCCAGCACACAGCGAACCTGGTGGTTGTCTCCCACCAGGCGCATCTGCGGCTGCTTCTGCCGACAGGCGTCTGTAGCGTAAGGGCAGCGCGGAGCAAAGCGGCAGCCCTCTGGCATTTCAGTCAGAATCGGCACCACGCCGGGAATACTCCTCAGGCGTCTGCCCCGGTTCCGGCTGGGAAGGGAATTTAAAAGTCCCTCCGTATACGGATGTCTGGGATGGTGGAACAGCTCGCCCACCCCTGCGGCCTCTACAATCTTCCCCGCATACATGACGTATACCAGATCGCAGACCTCGGCTACCACGCCCAGGTCGTGGGTGATCAGGAGCACAGAGGTTCCTTCCTCCTTTTGCAGAGTCTTCATCTGTTTCAAGATCTGGGCCTCTATGGTCACATCCAGAGCCGTAGTAGGCTCATCTGCGATCAGCAGATCCGGGCGGCATATCATAGCTGCGCTGATCATAACCCTCTGACGCAGACCGCCGCTCAATTCATGGGGAAAGCTGTAATACCGGCGCTCCGGTTCCGGAATCCCCATATCGGCAAACATCTGAATCACCGCTTTTTTCGATTCTTCCTTTGAAAGATCCTTGTGAAGCTTCAGAACTTCCTCCACCTGCTTTCCCACCCGAATCACCGGGTTTAAACTGGTCATAGGATCCTGAAAGATCAGAGTGATCCGGTTGCCATAAAGTTTCCGTCTCTCTTCCTTGCTGCAGGCAGTCAGCTCTTTATCCTGAAAGAGAATGCTTCCCTCTGCAATATAACCGTTCTTCGGGAGCAGATTCATAATCGAGTTGGCCATCATACTCTTTCCACAGCCGCTCTCTCCCACTAAGCCGATGATTTTCCCCTTGGGGATTTCCAGGCTGACGCCATCTACCGGATACAAAATCCCCTGGCGGGTCTTTAAAGCCGTTCGCAGGTCTTTCACAGTCATTACAGCCTGTCCGGAAACAGGCTCTGTCTTTTTATTTTCTTCCATACAAATCTCCTTCCTGCATCGCCCTTCTCTATCGTCTCAGTTTTGGATCAAATGCATCTCTCAGGCCATCGCCCATCAGGTTGAGTGCCAGCACTGTAATCATAATGGCCAGACCCGGGAAAAGCGTGATATAAGAATAGCCCCGCAGGAAATCGCGTCCATTGGAAAGCATAGCTCCCCATTCCGGAGTCGGAGCCGAAATGCCCACGCCGATAAAGCTTAAGCCTGCACAGGCAATAATGGCAGAACCTACGCTCAAGGTAGCCTGGACGATGATGGGAGCAAGACAGTTTGGAATAATGTGGCGTGTGATGATCCAGCGGCTGGATCCGCCTGCAGTTCGGGACGCATCCACGTACTCGATACTCTTAATCTGCAGAACTGAGGCCCTCATAATACGGCAATATCTTGGGATATTGGAAATTCCAACCGCCAACATCATATTAAACACACCGGATCCCAGCGCTGATACGATGGAAATATTTAAAAGCAGGCTTGGAATCGCCAGCAGTACATCCATGCACCGCATCACACAGGCATCATAGAAATTACCGAAATAGCCTGCGCTGGCTCCCAGGATGCAGCCACACACACAGGAGATCGCCACAGAAATCACACCTACCATCAGAGAGATCCTGGCTCCGTACAGAACCCTTGAAAAAATATCACGGCCAAACTCATCAGTGCCGAACAGATGCTTCATAGAAGGCCATTGGAGAGCATCGGCATAATTCTGTTCGTAAGGATCGTAAGGCGCAATCACATCGGCTCCCACAGCCAGCAGAATGATGAGGATCAGGATCACACATCCTGCCACAGCACTCCGGTTCTTAGAGAACTCTTTCCATACGGAAGCCATATAACTTTCTTCTTTAATTGTAATCTTATTTTCCTGTTCCATATGGTTCACCTCGCATTGCTGAGATTGGTCTTCACGCGGGGATCTACAAACGCATAAATGACGTCCACCAGCAGATTATTGATGCAGTAAATAAAGGCAATCAGCAGAACGCCGCCCTGCACCACCGGATAGTTGCCGCTTCGGATAGAATCCACCATCAATTTTCCCACGCCTGGAATCGCAAATATTGTCTCTGTGATAACAGAACCTCCCAGCATATTACCGAACTGAATCGCTATGGTGGTTATGATCGGGATCAGCGCATTCCGCAGTTCATGTCCAGTGATGATTTTACCGTTCTTCTGCCCTTTTGCTCTGGCAAAATTGATGTAGTCCTGGTTAATAACCTCAAGCATACTGGACCGGGTCATCCTGGCAATGATCGCCATAGACCCCAAACCTATGGTCAGCGACGGCAGCACCACATTTCCGACTTCCCCCCATCCGGAGATCGGAAGCCAGCCCAGCTTAACGCCGAACAGCAGCATCAGAAGAAGGCCCTGCCAAAAGTGAGGCATAGATACGCCTACCAAAGCCAGCAGCATACACAAATTATCGAATATAGAATTCTGCTTGATTGCCGCTATGACGCCCAGCAGGATCCCCAGTGTAACAGCAATAGTCGTGGATATAAGGGCCAGAGTGATCGTTTTCGGCAAACGCTCGACCAGCAGATCAAACACCGGTCTTCCGTTAGTGTAGGATACTCCCAGATCCCCGTGAAGCAGATCCACCACATAGTTAAAATATCTTACCCAGAAGGGATCATTCCACCCCAGTTCCTCATGAATCTGGGCAATGGCCTCTGGCGTCGCCTCATCCCCCAGCATGACCAGCGCCGGGTCGCCGGGCGTAAAATACAACAGCGTAAATATAATCAGCGTCACGCCCAGCAGAACCGGAATCAATGCGATTAAACGCCTTACAATGTACTTAATCATAGACACAACTCTTTTCTAAATAATCTTTACAGCAAATCTTTTGCCCATGTAGCCTTATCAATCAAAGCCATCTTATATCCAAAAGCGTGATGATCTTCTTCCACATCCAGAATTTCCTTCAGATATCTTGCAGCTCTCTCGTCATCTCCAGCCAGATAATGACAGTACACTACAGCCCCGTACAGCTCTGTAATGACTCTCTTGGGCAAGCTGCGATCAATGTCTCTATCAAAATCATCGATGTTGGTGTCTCCCTTGTACAGAAGGCAGCGTTTCAGATACATCAGGTCTCCGCCCTCTACCGGTGTATCTTTTGTCATATCTGCGATGGAAGCCAGGGCTTTTTCCTTTTCTCCCATATGCAGGTAAGACATAAAGATCCAGTCTCTCTCTGGCGGCGTATTATTAGTTCCGTTCTTTAAATGCCAGCTTATGCCTCTCTCAAAGCACTCAATGGCTTCCTCAAACTGATCTAAGAAATAGTGAGCCACACCGCGGAAATGCCATTTCCACGCATCCGTGTCATCCAGACGGGTAGACATAACCAGATCTGCAAGGGCCTGGGGATAGCGATCTTCAGAAAGGAATTTTCTTCCTCTGTTGTAATACTGATCTCCGCTGAAAGGATTAATGGCAAGCGCCTGAGAAAAGCTCTCAATTGCTTTCTCAAAATCGTCGTTAAAATAGAGGATTCCTCTGGCTACCCAGGCTTTAAAGCTCTTGGGGTGATCCTTTAAAAACTCATCCACTTCTTTTAACATGTCTTTGTCCATGACAATGGGGCCTCTGGTAGCTCCTCCCTCTTTCATAATCTGGATCTGACGCTCCTGTACTTTTTCGTGACTCATAATCATTTTCTCCTTTATGTTTATTATTTATGGTTTTAAATAGGCATCCAGCCAATTTGTGATTTCTTCCAGCCGTTTCATCCGGCTCCTGGGTCTTCCGGAACGGGACAGCTCATGGCACTCTCCCTTAAACAGGCACATCCGGGTAGGCACGCCTTTTAGCTGCATAGCAGAGTAGAGCTGGAAAGCCCCCGATACGCTGCATCTGAAATCCTCCAGGGAATGAAGGAAGAGTGTAGGCGTTGTGATGTTCATGGCATAAGTATAGGGAGACTGCTCCCGCAGACGCTGTTCATTTGCCCAAGGAGTGCCGCCGTATACGCCTGGGGTTCCCCAGATGCCGTAATCCGTAGCCCCGTAAGAACCGGCGATATCAACAATGGAACGCATAGAGATAGCTGCAGCGAACCGTCTGGTATGCGTAATGATCCAGTTGGTCATATAACCGCCATAGGAGCCTCCCATGACTGCCAGTCTCATAGGATCAATAGCCGGATACTGTTTCAGAACAAAATCCGTCCACTCCATCAAATCCTGATAGTCATCGCAGCCCCGGCGCCCTCTTATATCGGCAAACGCCTCGCCTCCGCCTGCCGATCCTCTGGGATTGCAGTAAAATACAAAATATCCTCTGGCCGCCAGCGCCTGAATCTCATGGAAAAATCCGGCTGTAAAGGCAGCTCTCGGTCCTCCGTGTATCTCCAAAATTCCCGGATAGGTTTTAGCTGGGTCGTAGTCAACCGGCTCCACCACAAAGCCGTGAACCTGGAATCCATCGTGATCTGTAAATGTAAAGCGTTTCGGTTTCTGCAGTCTGTGATTCTCCCGGTAATTCCTATTGATCTCCGTCAGTACCTCTTCCGTACCGTCGTCTGACAGCCGGCAAATCTCCGTAGGTCCTCCCGTCGATCCCACGGCAAATACCCTGCCAGCGGCCACGGCCAGACTTTCCGGAATGAACGCTTTCTGGTTCAGCCTTCTTGGCTCTTCTCCCGGACGCCATGAGTTTATGTAAACGTACGTTTCACAGGTCGTCATGTAATACAGGCGCTCTCCGCATACCTGATATACCTTGCCGCCGCCGTACTTGCAGTCGCCACAGCCCTTGCTGCCAAAATCCTCTCTGCTGTGCACGTGACGTAACCGCATCGGACCGCCGGATAACGGCAGCGTATACAGATTGTGGTTGGGATACGCGCCTTCCCCGTTCCACGGAGCGGCAAAGACAGCCAGTTCCTCTCCCAAAAAGTCCAGACCCATAATCTGGTAGGAGCCAGGAGTTAAAAGAGTCCTGCTCTCTCCGCTTTCCACATCGTACAGATAAATCCCATGAGTTCTCACATAGTAGCGGTCATATTCTACGCCGCTGAAAGCAATCCGGGAGCCATCCGAATTTACTGCAAAAAAGGAAGTTTCAAAATACGGGGAGGTCAGAGGCGTACATCTGCCTGTCTTCTCGTCGTACAGATACAGGCTGCGGCGCTGCTTATTGATATACCCGCGGCCATCAGACAGGAAGGGCAGCTCGTCGCAGATAATAAAATCCTGTTCTCTCTTCCATTTTTCCAACCCTTTCTGCTTTTCTCCCTCTTCCAGAGATTCCAGATCCGGACGGTCATTGTACCGAACCGCCGAAAGCAAAAACAGGCCTTCCCTTATCCGGCAGGCCGATGCCGCTTTTAAGGGAACCCTGAACCGTTCCGTCCATGTCTGATTCCTCAGATCCATCTCATAGAACACCGTCAGGAATTCCCCCTGAGCTGCCCTTTCTTTATCTTTTCCTTTTAAACAAGAATACAGAATCCGGTCATTGTCCAGGAAACAGAATCCGGCGCTTCCCTCTGTCTCAGCCAGTTTTCCGGCGCCCTGTCCTTCTTCCCATTTCCACAGGCAGCGACTGTAGCCATTTTTCTCCTCATCGGCGGTGCTCACACAGAACACCGCCATTTTTCCATCTTCGGAGACTGATAAAGCTGAAGGAAAACCGTATTCCAGAAAATCCCTTATACTGATGTTTTCCATACCTTCTCCTCTTTTATGCATCTTTCTTTGCCGCTGTCAGCACGATGCCAAGCAAGGCACCGTCGGCAAGTACCAGGCCTGTATGAGTGTAGCGCGCCGGCTGATAGCCGTCCTCGATCCACTCGCTCCACGCCCGGTTAAATTCATCCAGGTCGTCCCCGTTTTTCAGTATGATCTCCGCCCTCAGAACGTGGCGCTTGTCTGATCCGTACTGCTCCAACAGTTCATCATAGCGGCTCAGAAGAGCTGATGCCTGTTCGTACATGGTCATAGGTCTCTTAAAAGCCTCTGCCGGGGCGTGAATTTCAAAGTACAGGACGCCGCCGTATTCTGTCACCCGGCTGGCCCGGTTGTGGGGTTCATGATGCAATACTTCCATTTTCAGGTTCCTCCGTTTTTTATTCTTCTACAAAGTAGCAGGTATTGTAACGCTGATAGCTGGTGGGATAGATCATATCGAATCCGCGGATATTGGAGCGGGTCGCGGTCTGCACCTTCATGTTGTACAGCGGGATGTAAACCACATTGTCATACAGATACTGCTGAATCTCTGCGTACATCTCGTTGCGCTTCGTCTCATCGCTCTCTGCGATTGCTGCGTTCAACATCTCATCGTACTCGGGGTTGTTGTAGTTTACACGGTTTCCGCCTTCACCGCAGGATGCGGAATACAGGTTTTTCAGAGTCTGATACGGTTCTCTCAGGGAGCAGACTGTCGTACAGATTGCAGCCTCCTGCTGACGGGAGTTCAGGAACGGGGTGTAAGCGGAGCTGTCCATCTCGTTGAGTTCCAGAGTGATGCCGCTCTCTGCCATCATACCCTGCAAAAATTCTCCCATTCTTCTGTTGTCAGAGCTAGAGTAGTAAGACAGTTCCAGAGTGATGCCGTCGGGATATCCGGCCTCTGCAAGAAGCTGTTTGCTCAGCTCGGGGTCATATTCGTAAGAACCGGCATCGTAGGATCCGGGAACGCTGGGCGGAACCACACGGTTCAGCGGCTCTGCAGCTCCCATCAGACAGATCTCGCACAACTGCTCATTATTAATCGAATGGGCAATCGCCTCTCTCACTGTTGTATCGCTAATCTTGTCATAATTCAGTGCCAGATAGCTGGTGTTGACGCCGGTTGCCGTCCACAGTGTCAGTTCATCGTTGGCCTCAATCTCAGCTACAGATACGCCAGGAACCTCCTGCATCAGGTCGATTCCTCCGGATTCCAGTTCCATCAGACGAGTGTTGGCCTCCGGGATGTAGCGCAGGTTGATGTACTGCATTTTAGCCGGGCCGCCGTAGTAATCATCAAAGCGCTCCAGCAATAAGTTTTCGCCTTCATTCCACTCTGCTACCATGTAGGGGCCGGTTCCGCACTCTACCAGATCCAGATCTCCGGCCGCCTCATGCTCTTCATAAAAGCTCTGGCTAAAGATGCTCATAGAGGGTGAGCAGAGATTTTTCAGGAACGGGGCAAAAGGCTGTGTTGTCGTCAAGACTACTGTATAGTCATCCTCCGCCACAAAGCCTGACGGATCAAACTGAGCTGTATTGCTGGCCGTTGCAGCCGACTCACACAGTACCTGCATAGAAAATACCACGTCGCTGGCCTTCATTTCCTCGCCATTGTGGAATTTCACACCTTCCCTCAGCTTAAAGCGGTACGTCGTATCGTCTACCTGTTCCCAGCTCTCCGCCAGCATCGGCTGAAGATTCCCCTCTTTGTCCAGGGTAAGCAGGGTGTCATAGACATTAACGAACACCTGGGCGCCAGGGATCTTAGTGTCGTTTGCCGGAAACAGGGACTGTACTGCTCCATAACAACCTATAGTCATAGTGTCTTTGTCCAGTACTGTTTCCCCTTCTGCGCCGGCTTCTCCTCCGGACTCTTCCCCTCCTGCCTCAGAGGCCCCTGCGCTTTCCTGAGAAGCACTGCTGGTTTCCTCTGAAGAGCTGGAACTACCGCAGGCAGTCACCGCCAACATAACAGACGCCATTGCAATCGCCATCCATCTCTTTTTCATATAGTTCCTCCTTTTTTGTAAAAAATTGCACACAAAAAAGTGTATACACTTCTTTGTGCGCTGTCGTCCAAAAATTGACAAATATTTGGTTATTTCATTATATTTCGACTTATTTTATATTGCAAATTGGTTTATTTAATAGTAATATAAGAATAACTTATGTTTTTTGATAACGTCCGGAGCAGCAGTACCGCTGCAGAACAGTATACAATTAGTGGAGGTATTTATGTCAATCGAACAAATGGAATATATGCTGGCACTGGAACAAGAAAAAAAGATTTCCTACGCCGCCAGGCGCTGTTTCATCTCCCAGCCAGCTTTAAGTCAACAGCTTGCCAAAATCGAAAAAGAACTGGGGACATCCCTTTTCTCCAGGCAAAATAACGAGTACGTACCGACTGAGGAAGGCCGGCTTCTGCTGGACTCCTTTCAAAAAATTCTGTATATCTATCACAGCGCCCTCCACGACCTGGAGCGCCTTCACAGCGTATCTGAAAAATGTATTACATTAGGGATGCCCACTCTCAGGGCTGCTACTCTGTACGCCTATATCTATTCTCGATTTCGCCACCAATTTCCCGGATACGATATGAGGCTTCTGGAAATCCCTGTCACTTCCACTTTGGAAAAGCTGGAGGAGCAAAAGATCGACTTTGGCCTTTTTTCTCCCTATCAGCAGATACCGGAAGCTCTCCAGGATTACTGTTCTTATCACTCAGTGGGAGATGAAGAACTGGTTTTAATTGCTCCCAAAGGCCACAGACTGGCCCTGGCCTCATCAGAGGATCATCGGATGGATATCCGCGTCCTGGGCAATGAAACTCTCGCCTTATATCCCCCCGGATATATTGTTCGCAATCTTGTAGAAGTCTATCTGAAAAAATACCACATTGCCTGCCGGGCCATTATCAATTTCAAAAGTGTCAGTACAATTTTCCAGTTCGTTAAACAGAATCTGGCCCTTTCCATCGTGCCATACACGTTTGCTGCCAATGATCCGGATCTGGCTATCATCCACCTGAATCCGCTTATGACCCAGGAAATCGGCTGCCTTTCCCCCAGCCAGTACAAAGGGTCTGAGATAGAATCTGCTGTCATCCAGCTTTTTAAAGAAGCATTCCAAAACGCTACTGTAAAATGAACATGCGCTGTAAACGACATCACCGTATAGGAAAGGGGCGCCCTCCCAGCCATAAAATAGCTGAAAGGACGCCCCTGCTTGTTACTGATTTTGTTCTACAAACTTCCGGATATTGGAAGCATTGACATATTTTTCTACTTTTCCATTTTTTACCATAACTAAAGTAGGCGCCTGCATGATGCCATACTTATCAGACATCTCCGGATTTTCCTCCGCATCGATATCTTTGTAATTCACATCTTTCAAGAATTCCTTGGCAACTTTACAGTTGGGACAGGTCTTGGTGGTAAACAGATAAATTGCGTTGCCGCCCCCGGTCTCAGACTTTTCTGCTGCCGACTCGACGATGGCATGGCTCTTTTTCAGTTTAGAGTGGAATGGGTCATAGGTCTTTCTTGCCTTATACTCCTCGATCTTACCCTCATTCCAGTTCTTTACCGGGCGGTAATATCCGGTGATCCGGCTGTACACCTCTGCCTCTTTTCCGCAGACCGGACAGGTGAAATGCTCTCCTGACAGATAGCCGTGGTCTTTGCAGATTGAGTAAGTAGGCGAGATACTGTAGTAGGGCAGACGGTAATTCTCCGCAATCGTGCGTACCAGCTTGGCAGCCGCCTTCCAATCCGGCAGCTTTTCTCCCAGAAATGCGTGGAAGACGGTACCAGAAGTGTAGAGAGTCTGCAATTCATCCTGCACATCCAGAGCATCAAACACGTCGGAGGTATATCCTACCGGGAGATGGGAACTGTTGGTATAATATGGAGTCCCGCAGTCGCCGTTGGCAGTCTTAATATCCGGGAAGCGCTTCTTATCATGTTTTGCCAGACGGTAACTGGTAGACTCAGCCGGTGTCGCTTCCAGATTGTACAGATCGCCGTACATCTCCTGGTAATCTTTCAGTCTTTCTCTCATGTGATTCAGCACATCTTTTGTAAACTGCTGGGTCTCCGGATGGGTCATATCTTTTCCAAGCCACTTTGCGTTGAGTCCGGCCTCATTCATGCCCACCAGGCCGATGGTTGAGAAGTGATTCTCAAAGGTTCCCAGATACCGCTTGGTATACGGGTACAGGCCATTGTTCAAAAGTTTGGTGATAACCTCTCTCTTGGTCTTTAAGGAGCGGGCGGAAATATCCATCATATGATCCAGGCGCTGGTAGAAATCTTCCTCATCCTTTGACAGATAAGCCAGTCTGGGCATATTGATCGTCACAACGCCCACAGAGCCGGTACTCTCCCCGGAGCCAAAGAAGCCTCCGGTCTTCTTACGCAGCTCTCTCAGGTCCAGTCTCAGACGGCAGCACATACTCCGCACATCGCTGGGCTGCATGTCACTGTTGATGTAATTTGAGAAGTACGGCGTTCCGTATTTCGCTGTCATCTCAAAGAGCAGACGGTTGTTCTCCGTATCGGACCAGTCAAAATCTCTTGTAATGGAATAGGTTGGGATGGGATACTGGAATCCCCGTCCGTTGGCATCACCCTCGATCATGGTCTCAATAAAGGCTTTGTTGACCATATCCATCTCTCTCTTACAGTCCTTGTACTTAAAATCCATCTCCTTGCCGCCGACAATTGCGTTCATCTCTGCCATATCATCCGGAACTGTCCAGTCCAGAGTAATGTTGGAGAACGGCGCCTGAGTCCCCCAGCGGCTCGGCGTGTTTACACCGTAAATAAAGGACTCAATGCATTTTTTGACCTCCTGATAGCTGAGGTTATCAACTTTTACAAAAGGAGCCAGATACGTGTCAAAGGAAGAAAATGCCTGAGCGCCGGCCCATTCATTCTGCATGATTCCTAAAAAGTTTACCATCTGGTTGCACAATACAGACAGATGCTTTGCCGGGGAGGAAGTGATCTTTCCCGGAATACCGCCCAGACCTTCCAGCAGAAGCTGCTTTAAGGACCAGCCAGCACAGTACCCGGTCAGCATGGAAAGGTCATGGAGATGAATATCTGCATTCCTGTGAGCATTGGCAATCTCCTGATCATAAATCTCAGACAGCCAGTAGTTTGCGGTGATCGCGCCGGAATTGCTCAGAATCAGACCGCCAACGGAATACGTCACAGTAGAGTTCTCCTTCACACGCCAGTCTTCTACCTGAACGTAGCTGTTGACCAAATCCTTGTAGTCCAGGATCGTGTTCTTCATATTGCGGATCTTCTCCCGCTGTTTTCTATATAAAATGTAAGCTTTTGCGACTTCCGTGTATCCTGCCTGTTCCAGAACGTGCTCCACACTGTCCTGGATCTCTTCTACGCTGATGGTTCCGTCTTTCATTTTAGACTGGAAATCTGCTGTCACTCTGAGAGACAGGAGTTCCAAAATTTCGTTGTTGTACTCCTTCTTCGTCGCCTTAAATGCTTTTTTGATTGCCTCCGTAATCTTGCTGAGAGTAAAATCTGCAATCTCTCCATCGCGCTTAACTACTTTAATCATTCCTATCCCATAACTCCTTTCGCCATAACCCTTGTCTCTTGTAGTTTGTTCCGATTCAAGCGGGTATCTCTCTGCCGTCTGAACTGTATCGTTCTGCCTGGGGTACGCTCCCCTAGCTTCAAAAACCCCAGGCTCACAAAACCACGCACAGCCGGACGGCCGTGTACGGCTTGGTCAACCCAGGATCTTACCGCTACGGGTCTTATTATAGCAGATGAAAAAAGAAAACACAATATCTAGGATTCAAAATATTTTTAAATCTAAATATTGTGTCTTATTATTATATTTAATAAATCTTATTATCCTATTTTTCAGCGCCTGTATAGAAGCGACCGAACAATTCTGCCGGAACATAGGCCTCCACGTGGATCCCGTCGTCCAGGTACTCTTCCTTTAGAAGCGTTCCGTACTGGCGGATTTCCTGAATCAGCCCTGCATTCCGGTAAGGATACACCCGTTCCAGATGAACTCTTTGGCTCTGAACAATCTGCTCCAGGAGAGCCTCCAGCTCCTCTATTCCCTGGCCTGTTCTGGCAGAGATCCTCACCTGATAATCTGCCTGAATATCCCGCGGGGCAGTCCCCTCATCTGCGCGATCAATTTTGTTAAAGACTGTGATGATTGTCTTTCCCGTTACCTCAAGCTGCCGCAGCGTCTCATAGACCACATGGATTTGGTCCTCCATCTGCGGATTAGAACAATCCACTACGTGAAGGATCAGATCACTGTACTTTGCTTCCTCCAATGTGCTTTTAAAGGCGTCGATCAGATGATGGGGCAGCTTTCTGATAAAGCCGACCGTGTCTGTCAGAAGAATTTTCTGTCCCCCCGGAAGCTCCATTGACCTGGTGGTCGGATCCAGGGTTGCAAACAGCTTATCCTCCGCTAAAATCCCGGCTCCGGTCAGCCGGTTCAGCAAGGTGGATTTTCCTGCATTGGTATAACCTACAATGGCTGCTGACAGGCTGCCTGACTGCTGTCTTCTGCTCCGCTGAACACCGCGGTGCTTTTTTACTTCCTCCAGTTCCCGTTTCAGTTGCCCAATCCTTTCATGGATGCGCCGCCGGTCTATCTCCAGCTTTTTCTCTCCAGGCCCCCGGGTACCGATTCCTCCCCCCAGCCTGGAAAGGGATGCCCGCATTCCAACCAGCCTGACGGCACGGTACTTTAACTGGGCCAGTTCAACCTGGATCTTTCCCTCTCTGGTATTAGCTCTGGCAGCAAAAATGTCCAGAATCACCATCGTGCGGTCCATGACCTTTGTGTCCAGTACCTCTTCCATATTCCTGAGCTGGGCGGGAGACAGCTCATCGTCACAGACCACACCGGTCGCCTCCAGTTCCCACAGAAGCTCCTTTACTTCGTCCAGCTTACCTTTTCCCAGGTAGGTTCCCGGATGGGCCAGCTCTCTTTTCTGGATCACGCGGCCGGCTGTCACCGCGCCGGCCGTCTTGACCAGCTCCGCCAGTTCATCCAGGGAATCTTCTGCATCCCGGCCATCCCCCTGACTGATGCCTATCAGGATGACCCTTTCCTGGGTCTCCTTCAATTCAATTAATTCTGCCATATACCTCCTATCTGGTTTTCAAAAACTCTATCTCGTGCTCGGCCTGTTGGTCCTCGCCAAACTTGGCCGTATACTCTTCAAAAGCAGCCAGCGCCTCCTGGTAATTTCCCTGGTATTCCAAGGCGACAGCACGGTTAAACATAAGATCAGACTCGGCCTTTCCGTCTGGACTTGCCAATCCTTTTTCGAAATATTCCAGGGCGGAGGAGTAATTTCCTTCCTCTAACTGCTGCACACCGATGCTGTTATATACTGCAGAATCCGCCAGACCGTCGGTCTCCGCCTGCCGGTAGAGTTCCATCGCTTCCTCAGCTCTCCCCCCATCCTCCAGGGCCTTTCCCACATCAGCCACGAGAGTGCCTATCTCCGCCGTTTCTCCATCCGTTCCGCTCTTTGCAGCATCGTAGAGTTTTGAAAAGTCCTCAAGAGCGGTATCCACGTCCCCGCCGCGGATATTGGAAACGCATCTGAGGCGCACATACTCAGGCCGCTCCTCATCCACCTGAATCAAAATATCATAGGTGTGGGCAGCGGCACTGTAATCACCAGCCAAGTATTCAGCTTCAGCCCGGTACTTTAAAATATCCAGCTCCATCTCGCCTACAGAGCCTTTTCCAAGGCTCAGAGCCTGGTCCAGGTCACTGATTGCTCCGGAATAGTCTCCTGCGTCGATCTTTTCGATTCCCTGGAGGCGGAGAGCCTGGCGTTCAGCCGTATTGCCCGCACATCCGCCCAGCGCTGCCGCAAAAATCCCGATGCAAATCGGAATCCATACGATTCTATTTCTTTTCTTCATTCTATCTCTCCGCTAACCGGTCCGTACTCCCAAAACCACCGTTTCTCAGGGTCTCACAGTCGTCATCTTCTGTAATCCCATACGGCAGAAAGATTCCCTGGGCAAAGGACATGCCTTTCTGAAGTTCTACTGTTTTTCCCTCCCTGGAAGCATTGATGACCTTGATAAATATATGTCCTTCATTGTCAGAGTAAAAATAATCGCTGTCAATAATTCCAACCGTATTATTCAACTGCAATCTGTACTTAAATCCCAGGCTGCTCCTTGGGTAGATCTGAAGTACCCACCCCTCGCATATCTCTGCCCTGACGGCGGTCGGAATTTTTATCGTCTCCCCCGGCTGCAAAACAATCGGCAGCGGAAGGTGAAAGTCGTATCCTGCAGAACCGGCTGTGGCCCGCACAGGAAGGCGAATCTCATCATAAATCGCTCTGATCCGTTCTTCGCTTTCCTCTCCAAAAGTCTCGCTCCAATCTGCACAGAAGCGTTCAAAACTCACTTTATAAAATCTCGCTATTCTCTCCATCTAGTTCTCCATTCTCGTGTATCTCGTCATCCGCCTCTGTCTCGGCGGCATCCGTCCCCAGTTGATCCAGCCTTAGCTGCAGCTCTTCTTCTACTTCCGTTTTGATCTCCTCCGCCTGCTCCGGGTTCAAATCCGGAAGATCCTGGGTAGACCCCACCCCGAACCGGCGCAGGAATTCCTCTGTCGTCGCAAAAAGTGCCGGTCGCCCCGGAGCATCCAGCCGGCCAACTTCATAGACCAGATTGTACTCAATCAGCCGATTTACGGCATGATCTGATTTCACCCCCCTGATCTTTTCAATTTCCATCTTTGTAATCGGCTGTTTATAAGCGATAATAGACAGTGTCTCCAATACCACCTCTGTCAATACCTGCTTTTTGGGTGCAGCCGCCACCTGAATCAGATTGGGGTAATATCTGGACGGTGTGCACATCTGAAAAGCATCTTCCAGCTCAATCAACTGGATCCCCCGCTTTTCTTCCTCATATCGCCGCTTTAATCGCCCGACCGCCTCTCTCGCTGTCTTTGTATCCTGGCCGAGAGCGGCCGCAAGCTGTCCGATTTCCACCGATTTCCCCATGGTAAAGAGCACCGCCTCCACGACCGCTTCCTGCTCCTTCTCGTCCACTACCGGGTCGATCTCCCCTGCACTCCTGGCTTTTTCCTCTGTTCCCGGCTTTTCTGTATCTTTCTCATCCACGTTCTCTGTTTCTCCATTCCATCAGCTTACAAAATCGTCCAAACCCTCCAGATCCAGCTCTCCCTCTTCTCCTTCCGGCTCCAGAGTCTCGATCTCCATATCATCAAAAGTGTGCTCCTGGGTCAGGTAGATCTTTCCGATCTTCATCAATTCCAGAATCGCCAGAAACGTCACAACCACGTTCAGCCGATCCCTCTGATTTTCCAGAATCTGGCGAAAACTGAACCGCCTGTGTTTCCTTGCATAGGCCATTACACGCCCAATTTTCTCTTCCAGGCTTACCGGCTCTTTCTGAATCGTTCCAAAATTACTCCTGACCCTGTCAATCTTGTCCTCGCTGCGCCGCATGACCTGTTCAAATATTTTCTGCAGTTTTGCCAGATTTAAATCTCCCAGCAGCTTGTCCAGATCTACCGGGGCCTCATACCGTGCCACTTCCCTCGGAACGGTGGGATCTTTATAAAAAACCTGACCCGCATCTTCTTCCAGATCCTGAAGCACCAGGGCCATGTACTTATATTTTTTATATTCCAAAAGCCGGGCTACCAGTTCCGCTCTCGGGTCTTGTTCTTCTCCGGTTTCCTCATCCACCTCTGCAGGCAGAAGCATTCTGGCTTTAATGTCCAGAAGCGTGGCAGCCATGACCAGAAATTCACTGACCACGTTTAGGTCTTCTTTCTCCATCCGGTTTACATAGTCCAAATACTGTTCTGTAATTTCCGCTATGGGGATATCATAAATGTTGATCTTATTTTTTTCAATCAGGTGCAGAAGCAGGTCCAAAGGCCCCTCAAAATGCTCCAGTTTATAGGAAATCTCCATCCTCCACTCCCCTGTTTCAATCAAGTATTCAATAGTATATCAAATTCTCTCCAGGATGTAAACTTAAAAAGAATCCCGCAGGCAGGATTCTGCAAACGGGATTCTCTTTCTTATTCATCAATATCCAAAAATTCAAAATCATCGTCATCCAGCTCATCCTGCTTCGGCTGGGGAACTGGTTTCTGCACTGGCCGCTGTGGAGCGTCTGCAGGGCGCACAGGAACTGGCCTGCCGGCCGGATGTCCGGCTGCTCCTGCACCATGGGGTGCCTGCCTGCGGCTTACAGGGCGCTGTGTCCGGCTTTCCCTGGCTGTCTCTTCCTGCTGTACATCCCTGGGTCTCTCCGAACGGCGGGGCAAAACTTGAGTCTGGTCTAAATTGGAATTGGAACGGCGTCCAGCGGAGGGCTGAGTCCTCACTTCACGGACAGGCTCCGGACGCCGATATTCCCGCACGTCCTCCTGTGCCGTCCTTGGTCTCCTTACCTGGGGTTCCAACTGAATCTCTCCCAAGTCTTCGTATTCGTCCTCTTCGCCTCTCATATACCGGTCTTCCGCTTCTTCGTAAGGTTCTTCCTCCTCGTCTTCTTCAAAGACATCATATTCTCTCTGTCTCGGGCGGCTTTCCCTCCTTCGGCTTCCTCCGGACGGCGGTGTTTTCCCTTTTTTCACCAAAAGATAGATTACCAGCACAAACAACACCAGCACAACGGCAATCAGCACGATCATTACAATCCTCTGAATCTGGAAATCGTGAAGCAGATCATTGTACTGATTCACTACCGCCGTGTGTTCTTCCATCGTCACACCGGTATCAATGGCCGGATCCTGGAAATAGCGCTGAATCGTCTTTTCTGTCAGGTCGTAGCGGTAGAAATTCTTCTCTCCTGCGGAATTCATTCCGTAGAATACGCAGTAATCCGGAGTATCGTCAGAGGCCCATATCCATCCGGTCACCTTATGTCCGTCGATATCGATGGTAGTCTCCTGGAATCCTTCGGGAATGGTTACGCCCTCATCCAGGGAAATAATGGTGATCGCCTTGGCTGCTGCCTCCAGACTGACGCTTTCCGCCGTAGTCCCGGTTCCCTCTGAGCCGGCACTGGCTCCGTTTTCATCTTTTACCACTGTAATTGTATAATCTTTCACTGTCTGTCCGTCCTGGGCCGTTACCCGGCAGACAACAGTGTTTTCACCCATCTGAAGATCCTCGTTTCCCGTCACCGTATACGTCGCATTGGGATCCGACAGTTCTACATTCACGGTCAGCCGTTCCACATCGGTCCCTACGTTGACACTGTAGGCATCCGTGTCAGAAGAGAAGGCCGGCGAAAGAGTTCCCGGTGATACCTGCAGGGACGCCAGGGATGCATCCGAAGAGGCATTGGCTACCGCCTGCACGGTCACTGTAGAATTTCCCACATGATCCATCGTCACAACCTGACCGTCCCCGTCATAAACTTCCTGGGAAGTCACTGTAATTTGGCTGGATCCCGCCTGTTTCGCCTGGAATACCATAGAAAATACAATGGTAGAAGGCTCGCTGGAATCCGGTGAACCGTGTGCACGGAGAGCACCGCTTCCGCCTTCCACGCTGTTTCCGCTGACAAATTCCAGAGCGTTGGAATCATAGGACAGAGCGATATCCGCCCTGCTCAGGCTCTCTCCGCCTGTAGTGCTGACTTTTAGATTAACTGTCACCTCGCTGCCTACTGTAGCGCTCGGGTCACTGAATTGTATTCTTCCGTTTGCCGCCCAGGCAGGAAATGCCATTCCTGCCACTGCAACCAAAGCTAATATCCATAAAGCTGCCAGTCTGGCAACAAAACCTTTTCTCTTTGTGTTCATATGCTTCTTTATCCCCCAGTTTAATTTATCACCGTAACGTCACTTCCGCCAGGTCCCGATGTATCACCCGGGCTGACTGTACTGACTCCGGGTCCTGAAGTTCCGGAGCTGGTGTCCGTTCCGCTGGATTCACCAGGCCCAACCGTTATCACTGACGGACCTCCGGAAGATGAGTCTGTCCCGGAAGTCTGACCGGAATTGCCTGATGTCTGGGCCACAGGACCGTCTGCAGTCTGGACAATATGAATCACATATTCCCGTACTGTGCCGTTCTGTGCCGTCACTGTAACTTTAGCATCTGTATTGGAACCTGTCAAGTTTACAGTACCTGATCCGCTTATCTGAGCGTGACTCTCAAGAGCCGATGCCTGAATATCCACAGAAGTAACGGATGCATTCACAATCAAATCATAACTGACTGTATCTTTGTCAAATACCGGTGTCAGTGTAAAGCCGGAAACACTCAGAGAAGACAGCTTATTGTTGGGACTTCCATCCGCAGTAGGCATTGCGCTGGCCTCCGCGGGCATATTGTTATAGACGGGTATCTTAAATTCCAGAGCCGTATCCTTTAAAGCATCTCCGTAAGCTTCCGCCATCTTTGCCCCCTCAGAGGCCGCTCCCTGAACATTCGTCATGTACTGGTGCTTATACATATTGCTGCCCTGGACATTAAACTTCTTCAAATAAAAAGTATCCTGCCCCGCCTTGACATAATTTTCCCCGTAGTTAATGGCGCCGCCTATAATGGACTTCTCTACAGAATTCCACGGACGATTATAAGAACCGGATTGAGCGGCGTAGGAAAGGCCCTTGGCCACTTTGCTCATGGTACTGGTCTCATAGGCCTCCACGTTGAAGAAATTGTAAATCCCCTCATATCCGGAAACTGTCCCGGATATCATCGGGCTGGTTCCCGCACTGCCCTGCTCCTGTATGATCATCGCTGCCAGAACGTAGGGATTCACGCCGGACTGGACGCCTGCATCCAGAATAATATCCACATAGGACCTGCTGCCGGAGGAAGGACTGGTGCCGAAGGATGTGCCGGACTGACTGTCTGACGATGAGGTATCGGAGGATGTGGGACCGGTCTCACTTCCTGCATAAATAGTATTGCCGGAAGACGGCCCTGACAGGCTCACGCCTGGTCCTACCTCTGTCAGCAACTGCCGTTCTTTTTCTGAAACAGAAGCCTGAGGCCCAATTAGACTGACATCTGATGTGCCGGTGTCAGAAGAACCCGGACCTTCCATGATTACTTCTCCCTCCTGAAGGGTTCCTGTACTCTGGCTGCCGCTGGTCTCCGGGACAACGGTAACGCTCCCGGCTCCTGGCCCCTCAGATGATGCCCCTGTCTGGCCGCTGCCAGACACACCCGGACCGCCGGAAGAAGCGCTGCTGTCCGAACTGCCGGAATCTGCACCCGGTCCGGTCTGACCATCTGTCTCTCCCATTCCGTCTGATACATTTCCCGAAGCTGTACTCTCCAAGAAAGTTCCTTTTACCATACTCTCCAGCCCTTCCGCTGAGTGGGTGGAAGAATTGTAGCTCTGAAGCAAAAATTGGAATATGTATTTTTCATTCAAAAAATTTCTGGGATCCATATAATACCGGATAATATCTTCTGATGCCTGTACCCAGGAACTCCCGTCAAACCCATTCCAGGAACTGGTATCCCAGTTGTAGGCTCCGTCCTCAATGGATTTCCAGGATGATATACTGCTGCTGGCCACCAGATTTCGGGTAATAACGCTTTCATTCTCAATCACAGTCTCCCAGTCCAGACCAGTGTGCTGGGCAGTAAATACCCATGACGGATACTGAGCATGAAGCTCTCTCAGACCTGCCCGGTAAGACTCCGGAAATCCCTGTGCATCCAGATATGCCTCAAAGTCAGCATCTGCCGAGTAGCTGACCGGAAATTTTATATATTGGCTGGACGCATATCCTGTCTGCTGGTTGCCTCCGCTCCCGCTGAACCGCACCTGATACCACAGAACACCGTCGCTTGCCTGTTTTTCCCCGATTACAGTGACAGCCGTACCGTAATTAAGCCGCGCCACTACACTATAATTGGTTCCTGCATCACTCCGTATATTAAGAGATGTGGCCTTTACCGTAGCGCTTCGCTCCGTATAAGCCTGAGCGACCGCTGCAGGGTTCCATCCATTCAGGGCCGTCCACGGCGTCTCTACCGCCAATAAGACTCCCAGTCCAAGAGCCGCTGCCTTCTTCCACTTTTTTCTTTTCATTTCCTATCTCCTGTAACATCTCAACCCACACTCCCACGAAGGAATCAGCCGCAATAGCGCGGCCTCCCAGGCCGGAAAGAGGATTTTAATCATTCTGCATAAAATTATTTTGTCAAAATTACAACATGTTTATTATAATGAAAAAAGGCTTCCTATGTCAACCAACTTGGGGGAAAGTTCATACAATTTACCAAATTTGTAATGAAGTCGTAAGATTTCCCACAGACACCGGGAAAGCCCGTTTCTGACCCCAAAAGGCCGAAACGGGCTTTCTGTGTAAATTCAGACTTATTTTCTAAGCCGGCATCTTATACAGGATATGCCTTATTTTTCTTGTCAGCAGCCGCAGGATCAATCTTTGTCTGCTGAGCTTCCCTGTACTGGAAAAATTCCTTCGCTACAGCCGGGAACAGAGCATAAGACAACACGTCTTCATCTTGCTGCTTCCACTGAGCACACTCTTTCTCAAACTGTGGAAGCTGAGGCGCAATCAGGTCTGCAGGTCTGCAGGTAATCGGAGTCTCATCTCCGATGATCTTCTTCTGAACTTCAGCGTTAAACGGCTTAACTGTCTGACCAAACTCACCGAGCATGATCTTCTTGGACTCCTTTGGAACGATCTTATAGCGTTCGCCAGCCAACACGTTCATAACAGCCTGGGTACCTACGATCTGAGAGGACGGGGTAACCAGCGGCGGCTCGCCAAAGTCTTTCCGCACTCTCGGAATCTCTTCCAGAACTTCCTGGTATTTATCCTCTTTTCCGGCATCTTTTAACTGGCTTACCAGATTGGACAGCATTCCGCCTGGCACCTGATACTGAAGAGTCTTGATATTGACGCCCAGAACCTTGGGATTTAACAGACCGCTCTTTAACGCTTCCTCGCGAATCGGTGTGAAGTAGGAAGCGATCTCTGCCAGAAGGTTCAAATCATATCCCGTGTCATAAGGGGTTCCGCGGAAGGTTTCTACCATCACTTCCGTTGCCGGCTGGCTGGTTCCCAAAGCCAACGGGGACATTGCACAGTCGATAATGTCGCAGCCTGCCTCCACGGCTTTTAAATACGTCATGGAAGCCACACCGGAAGTATAGTGAGTATGAAGGTCTATCGGAAGAGTCGTTCCCTCTTTCAATGCCTGTACCAGCTCTGTCGCCTTGTACGGCGTTAACAGACCTGCCATATCCTTAATGCAGAGAGAATCTGCACCCATGTCTTCAATTCTCTTTGCAATATCTTTCCAGTAATCCAAAGTGTACGCATCGCCCAGCGTATAGCAGAGAGCAATCTGGGCATGCCCCTTTTCTTTTTTGGTAGCCTTAACTGCCGTTTCCAGATTGCGGATATCGTTGAGGCAGTCGAAAATACGGATAATATCAATGCCGTTGGCAATGGATTTCTGAACAAAATACTCTACCACATCGTCTGCATAATGATTATATCCTAAAATATTCTGGCCCCTGAAAAGCATCTGCAGTTTGGTATTCTTAAAACCGTCTCTCAGCTTTCTCAGTCTGTCCCACGGATCTTCCTTTAAGAAGCGCAGGCAGGCGTCAAAAGTGGCTCCGCCCCAGCATTCTACTGCGTGGTAGCCTACTTTATCCATCTTATCTACAATCGGCAGCATCTGCTCCGTTGTCATACGCGTTGCCAGCAGAGACTGATGGGCATCACGAAGGACAGTTTCCACGATCTTTACCGGCTTTTTATTTACTTCTGCCATTTTTCTTTCCTCCTTAATTATTTAACCCCAAATATTGCCATAAACGTACCAGCAGCTACTGCGGTACCGATAACACCGGCCACGTTTGGTCCCATTGCGTGCATCAGCAGGAAATTGGTAGGATCTGCTTCCGCACCGACTTTCTGAGATACGCGGGCTGCCATGGGAACTGCAGATACGCCTGCCGATCCAATCAGCGGGTTGACCTTTCCGTGAGTCACCTTGCACATTAGTTTTCCCAGCAAAACACCGCCGGCAGTACCTAGGGCGAATGCCACCAGACCCAAAACAACGATCTTGATCGTATCCATCTTTAAGAATGCCTCTGCGCTGGTGGTAGCACCTACAGAAGTTCCAAGAATGATAACCACAATGTACATCAAAGCGTTGGAAGCGGTCTCAGCAAGCTGATCTACCACTCCGGATTCCCGGAACAGGTTGCCAAGCATCAGCATACCGACCAGGGGAGCTGTCGTAGGAAGAATCAGGCAGACCACAACGGTTACGATAATCGGGAACAAAATCTTCTCCAGCTTTGATACCGGGCGAAGCTGCTCCATTTTAATTTTCCTCTCTTCTTCTGTTGTCAGAAGTTTCATGATCGGCGGCTGGATAATAGGAACCAGAGCCATATAAGAGTATGCGGCAACGGCGATGGGACCCAGATATTCCGTCTGGCCCAGCTTTCCTGCCAGGAAGATCGAGGTGGGGCCGTCGGCGCCGCCGATGATGGAAATTGCGGCCGCAGCCTTGTCATTAAATCCCATGAAAATTGCCAGAAAATATGCGCCGTAAATACCAAGCTGGGCTGCCGCACCCATCAGGAAACTGGCGGGGTTGGCAATGAGGGGGCCGAAATCCGTCATGGCGCCGACACCCATAAAGATCAGGGAAGGCAGTATGCTCCACTCATCCAGCAGGTAGAAATAGTGCAGAAGCCCCCCGATTCCGTTTGTCGAGTCTTCTATGGACAGCATAATATCAGGATAGATATTGACCAGCAGCATGCCGAAGGAGATCGGCAGCAGGAGCAGCGGCTCAAATCCCTTTTTGATTGCCAGGTAAAGGAAGATAAATGCCACCGCAATCATGACAAAGTTGCCCCAGGTCAGATTTACAAAGGCTGTCTGCTGAAGAAGATTACCCAACGTAGTTGTAATATAATCCATGTTAATCCCTCCATGTAAGATGCATAGTAGCGGTATTTCCGTTAATTCAGAGTCGCAATGGTGGCGCCTGTATCAACGGTCTGTCCTACTGTTACATCAATGGTGGCAACGGTTCCGTCCTCAGGAGCTACAATATCGTTTTCCATCTTCATGGCTTCCAGAACTGCCAGAACATCTCCTCTCTTAACAACCTGGCCTACGGTGCCCTTTACTGCCAGGATCTTGCCGCGCATAGGAGCGGATACCTTAATGTTTCCGCCTGCTGCAGCCTTGGGAGCTGCTGCTTTCGGAGCCGCCTTGGGAGCTGCCGGAGCCGGTGCTGCAGCCTTGGGAGCTGTTCCGGAAATGCCTTCCTCTACAGTTACTTCATATACATTGCCATTTACAGTAATCGTATAATTTTTCATGATATAAATCCTCCTGATATCTTATGATCTTTTCCATTTTGAAACCGGTGCACGTTTGATTGAGCGCACCACTAAGCCGTCAGCCGGCACATCTTCGGAAGCCGCAATCGCCGCAGTAATAACCGCCACAAGTTCCAGATCGTCTGCAAGATTCTCCTCTTCCTCTGGCTCCGCTGCCATCTGGACAGGTGCCGGGGCCTCTTCAGGAGCCTTCTGGGCATTTCTCTTTTCTTCCCATACGTGGATATACTTAAAACAGCCAATCAGGAAACTGATAAAGATCAGTACCGCAAATACGGTTCCCATACCCATTACGGTATTCAGGGCAGCCTTTGTAAGTTTCTCCCCTACCGTATAGTCCGGGTTGAAAGACATAGCCGTATAGCCGCTCTTTGCATCATCGATTTCGATATAACAGCTCATTCCTCTTTTTTCAAAAGTAGCTTCGATATCAGCGCCATATCCGTCATCTGTCAGACTCGGCGTAATGGAATCGATGGAAACCAATGCCCCCACATCCTCCTTGACACCCTGCCAGGAGGTAATTCCTGCGCTCAGGGCAGTGTCCTTGCTCTTCTGGGCACTCTCCAGAGTCAGGGCCAGCTCTTCGTCTGTCATAGCATCCAGCGTACGCAGTGTACTCTCTGCCATCTGCATCACAAAGGTTTGATCCTGGGCGCTCATCGTCTCATCGGCGCTGCCTGAGCTGCCGCAGGCTGTCAGGGCAAACAGCGCAAACGTCAGGCAAAACGCCGCCCCTACCCGTCTTAAAAATTGTCTCATATACCTGTCACCTCGCCATTAAACCGTTCCGTGCTTCTTACCCGGTCGGTCCTCTCTCTTTGTGAACAACATCTCAAACGCTGCAATCACACGTTTTCTGGTATCACAGGCCTCGATGATATCGTCAATGTAGCCTCTCTTAGCGGCAGCCAGGGGGCTGGACTGAAGTTCTCTATAAGCGGCAGCCTTCTCAGAAATCAGGGCAGTGCTGTCCTCCGAAGCTGCGATTTCGTCTGCATACATAATTTTTGCGGCCGCAGCGGCGTCCATCATTCCGATTGAAGTCTGAGGCCATGCGTAAACAATATCTGCTCCTATGGATTTGCTGTTCATCGTCAGGTAAGCGCTTCCGTAGGCTTCCCCGATTACCACCGTCACTTTCGGAACTGTCGCATTTGCAAAGGCATAAGTCAGACGGCCTGCAGCTTTGGCAATCTTTCTCTCCGTATGCTTGTCAGCCTTAAATCCTGTGGTTTGTGCCAATGTCAGCACAGGAATGTTGAAAGCATCGCAGAAATTCACAAAATCTGCTGCTTTATCGCATCCTTTGGAAGTCAGTTTTGCCTCGTACTCGCCTTCCTTTTCCCCATCTGTGCCGTAAAGCTCCGTACGGTTAGCCACACAGCCCACAGTAGTTCCATTGAGGCGGATAAAACCGGTCACCATTTCGGGTGCACTTGCCTTCTTCACTTCCATAAAGAAATGGTCATCAGAAATGAAGGAAAGAACCATTCCCGCATCTCCTGCATAATTTTCCAGATCCGCACAGATCCGGTTTAAATCGTCGGTACATTCATCATAAGACATATCATCTTCATTGTTTGCAGGGAGAATAGAGATCAATGTGCGAATCTGTTTTAAAATACTGTCTTCATCCCCTACAAAATCAATAAGGCCTGTCTCTTTGCTCTGGAAATCAGCTGCCGCCGTATCGCATTTTGATACGTCGTTTCCGTCCAGCGCGTTGGGAGAATTTACAAATACCTTTGCCTTATTTTCTTCCATAAAAGTAAAATCAGACAATCCAAGAGATACGGCCATACCGCCGCCGCAGGTGCCAAAAACTGCTGAAATCTGCGGGATTACTCCGGAAGCCATCGTCTGATCAAGATACAATTTTCCAAATGCATCCAAAGCGTCTGTCGCTTCCTGAAGGCGCAGACCGGCGCAATCGATCAGGCCCACTATCGGCGCTCCCATTTTCATCGCCAGAGCGTAAAGGGCTGATATCTTCTTGGCATGCATCTCGCCCATGGATCCGCCCAGTACGGAAGCGTCCTGACTGTAGACATAGACAAGATTGCCATCGACCGTGCCGTAACCGGTTACCACGCCATCGGCAGGCGTCTCTTTCACAGCCATGTTAAAATCTGTGTTTCTGGCAGTAACATACGCACCGATTTCAACAAAACTGTTTTCATCAAGTAAACGGTTGATTCTGCTACTTGCTGAAGTTTGTGCTGAATTACTCATTTTGCTGTCCTCCATTTTTCATAATTGATGATGCCGCCGCAGGCGGCATAAGAATTTCTCTGGTGTCCCGTTTGTACATGAGCCGCAGAAAACTAGTTCGTTAAATAACAAACAGGGAGGCCACTCAATCCAAATCTCTGCCGATTATAATTCTATACTTCTTTTCCAAAAATATCAAGCTGTTTCGCCAAAAAATAGGCATGATATTCAGAAAGTTTTGTAAACTCTTTCTGAATATCATGCCTATTTTCACGAATTCCTATGAAGCAGTTTCTATTTTGTATACAGTATAACCAGTATCCCGGACTGCCTGTTTCAAAACCTGTTCGTCGAGAGGTTCTTTCATCCTGACATCTGCCTGCCCCTTTGCCAGGTCTACGACCGCCCAGACACCGTCCAGACGGTTCAACCCATTCTCTACACGGGTCGAACAATTTCCACATACCATCCCGTCTATGCTCAGAATCTTCCTGTAGGGATAATGGCTTTTGTCCCGGTCTTTTACTTTCATTTTCTTTTCAGAGGGACCTGAAGACGCCCCGCAGCAGCCGCTGCTCAATTTTTTGCAGTAACTTTTAACACCGAATACACCTATTACAACAAGAATCAAAACAATCACAAACGTTGACATCCTAATCCTCCTCCCTGTACGTTTCAGCTTCTATCCAGTTAGCCTTTTCTAACCAACTATAGTATAATCTCTTTCCATTTTTTTGTCAATGACCTCAGCCCGTCACCATTTGATAAAACTTTCACAATAAATATTCCTCTATTATCCGCTCCAGGCACCAGGGCAGTGTGATTTTTTCTACGCTCTCTGCCGCATTCACCGGAAACCGTTCCAGTATTTTTCCCTCTAAACTGTAGACAACTTCCCCTACCGTCTCCCCTTTCTCCACAGGCGCTGACAGACTCTGGGGAACTTTGACTGTGATATCTGCCTCCTCATCCTGGGCCATCAGAACATTGAGGCTTTCATCCGGATCCATTTCCAGTGCAACCTGTGCAGGATGAGACAGATCCTGATCTGCCGGCACCCCTTCCTGAACCGGGACAGGATCAAATTTCTGTTCCCGGTATACGTCCCGGTAAGCGTAGTAATCTCTGCCATATTCCAAAAGCTTTTTGGCGTCTGCCCATTTCCAGGTTTTGTCCGGGGGCCACCCGCATCCTAAGAGAGCAATCGTAAAAATCCTCCCGTCATCTTCTGCGGCCGCCACATAAGAATACCCGGCATCTCCGGTAAATCCTGTCTTCCCCGACATCAGCCCAGTATCCATATCCAAAAGCGCATTGTGGTTGACACAGGAAATGCTCCGCTTTCCCTCTTTATCTGTAAAACTATAGTTTCTCGTCCGTGTAATATCCAGAAATTCTTCTCTCTTTGGTGATTCCAGCACGCAGTAAGCCATGATTCTGGCAAGGTCTCTGGCCGTAGTGGAATGGATCTGCTCTTCCCCATTTTCATCGGTCTCCTGGGCATCCAGCCCGTTAGGCGTTATAAAATATGTACTCTCACAGCCAAGATCCTTTGCCTTTTCATTCATCATCTTTGCAAAACCTTCTACAGAGCCGCCAATGTGCTCTGCAATAGCGACAGCAGAATCATTGTAAGATTCCAGCATCAAAGCGTACAAAAGGTCCTTCAGAAAGTACTGCTCCCCTTCTTTCATCCCCATTCGGACCTGAGGCTGCGAAGCCGCTTTCTCTGATGCCGTTACAGTATCCCCCAAAGCGGCGTTTTCCAGCGCCAGAATACACGTCATAATCTTAGTGGTGCTGGCCATCGGGCGCTTTAGGTCTTCGGACTTCCCATACAATACTCTCCCGCTCTTTCCATCCATAAGGACCGCTGACTGAGAGTGAAGGCTCAGTGACGGCCGTTCTTCCGTAGCCTCTTTGCTGTCAGCAGGAGCTTTCTGAACACTTACACGCACTCCTCCCTGCAGCCATGCTTCCTGTATCCTTGGCGGTTCCTGCTGTTCTCCAAAACCAGCAGTTCCGGGCCCGGCCGCGACTCCCAACAGACAAATCGCTGCAGCCATTCCCAATGTCCACTCCCAACCATGCTTCCCTTTTCTCATACTGCAGCCCCTGTTTTTTATTACTGTATCTTATTCCTTTCCCCTCTTGTTTATTCTCACCCTCACCGGCCTGATTTCCGTTGATTTTCAGGCCTTTACAAGGAACGTATGTTCTGATATAATGAAAGCACTTAGAAGGGAGGGAATTACCATGGACCGCCAACGGCTGATCTTCCACATAGATGTCAATTCTGCTTTTTTAAGCTGGGAATCTGTGTTTCGGTTAAAAAATGATCCCAACTGCCTTGATCTAAGGACTGTGCCGTCCGTTGTCGGAGGCGATGCCAAATCCCGGCACGGAGTCGTTCTGGCCAAATCCACTCCTGCAAAAAAATATGGTATCTCCACCGGAGAACCCCTGGCATCTGCTTTCCGAAAATGCCCGGATCTGCTGGTGGTTCCGTCCCGTTTTGACTTATATATCCGATATTCCCGCGCCATGATGGATCTTCTCTCCGACTATACTCCGGACCATGAGAAATTCAGTATCGACGAAATCTTTCTCGACATGACGGAAACCATCCACCTTTTCGGCTCTCCCCTAGAGACTGCAGACCGGATCCGAACCCGTATCCGGAATGAACTTGGCTTTACTGTAAATATTGGAATCGCCCCAAACAAACTTTTAGCAAAAATGGCCTCGGATTTTGAGAAGCCAGACCGGTGCCATACTTTATTCTACGATGAAATTCCCACTAAGCTCTGGCCACTTCCGATCCGCGATCTTTTCTTTGTAGGCGGCTCTGCCCAGAAAAAGCTGGAACATCTGGGCATCCATACCATTGGCCAGTTAGCTTCCTGTGAGCCGCAGGTACTGAAAGCCCATCTGGGCGACAAGTACGCGGTCCTGATCCATCAGTACGCCAACGGAATCGACAATGATCCTGTCGGTGAAAAAGATCCCATTAACAAAGGCTACGGCAACAGCCTGACCCTGTCCAGAGATGTGTCAGATCTGGAGACCGCCGACCAGGTTCTGCTCTCTCTCTGTGAAACAGTAGGGGCCAGGCTCCGGGCTGACAATGTTCTATGCAACTGCATCTGTGTGGAGCTGAAGACCTGGGATTTTCGGGTTCATTCTCACCAGATTACTCTATCCGCACCTACGGACTCGACTTCTCTTATCTATAAAAAGGCCTGTCAGATCCTGAGGGAATTTTGGGATTTGACCCCGGTTCGACTTATTGGGGTCCGAACTTCCAAGATAGCAGGAGATGAATTCACCCAGCTTAACCTTTTCGATTCTCCGGGAAAGCAAAAACAGCGAGCCTTTGAGCAAACGGTGGATCAGATCCGCAGCAGGTACGGTGTTGACAGCATTAAACGGGCCAGTTTTCTGTCTGACTCTTCCATTACAGACCATGCGGCCAGCAAACAAAAACACTTGAATAAGGGGAAAACTTATGATTCTGACACGAGTTCTGCATTACCAGATAACACAATATGAAACCGATTGGACTGTAGAAGAATTTCTTCAAAAGAAAGGATATTCCCGGAATGCTCTGTCCAAGCTGAAACGGGCTGAAGGCGGGCTTACGGTCAACGGCCGTTCTGCTTTTTCATCCTGCAGAATGAAAACAGGCGATACTCTCACCGTACAGCTCTATGAGCCGGAACCTTCCCCCCAGATTTTGCCTGCCCCTATGGATCTGTCCATCCTCTATGAGGATGAAGATCTGATGATTATTGATAAAGCGGCGGGCATCCCGGTACACCCATCCCAAGGCCACCGTTATGATTCCCTGGCCAACGGGATTGTCTGGTATTCCCGCAAAAAAGGAACTCCTTTTTCCTTTCGTGCTGTGAATCGGCTGGACAGCGGCACCAGTGGTCTTCTGATCGTGGCAAAAAATCTGATCAGCAGTTCTATTCTCTCTCAAATGGTCAAAGACCGCTTGATCCGTCGGGAATATCTGGCGCTGGCCACCGGACGGCTGCCGGACCGGGGAACAATTATCGCGCCTATAGGGCGGGCTGAAAATTCTATTATGACGCGGCGTGTCGATTTTGACAATGGAGATTACGCCTGCACCCATTATGAAAGGCTTTTTTACAATCCGGACATTGACTGCTCTCTGGCGCGAATCCATCTGGATACCGGGCGTACCCACCAGATCCGCGTCCATTTTCAGTATATCGGCCATCCGCTTCCCGGCGATTTCTTGTATCTTCCGGACTATTCCCTGATTGGCCGGACGGCTCTTCACTCATGGCGCCTTTCCTTCTCCCATCCTATCACAAAGGCACCGATGGTTTTTACCGCATCAGTGCCTGAAGATATCAAAAATGCCTGCCCTTTTCCAGATCCTGTTGGCTCGACATCCATTTCTGTTCCAATTCAGAAACGCAATCCTAATTCCATCTGAGTCCCTTAGGGTAATGGTTTTTCAGGATTCCCCCCGCCAGCTTTGCCCATCCAAGGGAGCACCCGCCCACTGAAACCAGCACCCATCCCTTTGCCGCTTTCTCTGCAAGGTCTGCTGCCGGGAGGGTACTTCCTTTCAGATATGCCTGGGCTCCTTCTCCGGAATCCGGAGAGAGGGAGATCCCCAGCTTTGCATCCTTCGGCTTCAGATAAAGGGCCAACGCGTGGGATGGCTCAAACCTCTGTTTCTTGAATGTTCCCAGATGAAGGCCAGGTCTCAGGACTTTTAGCCCGGAAAGGCCCTTTTCCCCTATCGCCGCCCGGAATCCTTCCGGGAGCAGGTAAAGCTGGTCTCCAAACAGTACATAGTCTTCTGCCTGTCTGCCTAGCAGCCCATCTGCCGCTTCTTTTACCAAAGTTTCCTGGCAAAAGATCTGGTAAGTTTTCCACCCATCTTTTTCTATTTTCTCCGTCTTCTCCCTGACTCTGTTCTTTTTCTGCTGTCCGGCCTCCCCTGGAACTTCTTCCGTCTTGCAGCCTCTTTTTTCCATCACAGCTATAAAATGGCCCTCACCCTCTATTTTATGAGGCCAAAGGCGGTACGCTCTCTCCAAATGCTGTTCCGGCTTTGCCTTAGCTCCGGCCCACTGAGGACATCCGGGTGCAAACCCCTCCCATGCTCCCTCCGGCCGAATCATTTCAAATTCCCAATGACTCTTGAGAAATCCGGCAAGAACCTGTTCATTTTCTTCCGGCGCAAACGTACAGGTAGAATAAACCAGACGTCCTCCCGACCTCAACATTCTTGCAGCATTTTCAAGAATCTCTGTCTGCCTCTCAGCGCAGAGATTCACGTGTTCCTGGCTCCACTGATTTCTGGCTTCCTCGTCTTTTCTGAACATTCCCTCACCAGAACAGGGGGCATCAAGAATGATCTTATCAAAAAATTCCGGAAAGCGGGAAGCAAGAGCTGCTGAATCTTCGTTGACAACAATCGCATTGCCAATCCCCATTCGCTCTACGTTCTGAGACAAAATCCTGGCGCGTGCCGGATGAATCTCATTGCTTACCAAAAAGCCTTTCCCCATCATTTTGCCTGCAATATGGGTGGTCTTTCCCCCGGGGGCAGCGCACAGATCCAAAATCCGCTCCCCGCCTGCTGCATCTGCCAGTTCTCCCACCGCCATAGCACTGGGTTCCTGGATATAATACATTCCCGCTTCGTGGTATGGGTGCTTCCCGGGTCTCTCTCCGGTATCGTAGTAATATCCCTCATCGGTCCAGGGAATCTTTTTCAGATGAAAGCCTTCTTCTTCCAGTTTCTGGACCCCCTCACGGGCCTTCAGTGGGTTTACTCTCAATCCCTGAACTCTTTTCTCTTCATAGCTGGCCAAAAATGATCCGTATTCTTCCCCCAGAAGAGACTCCATCCTTTTTTTAAATGCCTCCGGCAACTGACACATGATCTGTCTCCATTCTCTGCAATGCAATGTATAGAACCCGTAACGACAAAAGCACCGGAATCATTGGACTCCGATGCTCCTGTTCCTTTTCCGCTTTTTACAGCATTACCTTGAATTCCGGGTCAGCCTCGCCATTTACTACATAGTAAGCAGCGTTCTCCTCTGCTACCACATACAGTTCAATGGTTTTAATCTCTACGCCTTTATGAGCCTCAGCGAATGCTTTTTCGGCGGCTGCCAGAACTTCCTTGGCAACGATCTCCTTTCCAGCAAACTGGAATACTACCTTGGCTACCGGCTCCTTCACAGCCTTTGCTGCAGTCTTCTTAGCTGCCGGCTTGGTTTCTTTCTTCGGAGCCTCCTCTGCAGGAGCTGCTGCTTCCACTTTCACTTCTTCAGCTTTTACTTCTTCAGCTTTTACTTCTGCTTTCTTTGGCTCAACTTTTTTTTCTGCAGTCTTAGTAGTCTTTGCTGCGGTAGTGGTACCTGCAGCTTTTGCGTTTTTTCTTGGTGCTGCCATAACACTTTTCCTCCTCAAAAATCTGGTATCATTTGTATGATAATCTTCATTCAAGTATTCCCTTTTGATGTCATCAATACTGGATTATAAGACTGGCCGGCCATTTTGTCAATATTTTGGGGCCTTCCTGGCTTTGTTGTTCCCAAAAAAAGCCTTAAAAATCCTCTTCAATTCGCAATAATTGGTTATATTTGGAAACTCTGTCTGAGCGGCATGGCGCACCCGTCTTGATCTGTCCGGCGTTGACACCCACAGCGATATCGGCTATAATAGCATCCTCCGTCTCCCCGGATCTATGGGAAACAACGGCTGTATATCCCGCCCTTCCCGCCATTTCAATGGCTTCCAGGCTCTCCGTCAGCGTTCCGATCTGATTGACCTTTATCAGAATCGAATTCGCAATCCCCATCTCAATCCCCTTTTTCAACCGTTTCGTATTGGTCACGAACAGATCGTCTCCCACCAGTTGAATGGAAGATCCCAAAGCATTGGTCAGCATCTTCCATCCTTCCCAGTCCTCTTCTCCCAGCCCGTCTTCAATAGAAAAAATCGGGAATTCCTTTGTCAGTTCTTTATAATATTGCACCATCTCGGCAGCCGATCGTTTTACCGTTTCTCCCTTCATTTTGCTCTCTCCCGGAAAGAGGTAATAGCCGCTGGCCTCATCGTACAATTCCGAAGACGCCGCGTCGATAGCGATTCGGATATCCTCACCTGGCCGGTATCCGGCCAGCTCAATCGCTTCTACCAAAAAAGAGAGGACTTCCCGCGTATCCTTTAAATCCGGCGCAAATCCTCCCTCATCTCCCACACCCGTAGAATATCCTCTGCCGGATAGCAGCTTCTTTAAGGTATGGTAAACTTCCGAGCAGATTCTAAGGCCTTCCGAAAAACTTGCAGTCCTCCACGGAGCTATCATAAATTCCTGAAGATCCACTGTATTATCTGCATGTTTTCCTCCGTTCAAAATATTCATCATTGGTCTGGGCATACGGTGGGCATTAATCCCCCCCAAATATCGGTACAGCGGAATTCCGAGACCATTTGCTGCCGCCCTGGCTGCGGCCAGCGATACACCCAGAATCGCATTGGCCCCCAACCGTTCCTTATTTTCTGTCCCATCCGCCTCTATCAGCAGCCGATCGATCCTTCGCTGGTCCAGGGCCGATTCAAACATAAGCGCTTCAGCCAGGACTGTATTGATGTTTTCCACTGCTTTCTTTACCCCAAGCCCCAGATACCGGCTGTTTTTATCCCTAAGCTCAACGGCTTCAAACTTACCCGTAGAAGCGCCCGAAGGGACTGATGCCCGCCCGACAGCGCCACATTCTAAGATCACCTCTGCCTCTACGGTCGGGTTTCCCCTGGAATCCAGAATTTCCCTGCCGTGCACAGCCACAATCTCATATTTTTCGTTCATGTTTCTGCCTCCTTCTTGTTTTGTCAGAAGTATTATGTGCAGTTTCCTATTAAAATATCGCCGATAAAATGCTGAGAAGAAGGCAAAAGCGCCGATCCGCCGTCAAAACTGACGGCGAACCGGCGCCTGTATATCTTGTTATATCTGCTTTATGCTCTCAGTTCAATTCCCATACTGCTCAGACCATTGAGAATCTTATTCATCACGCTGGTAATCTCTTTTTCCTCCAGTGTATGATCTTTAGCCCGGAATGTAATGGAATAAGCCATAGATTTAAAACCTTCGGCAATCTGGGAACCTTCATAGATGTCAAACAACTGGCAGCTCTCCAGAATCTTTCCGCTCCTCTGGACTATCATATCCTCGATCTGTCCGGCCAAAATCTCTTTCGGAACCACCATACTTAAGTCGCGGGATACTGCCGGGAATTTAGCCAAACCTGTATACTTTCTGTCAAAAGTGGTCAGCGGGATCAGCGCCGGCATATCTATCACACCGACGTATGCCTTCTCGCCAATTTTGTACTGGTCAGCCACATCCGGGTGAATCTCTCCCAGATAGCCTACCGTCACGCCCTCATAGATAATATCAGCCTTTCTTCCCGGGTGGAGATAGGGATGATCCGCCTTAGGATCATAGTGAACCCTTCCATTTATGCCTACAGCTTCAAAAAACTCTTCAATTACGCCTTTCATCGTAAAGAAGTCGCCTTCGCCGTACATTCCCAGAACCCACTGCATCCGCTCTTGCGGAAGTTCCGTCAGCGGCAGCGCCTTGGGCAGGTAAATATTGGCCAGCTCATACAGACGGACATCTTTATTTCTGCGGTTATAATTGGTTGAAAGAGAAGTCAGCATACCATTGAGAGGCAGAGTTCTCATAACACTGAAGTCCTCTCCCAGAGGGTTAGAAATCACCACGGTCTGGCGCAGCTTAGAATCTTCCGGAATCAGCAAACGGTCAAAGACCTTGGGACTTTCAAAGGAGTAGGTCATTGCCTGAGAAAAACCACAGAATTCTGCGATCTCTCTTGCCTTTTCTTCAATTCTCAATTTATATGACAGCTTTCCTGTCGTAGCTTCCCCGGTCGGAAGGGTAGTGGGAATCTTATCGTAACCGTAGAACCGGGCCACCTCTTCTGCGATATCCGCTTCTCTCTCCAGATCCTGTCTCCAGGTAGGCGCGATCACCTCCTCGGTTTCCGGATCATATCCGATTTCCAGAGGTTTAAAATAGCTCAGCATGGTTTCTTTTGAAATGTCGGTACCTAATAACCGGTTGATCTGCTCCGGCCGGAAGGGAATTCTCTTCGGCTCCTTTAATTTGGCACAGATATCAATAACGCCGCCTACTACTTCTCCGGCTCCCAGTTCCTCAATCAACTGGCAGGCTCTGTTCACCGCTTCTATCGCTGTGTTCGGATCCAGCCCCTTCTCGTATTTTCCGGACGCATCGGTACGCAGACCGACTCTCTTGGCCGACAAACGGATATTGGTTCCGTCAAAGCAGGCGCATTCAAATACCATCGTCTTGACATCATCGGTAATTTTGGAATTCTCGCCGCCCATAATGCCAGCGATGCCGACTTCCTTTTCCCCGTCATTGATCATCAGCACATTGTGATCCAGCTTTCTGACCTGGCCATCCAGAGTCTGGAATTCATCTCCGTCCTGTGCACATTTTACTACGATCTCGTGGCCTGCCAGTAAATCGTAATCGAACGCATGCATCGGCTGGCCGTATTCCTCCATTATATAGTTGGTAATATCGACAATGTTATTGATAGGACGGATTCCGCTGGCAGCCAGACGCCTCTGCATCCACTCCGGAGACGGCGCCAGTTTAATGTTTTTGACCATTCTGGCACAATATCTGGGACACAATTCAGGATTTTCCACACGTACTTTTAAGAAATCATGGATATCCTCTCCATTGCCTGTCTCCGTCACTACGGGAGACACAAACGGTTTTTTGAAAGTAGCCGCCGCTTCCCTGGCAATCCCGATCACGCTGTAACAGTCTACGCGGTTGGAGGTAATCTCATACTCAAACACTGTGTCATGCAGTCCCAGAACTTCCACGGCATCTGCCCCCACTTGGGCATCCTGAGGAAGAATGTAAATTCCGCTTTCCGGGGCATCGGGATACATATCCCTGCTGGAACCCAGTTCTTCGATGGAACACATCATTCCGCAGGATTCGACCCCTCTCAATTTGCCTTTTTTGATCCCAATTCCCTCTTCCGGAAGAGGACCACCGTCGTGGCCTCCTGCCACCTTACCGCCATCCAGAACTACAGGAACCTTGTCTCCCTCTTTCACATTCGGCGCTCCTGTTACGATCTGAATCGTTTCTGTTCCAATGTCAACCTGGCAGACAATCAATTTATCCGCATCGGGATGGCGTTCTATGGTTTTGATCTGTCCTACGACGATCTTCTCCAGATTTTTATCCAGGCGCTCATAGCCTTCTACTTTCGTTCCCGTAAGAGTCATGGCGTCTGTATATTCCTGTGCCGTTACATCCAAATCCGGAACGTATGCCTTAATCCAAGATAATGCTGTATTCATAATTTAATCTCCTTTTCACCCTGCCTTAAAACTGCTTTAAGAAGCGAATATCATTTTCATAGAGCAGCCTCATGTCATCGATCTCATATTTCAGAAGAGCAATTCGCTCCAGACCTATACCGAAGGCAAAGCCCGAATATTCTTCGGGATCAATGTCACACATCTCCAATACCTTTGGATGAACCATACCACAACCTAAAATTTCAATCCAGCCGGAGCCTTTGCAGAACCGGCAGCCCTTTCCTCCGCACTTAAAGCAGGAGACGTCAACTTCTGCGCTGGGTTCCGTAAATGGGAAATGATGAGGACGGAACTTTACTTTTGTCTCAGGGCCAAACAATTCTTTTGCAAATTCCTCCAGAGTTCCTTTTAAATCTGCAAATGTAATGTTTTTGTCAATTACCAGCCCTTCAATCTGATGGAAGGAAGGCGAATGGGTGGCATCAACCGCGTCAGACCGGAAAACTCTTCCAGGTGCAATAATCCTGATCGGCGGCTTTCTTGTCTCCATAACGCGAACCTGTACCGGGGACGTCTGGCTTCTTAAAAGAATCGTATCATTGATGTAGAACGTGTCCTGCTCGTCCCTGGCAGGATGGCCCTTGGGGATATTCAGCTTTTCAAAATTGTAACGGTCATACTCTACTTCAGGGCCTTCCACCACCTCGTATCCCATGCCCACAAAAATTCTCTCAAGCTCAGACAAAGCGATGGAATTGGGATGGCTGTGGCCCATTCTGATTTTTTGGGCCGGAAGGGTGACGTCAATCACCTCTTTTTCCATCTGTTCTTTTCTGGCTTTTTTCATCAAAGCGGTCTTCGTCTCTTCCAGCTTTGTTTCCAGCAATTCCCGAACCTCATTTACCATCTGGCCTACTTTGGGACGATCCTCGGGTGCCACGTCCTTCATGCTTTTCAGCACGCTGGTCAGTTCACCCTTTTTTCCCAGATAAGCCACACGAATCTCATTGAGTGTGTCCAGGCTGTCGGCAGCTTCCATTCTGTCCAGCGCTTCCAATTTGATTTTTTCTAACTGCTCTTTCATATTGTCTCCTTTACATCGTTTGGTGCATAGCGAACAAAGTTTTCCTGTGAAACAAAAAACCCCGTCCCTCCAATACTGGAAGGGACGAGGTCTACTCGCGGTACCACCCTGTTTCCTGCTCTGGCAGCAGGCTCTCATCTTATACGTAACGTGTACGAAACGTCGCAGCCTATTATGCCTCTTCTCGGCAGTTCAGCCGCGCAGCTCCTGTGGGAAATTCAGCCGGATATTTGAACCTGGGGAAGTTTTCAGCCGACGGCCTCCCCTCTCTGAAGGAAAATAAGGGCTTACTGTCACATTCATTGCCTTTTCATAAAACTAGGTAATATTCTAATCATAAAGCCCGGAAATGTCAAGTCTTTCTGTCAGATTCCTCTGCTCATGCGCCCCAAAAAAGCTGTTCATCCGGCTTATCAGCTCCTGCTTTCCCGGTTCCGGTAAATAAAGTCAGGTATCACATCTCCCCATTTTTCAATGTCGATGATATCTTTGGCAAACTCCGTCACTTCAAGGCTCTTGTTGACTTTATCAATATAGCGGAAAACTTCCCAGATCTTTTTCTGTCCCGTAGGAACGACCCGGTTTCCCGCATCCATATCGCAGGTCCAGAGGCCAAATGCACAGGACAACTCCGCCTCCGATATTGCATCAACCTGACGGCTCATAATAAAAGCGTCGATATAAGGATTGCTGTCTGCAATATAGTAAGCGTAGGCAAAAGCCGCCGCCTGAAGGTCTTCGCACTCCCCTCTGGTAGCGCTCTGAGAAGTAAAGCCCTGCTCTGACAATATAATGTGGCGAACCTCTCCGTTAGCGTTGAGGAGCTGGCTCTGCTGGAAGTAATCCGTCAATACCTGCAGATTGCTGAAATTTACGATCGGGGAATCGCTCTGCCAGGAAATCAATCCTGTCTGGTTGTCATCCCAGAATTCCGGCTCCGTCAGAGGAACCGAATAGGGATGGTACGCCAGCCCCCAATCCATCTGCCCTTTTGCCGTCACCAGCGCATTAAAGGTATCAATTACTTCTTTTGCACCGTATTTGGTCGTTCCGTTGATTTCATTGTTCCAGTTGTAATCCACAGAGAAGTATACCCGGTCATTGGCATTGGTACTCTTGATCGCTGTGTAAAATACCCGGAAAGCCCTCTCATACTCCTGCATGTACTGGTTTACATCCATAGGTCCAATGTAATTCCACTGCTGATTATTGATCTCATTTCCAATAATCCAGTTGGAAATCTTTCCGTAGCTGCCTCCGCTGTACCGCTCTGCCAGGAAAGAGGCCATAGCCTTGATGTCCTCATACCCTGCCTGGGTAGCTGCGTTAAACATATAGTAATTGGCAGCAGCCGTCTTCTGGGTTCCGGGATAAATCAGATCCGGCGTGCTGTCGCTCCAACTGTTTAAGATAACAGCCGTGACCGTGATTCCTTTTGCCGAAAAATCGAAAATCGTTTTATCATAGATTTCAAAGAAATCTTTGCTGAAATGGTAAGTCTTTCCCTCATACTCATAATCAATCCCCGTTCCCAGCATGGCCTGGAATGGAATGTTTACGATTGTATGCTTAACCCCCAAGGCAAATGCATCGTCCAGCATATCGTGTTCGATCAGCAGCCCCTTTTTGCTCAGCGGCTCGTGGAACTCAGCCTGATTGTCTGCAATCTTTTCCGGATTGGTAATATAATGGGGGGCACTGACCGCCACATATTTAGAGCCATCCCAGACAGTCACCACAAATTTGGAATACAGCCTGCTGTCAGCCGTTCCTGCGTTCAGCGGGAACGTAAATACCATCTCGCTTCCCTTGTCCACAGCCTGGACATAACCTGCCGTTTCCACAGAATCTTCATAGGGCTTCAGCTCTTTCAGATAAAAATGATTGTCATCGCCGGATATGGTACCCGTATTGACTGCAGTGATCTGCACATTCTGGTCGTCCGTGATGACGCAGGAAGTAATCTGAACCTGCTCTGTCGCTGCATAGACAGTCCGCATATTCAATAAGCACAGGACAGCGGCCAGAAGTATCCATCCTGCCGTTTTCCATGTTTTTTTCCAACTCATTGCCACAAATTCTGCCTCCTTATTCTGCTTGCTTTTCCGGTATCTTCCACCCGGATTCTTCTCCATTATACTGATCTGGCCCAAAAAAACAAGGTTCTTTCCCCTTACGGTGTCTTACAATTTCCTTAACGGTCCACGCTTTCTATGCCAATAATAGCCACGCCATAGAGATGCAGACTGCAGGCCACTGTCGCCCTGTAAGAATTCTCGTCTTCTATCTCAATGGTTCCCCGATGGATCCTGTTTCCATATTCGTCCATTATCCAAATTTTCTTTAGTTCTGATGCGGTCTTTATTTTTAAGGAAATTTCCCTGATCGGATCGGCGCCCAAATTGACAGCGCAGACCAGAATGCAGCTTTCCGCCTTTCTTGCCAGGAACAGTCCGTATCCCTGGTGTTCTAATGTCACCCATTCCTCCCCGCTCATAGCTTCTATCAGGCTCTTCCAGAGAGAAACCCTTTTTTTCGTAAAAAAGCCGTCTCCCAATAAGGTATGAGCCGCGTAAGTAAGCACTGCTCTTCCTTTCGGATTTTTATAATATACAAGTCCAGGATAACGCCTGCCGTCAGGGGATATGAGCATCGTCACCCTCCGGGCATCGCCTGTCGGAACCAGTTTTTTCCAGCAATTCCCCGGAATACGGCTTGCCACTTTCACACGGTAAGCCTCCCCTTTCTCCGTCCATTCTTCACTTGCCGCGACAAACGGAAGGTCTTCTCCTGTGCCAACTCCTGTCAGCGCAGAGAATCCTCTTTCTTCTATGCGTGCAGCCGCTTCCGAATCCAAAATAAGATCATTGCTGGCCAACAAACGCTTCAGCATACAGTCCGTCAAAAGCGACACGCTGTATCCGTCCAGCGCCACAACAGAACCAGAAGGAATCGAATCCGCCGTTTTATAATAGCAAGGAACCCCCATAGAGGCGAAAGCAGTTCCCCACAGCCGCTTTGCACCGCATAAATCCGGCCAGTCGCCGCCCTGTTTTAAAGTAGCCGTCTTTACCCCTTCAGGATTTGTCACAAGTATTACGCCCAACCGCCGCCATTGTTCCAGCCTCATATTTTTCAAACTCGTCAAGAGCGGATGGCTCTCTTTTAAAAGATCTCCCCATTCTTTTTCCTCCTGAAGATCTACGCCGTACAAATCAAAAATGCTCAGAGTAATGCCCGGACAGCCCATATATGCCGACAAAATCATCTGCATCCTCGTCGCTGCTATGCTCTTACTCCACACCGTGAATCTGGTATTTTCCAGTTCAGGATAATAGTCAACCTGCGCTGCAGATGAAGTATCTTCTATAAGCTGATCGAGGTACAGATAGCTATTACAGAATTCCCGCGGGCTGTTCTCCGCATAGGGCCCAAAATGAGGTCTCAAAAGGATCCTGTTGTCTCCGGAAAGAGCCGGAAGCAGCCGGCTCCACCTGCGCCCCTCTGCTGCGTGTACATCGGGAACGGATGTCATTAACGCCACTCTGGTCTCCGGCGAAACCTCATGAATCGTCTTTTCTACCCATTCAGCCGTATCGCACATGGCGTCATTCAGATAATCCAGCCAACTTTCCCTCACAGGGTCGGGAATCCCGGGCTTTAGAACCGCTGCAACAATTTCTTCTCTCGTATAACGGTTTCCGGTCTTCTTCGCAAATCCGTTCAGGTGGTTGTTACAATAACACCCAAAATCCAGCGGCGAAGGATTTTCTCCTCCCCGCCACGCCTCAAAAAGCCCTGTCGAATGATTGTGCAGACGAAAATCGTCATCCATCCAGATCACATCCGGCCTGGTTTGTGCCCATATTTGCAGTTCCCTGGTCATCACTTCCCGAAACCTCTGCCCCAGCAGGCAGGCACAGCCGTGGGATCGCTGGCCATCGGCATTGACATACATTTCCCAGCCAAAGTATTCTCTAAAATCCCATCCCCCGTCCCAGGCTCCCCCTAAATTCTGGAAATTAATCTGGTAGGAGATACCCAATTTTCTTAGTCTCTGGATCCAGGGCATCATTTCCCCAGCGCTGGCCGCAGCGTGTTCCAATTTATCCGGAAGATAATACCACTCCGGGTGGCAGGCCACATAAAACATCACTGCTTCTATTTCTGAAGTGCGGCACAAATCAAGCAGCTCATTGAACCTATCCTCAGTAAAACCGGGTTCAACATCAGGCGCCAGCGGCAGGTAATAGCGCAAAATATATTGGTAGGGATTTGTAGAATCTGTATGGCTCTTATTCATTTTCCTTCTCCTTACATCTTTGATGTGAAAAGACAACAAAAAAACCTTGCAGATGACATTCTCTGTCTCTCTGCAAGGTTCTATCAGTGGAGCATATGGGATTCGAACCCACGGCCTTTTGAATGCCATTCAAACGCGCTCCCAGCTGCGCCAATGCCCCTTAAGCGTTCCTATTATATCATAGAAATTTTAAAATAGGAAGCCCTATTTTGAATTTTTTTCATTTCTTTTGAGGGCTTGTATCTTTCTCTTCATGGTACAGGCACGAAGGAAAAAACTATGAATAAGATACACTATAAATTCCTATGCAAGCGAGGTTTTTCTATGGCTGAACCTATCTTTTCCGCTACTCAGTCTGAGGATGTCTACCCGGTAGTTCCCTTGCCAAATCCTGGCGAAGGCGGGCCGATTCCTGATATGGGATTCCCTGCTCCTGATGGCTCTGGTTCGGATGGAAGCAATATTCCGGTAACCCCCTTACCATCCCCTGAACAGGGCGAACCCATACCGGATGTCATTAATCCTGGAAATGGCGGCGGTATTATCGGCTCCATTATAACCGTCATTCCCCGACCCATTATCCCCTGCTATTTCTGCAGCTCTACTCAATACAGCACAGTTCGTTTCCTCAACACAGCATCGGCCTACAATCCGTTTCTTATCTACATTGGCAACCAGCTTGTGATCAATTCTCTGGCCAGCTCAGAAATCAGCCAGTACGGTCGGGTTTCTGCCGGCAGTCAGACCATTACGGTAGCCGGACAAAATGGTTATGTGTACATCCAGAAACCTATCACGGTCCATTCCGGCCAGGCTATGACCGTAGCAATTATCGCCACTCCTTCCGGACTGGATTTAATGGAAATCCCTGACAACGCCTGCAATTCCGGATACAATGTGGGCTGTTTCCGAGCCATCAACCTGTCCGTGACAAATCAGAGCCTGAATGTCTCTCTGAACAACAATTACGTAAACTTCCAGGGCGTTGCTTACAAACAGATCACCGGAACCGTCTACCTGCCCACCGGAACCTACAATGTTCAGGTGTACAATAACCCGTCCACTACGGGCAGTCCTCTGGTCACTTCCAGTTTCTACGTCCGATCCAATACGTTCTATACTTTATACCTCTTTAACTGGAACCCATCAAAAGACGCGATCCAGACCCTGATTGTTGAAGATTACCAGTCTTAAACGTCTGCAGCAGCCATTTCGTATTTAGCGGGCGGCCACTGAGCCATACGCCTTTGCAGTCGGGCCGGCGCCCTGAGGTGCCGGCCCCTTACAAACAGCAAGCATTCTCTTTATTTCAAATAATTTAATCCGAATCCCATTTCATAATAATTTCCAACCGTGTCCCGATATGCATATGCCTTTCCATTTTCATCCACCTTCAGCACTTCATCACCTCGCGGCAGTGTAATCGGCATCTTTCCTACCGGCGAAAACCGTCCGAAGATAACATCCAGCACTGCGGAGACATCGGTATGAAAGCCCGCCGTAAATCCATCGCGGTACGGCTCTGCGTTTCCCACCTCCCAGGCCAGTGTCACATTGATATTGGCAATCACCTTTCCGCCTCTGGAATAGAGCGCCTGTGCAATGCTGGCAATTCGTTTTACGTTATATAGGGTTGTCTCCCTATGTGTGGCGGCGGCCGGCTTGGCATAGTAGGCATGATGGAGGAAACACAGCAGTCCACTGCTGCCTGGAATCCTGGGATGTGGTATTTTTCCAGAGAGCCTTCCGTCTGGTATACGTTCCACTGCCCCATCTGATAATGAAGATCAAAGCCATTTTCTCTGGCGCCCCGCCCGGAAAATGCTTCACAGTCATAGCCACACCTTCTGAGGTCACCCCCTGATCACTCCCCTGATTGCCGCTGCGATTCCCAGAGTACCCGGCCAGGAAGGCGCCAGTCATCAAAAGGCTTGAATTCTCCGCTGCCATCCAGATCTTTGAAATAAAGTCCGTCCCTCTCGATGATTGCCCGGGATACGGTTCCGATAACAGGCCCATCCGGATTTACAAAATATTTGATATTGTCTGACGCTTTCTTTCCCATATGGCTTCCCTCCTTACTTTCAATGGCATTTTATAAAACAAAAACGCCACAGGCAATCAGAGTTTTTCCGACTGCCCATGGCGCTTTTCTGTTTACAGAATACGTTCAATCTGTCCTTATTTCATCTGCAGATTTATTCCATTTCATCAGATAATGACTTTCACCGGACACTTCTCTGCACATTTACCGCAGTTTGTACACTTCTCATAGTCAATGACCGCTACATTGTTGTCCATATGGATGGCGTCAAATTCGCACTGCTTGGTGCACAGGGTACAGCCGATACAGCCGTTGTCGCACTTTGCTTTTACTTCTTTGCCCTTATCATGGGAATTACACTGAACCAGATGCTTTGCGTTGTACGGCACTAAGGTGATCAGGTTCAAAGGACAGGCAGCTACGCACTTGCCGCAGGCTACGCATTTTTCTCTGTCCACCACAGCGATTCCGTCTACTACGTGAATTGCGTCAAACTCACAGGCATTGACACAGGAACCAAAGCCCATGCAACCGTATGAGCAGGCCTTTTCTCCTGCCCCCGGAACGACGGAAGCCTTCCGGCAGTCATTGATCCCGTAATAGTGATACTGGATCTTTGTCTTATCGCAGGTGCCCTTACATTTGACAAAAGCAACCTTCTTCTCTTTTCCTCCGGCCTCTACACCCATAATAGCGGCAATCTTCTCCGCCACAGGCGCTCCGCCGACAGGGCAGGCTCCCACATCTGCTTCACCGGCAGCGATCGCTTTCGCCAGGGCGTCACAGCCTGCATAGCCGCAACCGCCGCAGTTGTTTCCGGGAAGTTCTCCCCGAACCAGGTTTTCTCTCTCGTCAACTTCTACTTTAAATTTTTCACTGGCAACTCCCAGCAGGACGCCAATCACAATACCGATAACGCCAACGACTACTGTTGCGCCAAGAATTCCTATTACCATTTCGTTCATCCTTCGTCTCCTCCCTTAAATTAATCCGGAAAATCCGAAAAATGAGATCGCCATCAGACCGGCTGTGATCAGGACAATGGGGGAACCCTTAAAGCTGTAGGGAATATCATTATTCTCGATTTTTTCACGGATACCAGCCAGCATAATGATGGCAATGGTGAAACCAACAGAAATGCCGATACCGTTTACTACACTTTCTACAAAATTGTAGTTTTCCTGTACGTTGGTCAAAGCCACGCCCAGAACGGCACAGTTGGTCGTAATCAGCGGCAGATAAACTCCCAGCGACTCATAAAGGGCCACCATATATTTCTTTAAAAACATCTCTACAAACTGAACCAGTGCCGCAATTACAAGAATAAACGCAATAGTCTGCAGATACTCCAGCTCCATGGGCACCAGGACCCATGCATAGATCCGGTTGGTCGCAATACAGGCCAAAGTAATAACAAAGATAACGGCTGCACCCATACCGGCGGCAGTCTCTACTTTTTTGGATACGCCCAGGAAAGGACAAAGGCCTAAGAACTGGCTCAGCACTACGTTATTGACTAAGGCGGATCCAATCGCGATCAGCAATAATTCTTTCATCTACTCCATCCTCCTATCAGTCTTTCTTGGCGGCCTGTCCCTGCCTGTTTTCCAGTTTCAAATGATTTTCGGTACATACGGAACCAGAGCAGTGCATACAGTCACCGCCGCAGGCCAGCTCAGATGCCGGAACGGAGCCGTTGGTAGCCGACGGAGCCTTGAATTTATTCTGCAAAGCTGTCAGCATAGACAGAACAAAGAACGCTCCCGGCGCCAGTACGAAAATCGATATATGGAAATCTTCTGGAATAATTTCCATTCCGAAGAAAGAACCAGAACCCAGCAGTTCCCGGAAAATACTGATGCAGGTCAGACCGACTGTAAAGCCCAGGCCCATTCCCAAACCGTCAAATGCGGAGGCAATCGGGCCGTTTTTCGATGCATATGCCTCTGCACGTCCTAAGATGATGCAGTTTACTACGATCAGAGGAATGTAAATTCCCAGAGCGTCGTACAGGCTGGGGAGGTATGCCTGGATCAGAAGCTGCACAATCGTTACCAGGGACGCCACAATTACGATAAAAGCCGGAATACGGACTCTATCAGGAATAATGTTCCGCAATGCGGAGATCAATAAATTTGAGAAAATCAATACGGCTGTGGTGCTGAGACCCATACCGATACCATTCGAAGCGGATGTTGTGACTGCCAGGGTCGGACACATGCCCAGCATCAGCACGAAGGTAGGATTTTCTTTAATAATACCATTATAAATTCGCTCTATACACTTGTTCATTCTGTCCCACCTCCTACTCTGCGATGCAGTTCTTTGCAAAGTAAATCGCTGCATTGACTGCATTCGTTACTGCTTCTGAAGTAACAGTCGCTCCAGACATGGCGACGATTTCATCATCAGCTCCTGTCGCCGACTTTGTCACCGTCAGTTTGTCAACATTTTTCCCTGCGAACTGTCCCTTAAAGGAATCCTGAGTCGCATTCATACCCAGACCTGGTGTCTCAGACAAAGACAAAAATGCAATTCCGGTAACGGCTCCATCTCCGTCAATTCCCACGGAAATCTTTACCTCTCCGCCGTAACCGTCGCCAGATGTGGAAGATACCACATAACCAATGTTGTTTCCGGAGGCATCCACAGCAGCAGCCGCGCTGTCGATATAGACATTGCCGTAGCCCTGAGATGCGATCTCTTCCGCAGAAGCAGCAATTTTTTCATCCATACCGTCGCTGTTAAAGTCCACCGCCTCAGGCAGTACTTCCTGGTATGCCGCAATCTGAGCTGCCTGATTTGCCCTCTCAATCGGCTCTTTGGTGATCTCATATACGCCGCCCAGGCAACCGCCTGCCACTACTGTAATGGCAAACAGAATCAGCGCATCTTTCATAAATCCGCCCTTTTTCATGCCTTTTTGCCCTCCTTTCCAAATGCTTTTGGAAGGGTAACCTTCTCAATCAGCGGAACCATAACATTGCTGAGGATGATGGCGTAGGAAACGCCCTCAGCGGAACCGCCGAACAAGCGGAAGAGGCCCGTCAGACATCCCATCAGGATACCGTAGATGATCTGTCCGGAAGGGGTAATGGGACTGGTAACATAATCGGTAGCCATGAAGAAGGCTCCGAAAATCAATCCGCCGCCGCACAGATGGGCCAGAATAAATGTAGGATCCAGGCCGTGGCCGCCAAATATGATGACAAACAATGTAAATGTGATCAGATAAGCCGCCGGGATACGGATGGTAATTACTTTCTTCCACAACATATACGCAGCACCGATCAGCAATGCAATCACGGATACTTCTCCGATGGTTCCCGGAATCCGTCCTACGAACATTGCTGCTACATCCACGGTTCCGCCGCTCTTTAATACCGCCAGGGGAGTTGCCCCGGAAACACCGTCCAGGCTGAACGTTGTCATCTTACTCGTAAAAGAGATCAGCAGGAAGCAGCGGGCTGCCAGCGCCGGGTTCATAAAGTTCTGTCCCAGGCCACCATAAAGCTGTTTGACAATAATGATGGCAAAAACGCCACCCAGCATGGGAATCCACACCGGAATATCCGGCGGCATATTCAGTGCCAGAATCAGACCGGTTACCACAGCGCTGCCGTCAGCGATGGTGATCGGCTTTTTCATGCCCTTTTCAAACACGTATTCACTAGCTACACAGGCTAATACCGTGCCGATTATAATAATCAGCGCGTTTAAGCCGAATTGATATACGCCGAATGCGGCTGCCGGAAGCATCGCAATGGCCACATCAAACATAATATTGCTGGTCGTTACCTGGTCCCTAACGTGAGGGGACGAGGATACGTTTAATAATCTGTTCATTCTCTCTGGCCTCCTACGCTTTCTTTCTCCGATTTGCCGCAACAGTCTTACGCATCTCTTTAAAAGCCTGAGTCAAAGGCCTCTTGGCCGGACATACGTAAGTACAACTGCCGCATTCCATACATTCCATTCCATTTAATTTCTCAAACCGCTCACAGTCACCTCTGAGGGCCGCCTGCATCATCAGCGGAGGAACAATGCGGCTGGGACATACAGAAACGCAGCGGCCGCAGCGGATACAGGGTGTCGGCTCCTGCGCTGCTACCATATCTTTTGTAAAGCAGGTCAGAGCAGAGGAAGTCTTGCACACAGGAACGTCCAGGCTAAACAGCGCCTGTCCCATCATAGGTCCTCCGGAAATAATCTTCTCCGGCTCTGTCTTAAAACCGCCTGCCGCGTCAACAAGCTCCTGATAATTGGTACCAAGTCTCACGTTAAAATTCTTGGGATCTGAGACAGCGTCTCCCGTCACTGTGATAATCTTGCGGATCAGAGGAGTCTGTTTGCAGACTGCATTATAAATAGAAATAACCGTGTCCACATTATCCACAATACATCCGGCATCTGCCGGCAGCATAGAAGAATTTACCTTCCGGCCGGTGACAGCGTAAATAATAGAACGCTCGCCGCCCTGAGGGTACTTGGTCTTCAGAGGGCATACTTCGATTCTGCTCTCCCCCTTTACCAGTTCCTGAAGTTTTTTAATTGCTTCCGGCTTGTTGTCTTCAATGGCAATGATTCCCTTGGCATTATCGAAAAGTCTCAGGATTACCTTTAAGCCTCCCACCAGCTTTTCTGGTTCTTCCAACATCAACCGGTAATCCGAGGTCAGGTACGGCTCACATTCCGCTCCATTCACCAGGATATGGTCAATTTTGCTCTCGTCCTTTGGCGTCAGCTTCACATTGGTTGGAAACCCGGCGCCTCCGAGTCCGACGATTCCGGCCTCCTTAATGATCTCCCTGATTTCATCTTTGGACAGTTTCGTATAATCCCGGTCTTCACCAAAATGCTCGATTGCCTCATCCTGGCCGTCGTTTTCTACCACAATAGAAGTCACCATGGAACCGTTTACCATAAGCCGGGGTTCCACTGCCTTTACCGTGCCGGATACAGAGCAAATGACATTGGCGGAGATAAATCCGCCGGCCTCACCGATTTTCTGTCCCATCAGGACCCGGTCGCCCTTTTTTACCAGCGGCTTTGCCGGAGCACCGATGTGCTGCGCCATCGGAAATACCAGTTCTCCCTTTGGCAGGAGCACCTGTATCGGCTTGTTCTCCGACAGTTCTTTCCCTTCATAGGGATGAATACCGCCTTTAAATGTAGCCAAACCCATCTAACTAACCCTCTTTCTATAAGCATATTCTTTTATATTTTTGCAGAATTTCCGGAATTCTGCCATGGTTCTCATTATAACATAAGTTGAGTTTGTACACAATTATCTTTTCTTTGACAAACCCCGTCACTTTGCTGATTTTCTCTGTATTTTTCCTGCTATTTCCTATTATTTTTATAGAAATCCACACAATTTTATCGTTAAAAAAAAGACGCTCCCGTCTTTCATTTTTTGCCGAAATTCCCGTCTTTATTCCAGTTTGCCACCCCTTTTCTCCCGATGGAATTCTGATTTTTTGTTAATTTTTTATTGAGAATTTTCTTCCATCTCTCGCATTGCATCTCTATCCATACAATTCAACTTATATGAAATATTAGTAAAAATAATAAATATCCATCAAAATTTTTTCTATTTTCTTTTGCATATATGATAAAATAATAGATAGTTTGTCTATTTTTTATCAACACTTACTGCAAACAGGTATTTGTCTCAAATCCTGCTTGCTACCTAGTTTTGAAGGAGGCTTATTATGACCAACCATTCTTCCAATCCTGGCCGCCAGAATCTGATCGGTCTTATCCTTATGGCCGTGCTGGCAGTCCTAGTTATCGCAATTTCTTCCCCTGCCTATGCCGCACTCCACCGAATGGGCAGAGGTGATATCCCGGAGCCTGCCATGGCCCTGACTGATGGAACTTATACCTACGAAGATGCTGAAGCTGACGATTCCGGTTTCCGCAATCAGATAACCATGACGGTTTTTGACGGATATATTACCGGCCTCACATGGGATTGCGTAGGCGAAGACGGTTCCAGCAAACGGCAGCTTTCCCTGGACGGTCAGTATATTATGACAGAAGACGGCCTTCTCTGGGCAGAGCAGTCGGATGCGGCTGCCTCCTATGTCTTGACCAATCAGACTTTAGACGGTTTGATTGATGAAAACGGTTATACCGATGCCATTGCTTCTGTCAGCATCAACCTTTACGGATTTGTAAACGGCGTCAACGCCTGTCTGGAGCAGGCTGCCCAATAATCCATCCCTGTATTATTTGCAGAAAACTTGAATCCCCTTCTGATTAATGGTATCATACACATACCAGTCGTCAGGAGGGGATTTTTATGGAGAAAAAAATGCTGGCTAACTACAATCTGCTGCGAATTCTGGCTATCTTTCTGGTCATTTCGACCCATATGCTGTCCGGAGTATGGATTGCCGACCCTGCTTCCCAGTCTATGGCCTGGCATGTCAGAGAGATCATCCACACCGCCGCTCTATCCTGCAACGGTCTTTTTTTCATGCTCAGCGGCCGCTTCATCCTGGAACGCTTTGACGGAAATATTCCGGCCTTCTATTGGAAGCGCTTCATAAAAATCGGGATTCCGGCTATCTGTGCCGGTCTCCTGTACTATATCCAGCTCCACGGCTTTTCTCTCAGCATCAGCTATTTTAAAGATTTTCTGAAAGCCTTCCTCCAGGTCCAGATTGTCGGTTACCTGTGGTTTGTCATGGCCCTGGCCGGCTTCTATCTGGCCGCCCCTTTTTTGTCCCGGATGCTGAACTGCCTGAACAAGAAAGAGCTGTATTGGCTTCTGGGCGGTGCGGTCGTCTATTTCCTGATTCAGAGTCTCTATGGAATTTTCTCTATGGAGCCTCCTATGGAAGCCTACATCTTTACCAACTGGGGCTTTTACTGTATTCTCGGTTTCCTTCTGGACCGCATGGAGCTGACTTCCCGCCAGATTACAGGTTTTCTGGCCGCCGGACTTCTGGGCTTCATCCTTATTTCAGTTCAGGAGATCTGGTTCACCGGGCAAAATCCGGCCGTTTACACCTTTGACCCTTCCATGATTTTCCTGTGTATTGGGATTTACCTGTTGGTCACCCGCTTTGGCACGGCCGTCAGCCGCCATCTGGAGGGGCCCATCAATACGATCAGCCGCTATATATTTTTTGTCTACCTGTTTCACGGCCTGACCCACAACTTTATTTTTGACTATCTGGTGGAACCCGGTATTCCCGGCTACGGCGCCTGGCTTCTTTTGACGCTGCTCTCCTTTTTCATGGCTCTGGCCCTCTCCATCCCGGTCTATCACCTTCTGTACCAGCCTATGTGCAAACTGCTTTTAAGAAAGTAATTGCGCCGTATTAAAAATACAGTATTGAAAATTACAGAATTTTCTTTATAATAGGACACGGTAGGAACGATGCCAGAAAATCACTCGTTGGTATTGGTATCGAAAAACAATAAGATATGTTTTGAAAGAAAAGGAGAGACTATGGAAAAATTTTTTAAGCTCAAAGAAAACGGCACCACGGTTTCAACAGAAATCGTTGCCGGACTGACCACCTTCTTTACTATGGCATACATAATAGCCGTAAATCCCAGCGTGCTGAGTCAGTCCGGAATGGAATGGGGAGCCGTATTTTTGGCTACCATCATCGCATCTATCATCGGTACCCTGGTAATGGGACTCTTTGCCAATGTACCATATGCACAAGCTCCTGGAATGGGACTGAATGCTTTCTTCGTCTATACTGTCTGCTTCGGTCTGGGCTTTACCTGGCAGCAGGCCCTGTCAATGGTATTCATCTGCGGCATCTTTAACATCATTATTACTGTGACAAAGATCCGCAAGTTTATCATCAAAGCCATCCCAGCCAGCCTTCAGAACGCCATCGGCGGCGGCATCGGCGTCTTTGTGGCATATATCGGCCTTCTCAATGTAGGCTTCATCAGCTTCGAGTCCGGTGTTCCGGCCATCGCCACTCTGAATCAGCCGGTTTTCTGGCTGTTCCTCATCGGCCTTGTACTGACCGTCGTTCTTCTTGTCTGCAATGTAAAAGGCGCGATTTTAATCGGTATCGTAATAACCGCCCTGCTGGGAATTCCCATGGGTGTCACAGTCACCAGCGATTCTGTAAGCTTCACGGAGGCATGTGCGGCCCTGCCGACAACCTTCGGAGCAATCTTTACCGAGCAGGGTCTTCCCTCCCTGTTCAGCGATATGTCAAAGCTTCCTCTGGTGTTGGTAACAATCTTTGCATTCAGCATTTCCGATACCTTTGACACTCTCGGCACCTTCATCGGAACCGGACGCCGCAGCGGCATTTTCAGCGAGGAAGACGAGAAAGCCATGGATTCCAGTTCTGGCTTTAAATCAAAAATGGACAAGGCTCTGTTTGCGGATGCCATCGCCACCTCCATCGGCTCCATCTTCGGAACCTCCAACACCACAACCTTTGTGGAGAGCGCTTCCGGAATCGGCGCCGGCGGCCGCACAGGTCTGACCAGCGTAGTCGTAGCAATCTGCTTTTTCATCAGCGCGTTCCTGGCAACCTTTGTCAGCGCGATTCCCTCCGCAGCTACCGCTCCTGCCCTGGTAGTTGTAGGAATCATGATGACCTCCGCCTTTAAAGAAATCCAGTGGGAAGATTTCTCTGAAGCGGTACCGGCATTTTTCGCAGGCCTGTTTATGGCTCTCTGCTACAGCATCTCCTACGGCATCGCTTTTGGCTTTATCTCATACTGCATCGTAAAAATCTGCAAAAAAGAAGCGGGAAGCATCCATCCTATCCTCTGGGCTGCAACCATTCTTTTCATTTTAAACTTTGTGCTTCTGGCTGTGATCTAAACAGAGTAAATTTAGTCAAAAAGGGATGCCATGCAGAGCATCCCTTTTCTTAATCTCTATTCTCTTTCCAGCCAGAACTCCTCCCCCTCTACTACCATAGCAGTCAGCTTTCCCCCAAAAACGCAGCCTGTATCTATACAGATCATCCCCGTTTGGGGAAGTTCCATCCGCTTGCGGTAGGAAAGGATTTCTCCGCTTCGACCGTCTCCTCTCAGGTAAATCGGATCCCACAAAGGCGTGTGCCCCACTATGGTCAGGCGCTTATCATAGCAGTTTTCCGTAATTGCGTCTCTGTCCCACAACAGAGTATCCAGACTGTTTTTCTCCGGCTTCTCCTCAATAATCCCTGCATGAACACATTGATACCCTTCCCCGATCCAGTAGAAGACAGTATTCTTCTCCAGCCACGGAATATGGGTCTGGGCTTTTCTGCCGTGGAGAAAGAAGGATTTTTCTGTCTCCCTGCCCCCATTCATGTGCCACAGCCGCTTCATCTGCCGGTCGCAGGCAATGTCGATCAGCATCTGTTCGTGATTTCCTCTGACAATGATGCACCGCTCCTTCATCTCCAGCTTTAGCTGGCGAAAAAAGCTGAACACCTCATAGGCCGCTTTTCCCCGGTCCATCAGATCCCCCAGGCTGACCAGGCGGTCTTCTCTCTGGTTAAATTCAAGTTTCATCAAAAGTCCTGTCAGTTCCTGAATACAGCCGTGAATATCACCGACAATGATCGTTCTCATTCCTCTGTCATCCCTTCTTTTTCGTTTTCCATTATGAGGTGCATGTTATTCGCGCTTACCATTCTTTTTCGGTAGTCTCTCGCCCAGCAATATAAAAGCAGCTTGATACGTGACTTATTGTCTGTAGACTTATTGTATTCATTTTACTACGCTATCTTAGATAGGAGGTTCCCATGGACATTGTAAAAGTATTCGCAGAAAATTTAAAAAAATATAGACGACAGGCCGGTTTGTCACAGGAAAAATTGGCTGACAAATGCGGGATGCACCGCACCTACATCAGCGCGATTGAATGCTGCAGGCGCAGTATTGCGTTGGAAAATGTTCAACGGATTGCAGATGCCCTCAATGTCGATACTTACCAATTATTTATTGATCCGAAAAAGGAGGAAAACTCATGTCATACTCCCTGACCATCCCAGAATTAAAAAAGTTATCTGACTGCCTCCAAGTCGTTATGGCAGTTCCTTTTATCGATGATGTTGAGGATTATATTTTGGAAGCAATCTGGGAATATGTAAAGGACATTGACGGTCCTGATCCGTTTTATAACATACGCTCTAAAAAGGCTGTACGATGTTGTTGACAACAACCGCAAAATGGTTGGTCCGTCAAAAGCCTGCAATGGCCATTTCGCCCTAACGGAGAATTTGAACTCGTAATACAACGGGCAGATGTCTATAAAAAAGCAGTGTCTTTAGGTTTCCCACATCTTGATTCAAACAGTGATCCTTCCGATATCGGTACGGCTCTTCTGCGGCATTGGCAGTTAAAGGTCGAAGAAGATGCCATCGCTCAGGGCGTAAAATCGAAACGCATTATGATTCTATTAAAAACTGTAGATAAACGGCAGTTTGCTGTTGTCGAAGACGACATTTTATTATATTTGCCAGAAGAGTTGAATTGGCAATGGACAAACAGCAGCAAAAACGGGCTGCAGGCCATCCGCAGATCAGACGGCAAATGTGTTTACCGGTGGTATCCTTCTCAAAAACAATTTTTTGAGCGCTTTACACTGCCTGAATCCCTTCAGCTCATCCATGTAACGCCCAAGCGTCTGAAAAAAGCTCAAGTTGTTGATATTCTTCTGCCTTTCCTTCAAGAGCAATCCTGATACTGTCTGCAAGCTGCTCCATAAAGCCAGGCGGAACTGCATTTCCGATTTGCCCCGCCTGGTCATTTCTTCCTCCCAGAAAATGAAAGTCATCTGAAAATGACTGAAGACGCGCCGCCTCTCTCATAGTCAGTCCCCTCACTTCCCTTGGGTGGGCAAAACGGCCTGATCCTACATGAAATACCCAGCGGGTAATTGTAGCGGCGGCAGACGTATAATCCAGACGTCCGTACGCTCCCGAATATCCACTTTTCACCTGCAGTTCTTTCGGCAAATCTTTTAATCCCTGGCCCGGCTGAAGAGACGATATCCGTGCTGTCTGAATCGGATTCATAACTGCTGCAATATGATTAAAAACAGATTTTGAAGAAGCTCTCATATGTTTCTGGTAATCATTTTCGCATTCAGAGGTATACGGCATACCATCATACCCTTCTCCCTGATTGACAATCGGGAGATCTGAAATTGCCTGCCAAGCAGATACCATATCTTTAGACTTCTCCGGAAACACAGGACAGCCAAGTCTGGATGCAAAAAAGAAGCAGCGTCTTCTCTTCTGCGGAATTCCGTACTCAGACATATTAACAATCTGCACCTCAACCTGATAACCATCCGCTTCCAAATTCTCGATAATCTCTCTCCTGACAATTCCGCCAAAAGCATTATATATTTCAGCAACATTTTCTAAAATGGCTACTTTAGGCCGAATTTCGTGAACAAACCGAAGATATGCCCGATATAATTGATTGCGCGGATCTTCTAAAAAACGGCCATAAGCTGGTATGTTTTTAGAAAATCCCTGACATGGCGGTCCCCCCACAATCACATCAATCTCATTCTTTCTCTTTCCAATGGCACGTAACACTTCTGAAGGTTCTACCCTGGAAAGATCAAGATTCAGCGCTTTCGTGCCGCCATGATTATAAGCATACGTGTTTAATGCAGGCTCCCAGTTATCAATCCCTGCCACAATATTGAAATTTTTCTTTTTTAATCCCCAGGACATACCTCCACATCCGCAAAACAAATCTAGCACATTATACTTTTGCATATTCCATTTAAGCTCCTAACAAAATCTTTCTACCACTATTTAACCATGTTTTCCAGAAATCCACAAGAGAGAAACCGCCGCATCTGTGATCTTTAAATCACTGATACGGCGGCTCTGTCATTCCATTTATCTGGAAAACCGACAATGTGAAACGTGTGCCCGCATTAATCCACCAGCTTGTCCAGTTCTTTTACGTGTTCTGTCTGGTTAGAGGTCTTATGTTTTGCTTTCGATGCATACAGGTTGACAGCAGTCTGGGATTTTTTGATGGGCTGCATGGTTCCGGCTCCTGCTACGCAGCCTCCCGGGCAGGCCATTCCTTCCAGCAGATATCCGTTGTACTTTCCGGCCTTTGCCATGGTCAGCAGCTTCCGGCAGTCTCTCAGGCCCTCTGCATTGGCGATCTTGATCTCCCGGTCCGGGAATTTCTCATGGATCACGTCTGCCACAGCTTTCGCCACGCCGCCGGCCACTGCAAAGTTACGTCCGTCGGTGGACGCATCGTTTACGCCGTCCGGGTCTTCCTCAATCGTCTCAATGTTGACGTGCTTGGCGTCAAAGATTCCGGCCATCTCCTCAAAGGTCAGCACAAAATCCACCTCGCTGCGAACGGACTTTCTCATTGCCTCCAGCTTCTTTGCAGCGCAGGGCCCGATAAATACCACTTTTGCATTTTCGTGATGCCTCTTGATCAGGCGGGCCGTCAGAGTCATAGGCGTCAGAGCCATAGAAATGCAGTTCTTATAATCCGGGAACAGCTTCTTTGCCATGGAGGACCAGGCAGGGCAGCAGGAAGTCGCCATAAAGGGCAGGGTTTCCGGCACCTCTTCCACAAAGTCGATGGCCTCCTGGGTAGCGCACAGGTCGGCGCCTACAGCCACCTCAAAGACATCGGCAAAGCCCAGCTCCTTCATCGCAGCACGCAGCTTTCCGGGAGTAACCTTAGGGCCAAACTGGCCTACAAAAGCCGGCGCTACCGCCGCATAGACTCTCTCACCGGACTGAATCGCACGGATCACCTGGAAAATCTGGGATTTATCTGAAATTGCTCCAAAGGGACAGTTTACCAGACACTGGCCGCAGGACACGCATTTATCATAGTCAATATCCGCCTTCCCGTTCACATCGGAACGGATCGCATCCATGCCGCAGGCCGCGGCGCAAGGACGTTCCTGGATAATAATGGCATTGTAGGAACATACGTCTGCACATCTGCCACACTTGATACACTTGTCCTGGTCAATGTGGGAGCGGCCGTTGGTTCGGTCCAGAGTCACCGCATCTTTCGGGCATACCTCCACACAGGGATGAGCCAGACAGCCCTGGCAGCCGTCAGTCACAAACACCCGCTTTTCCGTGCAGGCATTGCAGGCGAACTTTATGACATTAATCAGCGGCGGGGTGTAGTAAGTCTCCGGTTTATCTGCCGCTTCTATGTTATCGGACAACGGCGCATGCTCCCCCGCCCCTCTGCACGGAAGTCCCATGGCAAGGCGAAGGCGCTCTCCAACGATTGCCCTCTCCAAAAATACATCATTCCGGAAATTTCCCACTTCTCCCGGGATAATCTTATAGGGGAGCTCTTCAATCCTTTTATCGATCGGCCACTCTGTGTGGTAGGCCATCCTGGCCACCTCACGGAAAATCCAGTGTCTGATCTCCTGTATTCTGGTCTCTACTCCTCTCAATTTATAAATCCTCCTTTATAATCTGCCGTTCAGCGCAAAGCATCCGGGCAGCTTTTGTACACTTCAAATTATATACAGAAAAAAGCAAAATGCAAGGAAGTTTTGCCCGCTTCCCACCATGTTCCTTTTTTTATACCTGTTTTGTCACGCCGCCTGATTTTCTGAATATCCTAACAGGAGAACCTTTCTATCAGGAGGCTTATTTTGGCACAGCAAAAAACAGTCATCATAGATGCCGGTCACGGCGGCGTTGAGCCCGGCGCCATTTATGAGGGGCGGAGAGAGAAGGACGATACCCTCCGCCTGGCCCTGGCCGTGGGGCAGATCTTAGAGAGAAACGGCGTTGACGTTGTCTACACCAGAGTCCAGGATGTTTTCGACAGTCCCTACGAAAAAGCGGCCATCGCCAACCGGTCCGGGGCAGACTTTTTCGTATCTATCCACAGAAATTCCATGCCTGAGCCCAACACCGCGTCCGGCGTTGAAACCCTGGTCTACGAGGACAGCGGCATTCGCCATCTTCTGGCCAAAAACATTAACGACGCCCTCCACCGGATGACCGGGTATGCCAATCTGGGCATCAAAGAGCGGCCCGGCCTGGTAGTTCTCAGAGATACCCAGATGCCGGCCGTTCTGGTGGAGGCCGGTTTCATAAATTCCGATGCAGACAACCAGGTGTTTGACGAAAAATTTGATGCGATGGCCAACGCCATTGCCCAGGGGATTTTAAAGACCATCCGCGAGGAAGAGGAGGCTGTCCCGGAATACTATCAGATTCAGGTAGGGGCCTATCAAGACCGGGCATCTGCGGTCAAAGAGGTTCAGGCCCTGAAAAATGAAGGCTTTCCGGCATTTCTCGTCTATCAGGCGCCCTGGTACCGGGTTCGGGTAGGCGCATTCCTCAATCTGGATAACGCTGCCAATATGGAACAGAGACTGCGCCAGAGCGGCTATCCCACCCTGATGGTCAAAGAGCGGGCCGTCTACTAATCCATTGCCAGACGGCTGGGACGCTAAAGTTTCATCTTCCCTATCCTTCCTGCAGGCGCCGAAATCCCATCCAGAGAGACCGACGCCTGCCTGTCCCTGTTTACAGGTCGTCTACCAGGGCCGTACTCTTGGCGTAAGCCGTGCTCCTGGCCTCAAAGAAATCCGTCTTTACCAGATTGGCATTGGAATACTGGCTCACCCATTTCATAGTCTCCGGCTCCTTCTCCCATCCCTCATACAGGCTACCAAAGCCCAGGCTGCTAAAGCGCAGATTCCCTAAATATTTGATGTAATCTGTGATATTCTCTTTGGTCAGACCGGGAATGGCGTCGCCGATGACGTAATGGCCCCACTCAATCTCCTGGCGTACTCCCTCCTCCGCCATTGCCCGGAGAACGGCCACCCTTTCAGGGGTAAAAAGCTGAGGTTCTTCTTTCTTTAATTCCAGGATCATGTTCCGGAACAGCCACAGATGAGTATTCTCGTCCCGGTTGATGTAACGGATCTCCTGGACGCTTCCCGGCATCTTCCCGTTCCGTCCCAGATTATAAAAGAACATAAAGCCGCTGTAAAAATAGATTCCCTCCAAAATATAGTTGGCCATCATCACCTTCAGCAAAACGAAGTCATCTCTGTTTTCCTGAAATTCATTGTAAAGGTTTCCGATAAAGGTGTTGCGCCTGAGCAAATGTTCGTCGTCTTTCCACTGGTACAGAATGCTGGTTCGCTCCACCGGGCTGCAGATGGTGTCCAGCATATAGCTGTAACTCTGGCTGTGAACTGCCTCCTGGAATGCCTGGATCGTCAGACAGAGGTTGACCTCATTGGCGGTAATATACTGACCGATGTTGGGCAGATTGGCCGTCTGAATGGAATCCAGAAAGATCAGGAAACTCAGAATTTTGTCATAGGCGTTCCGCTCCGCCGGGGACAATTTAGGGTAGTCCAGTACATCGGCGCTCATGTTGATCTCTTCCGGAATCCAAAAATTGTTCATGGCCTGCCGGTACCAGCCGCTGACCCAGGAATACTTCATATTGTTAAAATCATTGAGGTTGGTGGTGTTTCCGCCGATCATCCGGCGGAGGGACACATCCGTCTCCCCCTCTGGATTAAATAACCGCTTGCTCTTTAAAACTGCCATATCATTCCTCTTTTCTATTATTCTGCGCTGTCGAATCTTCTGTCACGTCCGACCAGACTGTCACGCCGAGCAGCTCTCGCACTCTTCCACCTCCAGGGACTTGCTGCGGATATAGTAAAGGGTCTTTACCCCCTGCTCCCATGCCTCAATGTACAGAGAAAGCACCTGGCGCATGGTGTAGTCGTTGGTGATGTAGAGATTGACGCTCTGGGCCTGGTCAATGTGGCGCTGGCGCACGCCGGCTGCGCGCACGGTCCAGTGCTGATCCAGCAGATGGGCTTCCTTATAAAGCCAATAGGTTCTCGGTGTAAGATCCGGCGCCACTCTGGGCAGGATGGCGTGCTTCTTTTCTTCCAGAAAGTATTTCTTCATCACCGGGTCCAGACCTGCTGTAGTTCCTGCCAGAATACTGGTGCTGCTGGTGGGTGCCACGGCCATCAGGTACGCATTCCGCATTCCCTGGATCTTTACCTTCTCTTTGAGTTTATCCCATTTTTCCCCGGTATAGTTCCTCTTTTCAAAATATTCTCCGGTCTGCCACTGGCTGCCTTCAAAGTACTGGTAACTGCCTTTTTCTTTCGCCAGCTCTGTGCTGGCTGTGATGGCGGCAAAATTGATTCTCTCAAAGACCTGGTCGGCAAATTCCAGATGCTCCTCTGCCTCCCAGTGAATACCGTTCTTTGCCAGCATGTGGTGATACCCGCTGACACCCAGACCGACGCTGCGGTAACGGTGGTTGGTGATCCCCGCATAGGGGACTGGATAAAAATTCAGATCGATTACATTGTCCAATGCCCGTACTGCGCTCTCCACAACCTCCATGACAGCGGCATCGTCCTGCACCGGAATATTTCCCAGGCAGAGACTCGCCAGATTGCAGACCACAAAATCCCCTGCGGTGACAGAGGTGACAACAACCGTATCGCCGTCTTCCTCCCGGATCTCCACCTGCCTTGTCTCCATAGGCGCCATGTTCTGGGCGATCTCGGTGCAGAGGTTGGAGCAGTAAATAATCCCTTTGTGACTGTTGGGGTTCATGCTATTGACCGTATCCCGGTTAAAGGTAAACGGCGTCCCGGTCTCCACAGCAGATTTTAAGATCAGACGGACAATGTCTTTCAGCACAATGCTTCTCTTGGAGATCCGCTCATCCTGAACACAGTCCAGATACCGTTTCTCCCATTCCTCCCCATAGTAATCCTCCAGACAGTAGCCTTTCACAGTGAGGATCTCATGAGGGCACATCATATGCCACTCCTGGTTCAAATCCTCTTTTGCCATTTTCCAGAACAAATCCGGATAACAGACCGCCGGGAAGACATCGTGGGCTTTCATCCGGTCATCGCCATTGTTGGTCCGAAGCTGGAGAAATTCCGGCAGATCCCTGTGCCATGCATCCAGATACACGGCCACAGCCCCCTGTCTCATTCCCAACTGATCAACGGCCACAGCCGTGTCGTTGACCAGACGGATCCAGCGGATCACTCCTCCGGCGGCCCCGGCAAATCCCCGGATGCTGCTGCCAGCCGCCCGTACCTTCCCAAAGTACAGGCCCATACCGCCGCCAAACTTGCTGACCATGGCAAAGTTGTCGATGCTCCGGTAAATCCCCTCCAGGCTGTCCGGCACCGTGTCAATAAAGCAGCTTGACAGTTGGTGAAACGGCTTTCTGGCATTGGACAGGGTGGGAGTCGCCATGGTCACTTCCATCTTGCTGAGCATGTCGTAAAATCTCCGCACCCACAGCATCCGCCTTTCTCTCTGCTCCTTCAGAGCCAGATGGAGGGCAATGCCCAGGTACATCTCCTGGGGCGTTTCCAGAGGGACTCCGTCATACCCCCGGATCACATACCGGCCAAGCAGCAGATCCAGGCCGGAATAGGTAAAAAGCTCATTCCGGCTTTCCTCGAGAAACCCGGCAGCTTCCGTCAATTCTTCCTCTGAATACCCTTCTAAAATATAGGAACCATAGAGGCCCTCTTCTGTCAGATATCGGATTTTCCCGTAAAAATCCCGGATTCCCCGTTCTTTCATCTTATCTTCTATCCGGCTTTTAAACTGACAGTACAGCAGTCTGGCAGCGATCAGTTCCCACTTTGGCGCCTCCTTGGCAGTCAGTTCTACAGCCGCCTTGATGAGAACCGACATCATTTCCCGGTCCTCCATTCCCGGTTTTAAAAAGCTGTCAAAACGTTCCAGCAGAATTTCCACGGAATATTCTTCTCCTGGAAAATCCTGACTGATTTTATCCAGACACTGACTGATTTCTTTTTTAGCCAAAAATTCTTCCCTATATTTTACCATATCTTGTATTTCCTCTTTCATATTAATGCCATATCTTGGGTGTGCACGGTACAGTGTACCATATTTTCGTTTCTGTGGCAAGAAGGAAAGTGAGACGCTGCACAGTAAAATCTCCACCAAAAAAGGAGACGCTGCCTCATCGACAGAATCTCCTGATTTCTTCCACTAAACTATATTCCTAAAAATTAGCGCCGTTCCATCCCCAGTTAGAAATCTCCTGGTAAGTGACATAAAGGCGGTCCGGGCTGACTCCGGCTTCCTCCTCAAAAATCTGTGACAGAATACCGGTGAGGCGGTCGTAATCTTCGGCAGAAGCCTTTCCGTAGATCTTTACCTCCACAAAAGCGGTAGGGCCGTCCTGGTTTCCTTTAAAATACAGAGTGTACTCATCTTCAAATCCCACCATCAGCCAGCTTTCTGACTTTCCGGGAATCGCGCGGATCCCTTCTCCTAAACGGGTTTTTATAGTTTCTTTCTGCTTCTCGCTCAGTTTGACAGATACTTTTGAATTGATAAACGGCATGACAGTTACCTCCTTCTTATCTTTATACCATCTCGCCTTATAGCGCTCCCTGTGCAAGCACAGAGCTCTGCAAGGCTCATTATACCATACTTCCCGGAACTTGAGAAGGCAGGCCCCAGGGCCTGCCTTCTCCAATGATAGCGTAAATTCTCTCTTTTATTTTACTGTCACAATCTCTGCATTCTCCAAAGCCTCTTCAGTCAGCTCCTGTCCAATGCCTGGACGATCCGGAACTTCAAAGTATCCGTCTTTTGCCACATAGTCATACTTACACAGCCGGATGTTGTCTTCAATCAATGCGGATGCATGAAGCTCATGGATGACAAAGTTCGGGATAACTGCCTCTAACTGCAGGGCGGCGGCAGCGGAAATCGGACCTCCGCAGCAGTGAACCTGAACGCCGATGTCATACACGTGGGCCATGTCACAGATCTTCTTTCCTTCGGTCAGGCCGCCGGTATTGCACAGGTCAGGCCGCCGGTATTGCACAGGTCAGGCTGAATGATGCCGATGGAATGGTCCTCAAAGAACTGGCGGTATCCCCATCTGGTATAAACTCTCTCGCCTATCGCCACCGGAATCTCGATCTTACTGTTGATCCCCCGGAACAGATTGGGATTCAGCGGCTGAGTCGGCTCTTCATAATAGAAGCAGTTGAGCTTTTGAAGCTCACGGCCCAGCTGAACAGAGGTGGTAGCGTCGGTCAGGGCATGAAGTTCAATAATGATATCAACGTCGGGGCCTGCTTCTCTCATAGCTGCTACACGGTCAACAGCCAGTTTAAGCTGGTCGCGCTGAAGGATTCCCCGGCTGCTGCGTCCCATCCAAACTCCGTTTTCATCGAATCCTACCGGATCTACCTTCACACAGTCAAAACCATCTGCCATGGCTTTTTTCATTGCTTCCGCATATTCCTCAGGTTTCGCCAAGGAATGGCTGACTTTGCCCCAGTCAAACTGAAGCTGGCTGGCATAAGCCCGCAGTTTGCTGTTGGTCTTTCCGCCCATTAACTGGTATACCGGAGCATTCAGAGCTTTTCCTTTTTACCTGTATGTCAATACCATTTTCCGTGCAAATTCACTTTCTCTAAATGTGTAGAAAAACCTGGAAAAAGTTTGTGTATTTTCACCAGACCTGATATAATAGGAACACCAAGAATGTAAAGAAGGATGAGGATTATGCCCACCATAAAAAAAGTAGAAAAAAAGACTGCCAGCGAACAGGTTTACCAAAATATGAGAGAAAATATTGTAACCCAGCAATGGAAAGTTGGAGAGAAGCTGCCTTCTGAGATGGAGCTATCCTCTCTCTACGGGGTAAACCGTCTGACCGTTCGAATGGCTCTGCAGCGTCTCAATGCCATCGGCCTGGTAGAGACCAAAGTAGGAGACGGAACATACGTAAAAAATTTCCAGTTCATCGATTATATCCATGCCGTTGGCGATCTCATCGCCAATCCGAAATTGATGGACGACATCTGTGAATTCCGGCAGCTCATCGAATTGGAATGCGCCCGTCTGGCTATTGAACGCGCTACAGAGGAGGACTTTGCAAAATTAAATTCTATCTGTACAGAATACGAAGATATTAAGATGAACACCTATCTTCCAGTAGACGAAGAAAAGTTAAAGATTCTCACAAAATATGATACGGATTTCCACGAACAAATCTGCCAGATGTCTCACAATACTCTGTACATCTATTGTTTTGCTATGGCCAGAGGGACCCTGGAAAAATACATCTATCTGACATTGAAAAAACGGATCGAGGGCTGGACTGAAAAGGGTGTTTCCCTGTTTGTCGGCGACTTCCGCCACCGCGCTATTCTCAGTGCCCTGCGTAACCACGACTTTGAAGAATGCAAAAAGCTCTACAATGATATGATTGATTATAATATCGAACTGTGAAATTTTAATGTCCAAACAGAAAGGAACTTTTTCATTTATGGGATTTCAGCTTGAATTTAACCTTTCGGCGCTTACCGTCTTCCTTCAGGGAATTTTAAGCTTCCTGTCGCCCTGTGTGCTTCCGCTACTGCCGCTTTATCTCGGTTATCTTTCCGGCGGTGCAGGAAGCTCTGAATCAGGGCAGAAAGAAATCTTTCGCAAAGGCAAGGTGATGGTAAATACCTTATTTTTTGTCGCCGGAATCGGTTTTACCTTCTTCCTTCTGGGCATTGGCGCCAGTGCCCTGGGACAATTTTTTTCCAGATATCACATCTGGTTCGCCCGGATCGGCGGAATCATCGTTATTCTTTTTGGGCTGTACCAATTAGGAGTGTTCCGCCTCCCGTTTCTGGCCGGAGAACACAGGCTTTCCCTTCAGCCGGGCAAATTCGGTTCCGGCCCTCTGGCCGCGTTCATTCTGGGCTTTACTTTCAGCTTTTCCTGGACCCCCTGTATCGGCCCTACACTGGCTTCCGTTCTGCTGATGGCCGGAAGCTCCTCTGATTCCGGGCTGGCTTTGCTTTACATCGGAATCTATACTGCCGGCTTCTGTATTCCCTTCCTGCTGGTAGGGCTGTTTACCACCAATCTCCTGAATTTCTTTAAAAAGAACCGAAGGATCGTCCAGTATACCGTAAAGGCCGGAGGAATTCTGATGATCGCCATGGGTATTTTTATGGTGACCGGATGGATGAGTGGCCTGTCCACCAGCCTTGCGGGAACTCCTGCATCTGGTGTGGCGTCTCAGACAGAGGCCTCCGCTCCTTCACCGGAAACATCCCCCGCAGAATCCAGCTCCTCAGACATTTCTGAAGAAACTGAGAGCGCGGCTGCTGAAAGCTCAGAGGCTGCTTCTCAGGAGCCCCGGGAACTGCCTGACGCTCCGGATTTTTCCCTGACCGACCAGAACGGTGCCACCCATGCCTTCTCTGATTACAATGGAAAGACCGTTTTTCTCAATTTCTGGGCTACCTGGTGCCCGCCCTGCAAATCGGAGTTGGGACACATTCAGAGCCTGTATGAAGACTGGGAGGAAAATGCCGGCGATCTGGCGGTTTTGACTGTCGTCTCCCCCAATGTCGGACAGGAAGGGGATGTGGCATACATCACAGATTTTCTGGAAGAAAATGGCTATACATTCCCTGTCCTTATGGATGAGACAGGGATGCTCTCTTACCAGTACGGCGTCACGGCTCTCCCCACCACATTTATGATAACAGATGAGGGGAAAGTTTACGGCTATGTGCCCGGAGCTATGACGAGAGACATCATGGATATGATTGTAGAACAGACCATGGAGGGACAGAGCCAGACGGCCGAAAGCCGGCAGTCTGAGACGGAGCAGTCAGACGGGACGGAGTAAAAAGTGAAGCTGAAGGACAGCAAAGGGCCTTGGTTCATAGATAAGCCAAGGTCCTTTATTCAGTGGAAAGCGTACACGGAGCTTTACCTGATCTGGGAACAGTTCCTTGAACTTTTTCAGGCTCCTACTGGAAGTATTGGCTTCGGATTTAACCTCAACCGGGAAAATATCATCCTTCCTCTGAATCAGGAAATCCACCTCATAGTGTTATCCTCTTTTCAGAATTTCCGCAATATCGGGAAAGATCTGTACGCTTCTCTCCAAAATCCCATTTACATACGCAATCAAAATGCCATAATTGGTCATGGGGATTCCCTGATCCTCCGCGCACCGAAGCCGCCACCGCATCTCCCTCTCATTGAGCATACAGCCGCCGCAGTGAACGACCAGGCGGTAAGGCGTCAGGTCGTCAGGGAACTCTCTCCCGGATGTAAAGCAGAACTCCGGTTCTTTTCCTGTGTATTTTCTGATCCATCCCGGCAGTTTGACAGTTCCAATGTCATTGCACTGGCGGTGGTGGGTGCAGCCTTCGCTGATCAGCACCCTGTCCCCATTCTCCAAGCGATTCAGAGCTGTGACCCCCTGGACTGCCTGGGCCAGATTGCCTTTATAGCGGGCAAACAGAATGGAAAACGAAGTGAGCAGGATGTCTTCCGGCGTTTCCCGGGAAACCCGGTCAAACACCTGGCTGTCCGTGATCACCACCTTCGGCGGCCCGGTCAGGCTTTTCAGTGCCGTCCCAAGCTCTGTCTCCCTGGACACGACCGCAATCCCGCCGGCCTCCAGGATATCCCGTATGGTCTGCTGCTGGGGCAGGATCAGCCGTCCCTTGGGGGCCGCCTTATCGATGGGGACCACCAGTACCGCCACATCGTCGGGATTCAGAAAATCTCCAATGATCCTTTTTTCATTTTCTTCCCCCTTTGCCAGGGCAGCGATCCTCTCCTTCAGCAGTCCGATCCCGGCCAGCGAGTTCGCGCTGACCTCCACCAGATGGCCGGAATCTTTCAGCTCCTTCAGGCCTTCCTCCTGCTCCGGATCCCGGCCCTTCAGGTCTGCCTTGTTCCAGGCAATGACAAAGGGGATCTCCTTCTTCCGGATGTCCTTTAAGATTTCCCAGTCTTCCCGGCTCATTCCCAGGGTCCCGTCTACCACCAGCACAGCGGCGTCTGCCCGGTTCAGCACCTCCCGGCTCTTTTTAACCCTCAGACTTCCCAGCTCTCCCTCGTCGTCAAGGCCGGGGGTGTCGATCACCACCACCGGCCCCAGGGGCAAAAGCTCCATCGCTTTTTGCACCGGGTCAGTGGTTGTTCCCTTGACATCGGAAACAACCGCCAGGTTCTGACCGGTCACCGCGTTGACCACGCTGGACTTTCCTGCATTGCGTTTTCCAAAGAAACCGATATGTACCCGCTCTGCCGACGGCGTCTCATTCAGTCCCATATTGTTCTCCTTTCCCGGCATCCGAGGGACCGGCCCCAGCCAGACCTCAGACGCCGATCCCCTGTCAGAACCGGAAATCCCGGCTCCCATTTTCAATCGCAGCCAGCCGCTCTCTGACGACCTCACGAACCTTCTCTTTGGGAATATTTCCGATCTCCTTTTCAATCAGCTCCAGACCCTTCTTTTTCGTATCTTCAGAGGCATAGTCCGTCAGGTACTCCTTCAGCGTCAGCAGGGCATTGGGATGACAGCAGTTCTGGATCTGTCCCGCTTTGCACAGGGACATGAACCGGTCCCCTGTCCTGCCTTCCCGGTAGCAGGCCGTACAGAAGCTGGGGATATACCCCATGCCCATCAGCCAGTTTACTACCTCGTCCAGGGTCCTCTTGTCGCTGACGTCAAACTGCTCGGAACTCTCATCCTCCGGTTCTTCCTCCGCATAGCCGCCCACGCTGGTCCGGGAGCCGCCGGAAATCTGGGAAATTCCCAGATGGAGCACTCTCTCCCTGCATTTCTGGCTCTCCCTGGTGGAAATAATCATGCCGGTATAGGGCACCGCAATCCGGATGCAGGCCACAATCTTGGCAAAGGTATCATCGTCGATTCCATTGTCAAACTCATCCGGGTCAATGTCGTCTGCATGTTTTATCCGCGGGACGCTGATGGTGTGAGGCCCGACCCCGTAAACCGCCTCCAGGTGCTCCGCGTGCATCAAAAGCCCTGCAAACTCATAGCGGTACATCTCCAGGCCGAAGAGGACGCCGCAGCCCACATCGTCTATACCGCCCTCCATGGCCCTGTCCATGGCCTCTGTGTGGTAATCGTAGTCGTGCTTGGGCCCTGTGGGATGGAGCTTCAGATAGCTCTCCTTGTGGTAGGTCTCCTGGAACAAAATATAGGTGCCGATTCCCGCCTCCTTCAGCTTCCGGTAATTCTCCACCGTGGTGGCCGCGATATTGACATTGACCCGGCGGATCGCTCCGTTTTTGTGTTTGATGCTGTAGATGGTCTTAATGCTCTCCAGCACGTATTCTATGGGATTGTTCACCGGATCCTCCCCCGTCTCCAGAGCCAGCCGCTTATGCCCCATATCCTGCAGGGCAATCACCTCCCGCCGGATCTCCTCCTGGGTCAGCTTTTTCCGCGGAATATGCTTGTTTTTGGCATGGTAGGGACAGTACACGCAGCCGTTGACGCAGTAATTTGATAAGTACAGCGGCGCAAACATGACGATCCGGTTGCCGTAAAAATCTTTTTTGATCTGCTCAGCCAGGGCGTAAATTTCCTGATTTTTGTCCTCCAGATCGCAGTCCAGAAGAACGGCGGCCTCCCTGTGGCTCAGCCCTTTCCTCAGCCTGGCTTTGTTCAAAATCTCGTCGATCAGCTCCCGGTTATGCTTGTTTTTCTCTGCATACTCCAGGGTCTCCAGGATCTCCTCATGGTTGATAAAGTCTTCTGCATGTTTTGATTTTGGATTGTACATCTCTCTTCCTTTCTACCTCGGGTCAGAATCACTTTCCCTTCAGGTTCGCCCTTTTTCATACAGGGCCTGTAGTATTTTTATGGTCTCCACGGTCAATGGCGATCTCAAAGCCGATTTTCGCCGCTGCCTCCCGCAGCTCCTGCAGATTTTCAGCGGCCTCTTTTCCCGTGCAGATTTTGTTGTTATAGAGCAGGTATTTCCCCCTGACATTTTCCGGGGACAGATTGGGCATCACCACATTGGCTCCGGCCAGGATACCCGCCTCTCTCCCTCCTTCTGCGGCTGTCCCCAGAGCTGTGGTCGCCGGCAGCAGAACCTCCGGAAGCATCAGCCGGACCAGACTCAGAAGATACAGCGTCATGGCCGTGCTCCCCGCTTTTTCTCCCCGAAACGGCGTCTCATCGTGAGGCAGAAACGGACCGATCCCCACCATCTCCGGCTGGAGCTGATGGAGAAATTCCATGTCCCTGACCAGACATTCCACCGTCTGCCCCGGCGACCCCACCATCATCCCGGCGCCCGTCTGAAAGCCCAGCCGCTTGAGCTGCCGCAGGCATTCCATCCTGTGCTCCAGGCTCATCTGCGGCGGGTGAAGTCTTCTATAGTGAGCCGGATCTGCCGTCTCATGGCGGAGCAGGTACCGGTCTGCCCCGGCCTCCCGGAATCTTTGGTAGCGTTCCGCCTCCTTCTCCCCTATGGAGAGAGTCACGGCACACCCGGGATGCTGTCTTTTGATCGCCCGAACCAGGCTGCACACCCGCTCATCTGTAAAATATCCGTCTTCCCCTCCCTGGAGGACAAAAGTACGAAATCCCAGCTCCCATCCCTCCTGACAGCAGGACAGAATTTCCTCCTCTGTCAGCCGGTAGCGGGCAGCTTTCTGGTTGCTCCTGCGAATCCCGCAGTAATAGCAGTCATTCCGGCAATAGTTGGTAAATTCAATCAGGCCGCGAATAAAAATTCTCCGCCCGTAAATCCTGTCTCTGACCTCAGAAGCCCTCTCTGCCGCATATCCGGCCGTTTCTTCCGTATGGCCCTCCAACACCCTTATCCACTGATCCGGCTCCAGCCAGTGTTCTCTCTCCAGGGTGTCGATCAGGGACAAAACTCCATGCTTTTCCATCACTGGCCTCCCGCCTTTGAATAGAGGGCCTTAGAGCTGACTCCCGGCAATCTCCCCAATTTGCCTGACAGGGCGCTGATGATGTCCATAGGCGCATCCACCACAATGCTGATAATGTGAACCCCCTTCTTCTCGTAAGGGAGCCCCATCCGCCCGATCACATACTCTCCGTACTGGTGAAGCAGGCTGTTCACCGCCCCTGCCTGCTTTCTGTCTTCTATAATGATCCCGATCACCGCGATCCGGGTCTCCTGGCCTGCCGTCTCTCTTTCCATAGATTCCGATCTCCTTTCTGTTTAAGGGAAAGAATAAAAAGTTCCGTTTACGGAACTCTCGCGCCGAGCGCGGTCGCTTTAGCGGCAAATTTTCACTTCGCGCGAGCGCGCATCCCGCGGAGCGTTTTTGTTCCATAGGGAACGCAGTTTTCTATGGAACAAAAAACAGACCCTCCGCAGAAGGTCTGTTGCAAACAGAATAAAACCTCTTTTTCAGAGAGGCTGTTTCCAATCTTTCCGTCAGACTTTCTTTCGGTCAGAGTTTCATGAATTTTTTTCCATTTTACATTCCGTCCAGAAAGTAAGTCAAGACTAACTTTTTTAGAGGTCACTCATAATAACTGATGATCTCCTGCTCCAGCTTCACATTCCGCTCCAGCATATATACCGCCAGTTCCCGATAAGCCTCATTCTTTTTGAGAGCTTCCAGTCTGACTTTATCCTGGTCTGACAAAGAATGGCGGCAGAACCGGAACCGTTCGTCTTTAAGCTCTTCCATTGACATCCGGTACATTCCAAACGGGATCCCCGTTGCCCGGCAGAGGTGCTCATGGATATAGAGTCCTCCGGCGTCAATATCCCCAAAATGCAGGTAGGAAAGCCCTGGATTGTCGGCATAGACTTTTTTCAGAAAATCTCTCTGTATCCGTCCGGCATATCCTCCCAGGTAAAAGTACACCGCATCCGAGCGGCCCATCCGCAGCCAGGATGTATAATTTTCTACCGTCATAAAAATTGGCGACTGGACATGAATCCACTCCAGTTTTTCTAATTCACCGGCAAAGAGTTGAATACCGTCTGTCAGAGTCCCCAGATCCAGCTCCTTACCGCCGATCCGCACCGTCAGCTTCCCCTTCATGCACAGCCGCTGCTTTTCCCTGACGATATGGTACTCTTCCAGAACCTCATCCTCCAGCTCGCCTTCTCCGGCAGGCTTTCCCAGATAGTCTCTCAACGCTCTGCACAGTGGGTGCAGCACATTCTCTTCCAGGTACTTGGAATCTCCATAGACCAGCATGGAGACTTCCCGCAGATACAGCTCCTCCGCATTGTTCTCAACAAAGACCAGCGCCTTTAGAAGATCCTCCGTCTCCCGGTATTTTGCCGGAATCTTATTGCTGTCCAGGGTCTTGCGGAGCTTTTCGCATTCCATCTCCGCCACGGAAGACCGCCCTTCGTACTCAGAAATCAGGCGTTCCACATACCGCCTTTTCGCGGCTTTCGTCTCAAAGTGGTAATTCTTCTCCAGATACGTTTCTATCTCATCAATCTTTTCATCAATCAGAAAAACATCCCTGATCTCATTGCTGAATCCCGCTGTCTCATATGTCACAAAGCCCTTCTGAAAACACTGCCTGACAGCCTGATTCACTGCTTCGATCTCCGCCACATCGCCGTCATTTCGGTCGTACTTCTTGTAAAGAGTTTTAGGGCTGATCTTTGTGCGCCTGGCAATCACATTTGTCTTGCTGTCCTTTTTGCTGTTTCTGTATTTGTTCGCCAGCGCCTCCAGCAGCTTTTCCTCGTAATTCGCCATCTCTTTCTCCCTGTCTTTTCTATTTCTTCCCATCTTGCCGGCAGAAAGACGTTACCGGCTGTACGCCTTTCCTTCATGGAACTGCACAATTCCCAGCTGCATACTGTCGGCGCGCACTCTCAGGGCAGGAAGGATGACCTCGCATTCGTTTCCGATGGATTCCGTCTTGTCCGGAGAACAGAATATGACCTGCAGCTTCTGTTCCCTCATAAAATTCAGCATCAGTTTTACATTTCCCGGATCCATCTTGGCAAAGGGCTCGTCGATAAACACCAGACGGGTAGAATTTACACGCTGGTTGTAGATCATCAGGAGCGCGGAGGACAAAATCAACAGGTAAGGAATCTGCACTTCAGCGCCGGAATTAAAGCCCGTCTGCCGGGACAGCTTCGCCCGGTCCAAAATCTGGTTGCTGATCAGGATCTCGTATGTCATATAGTTCCGGTAATCGGCAAAGCGGGCGATGGTGTCCTCACTGTTTTTTTCGATAATCCGGTTGATGATCCCCTTCATCTCCTGCTCCAGCCGCTCTCCTTCCTCATCGGACACAGAGGTCAGCATTCCAAATGTCATCTGGCCGTCCGAACCGCCGCCAAGCTGTTCCCTCTCATCTAAAAATCTGGCGTATTCGATGACTTTTTCGTATTCCGAGCCGTCGCGCACGTAGTGGACGTCGAACTGGTATTTCGCCGCAAAATTCAGTTTTGCCAGCTCCCCATTGATCTGCCTCAGATCCTCTCTGGCCCGCTCGCAAGACTTCAGAATCATAAGCACAAACTCATTCTTAAAAATATCTTCATAGCGCCGGGTCTGTTCCTCCAGTTTCTGCCGGATCTCCTGAAGGTTGTCCATCCAGATGCGCTCCCTCCTGGACGCATACTGCTCTCTTCCTGCGGTTCCGTTTGGCAAGACGCTGTCGGAATGTCTCACATTGTAGCCTGCCTGTCTCCGCATCAGTTCATCTCTGTGCTGTTCTATACTCCTGCGAATCCTTCCCCTGGTGTCCTCGGCCAAAAGGCCTCCTACCCCTTTCCTTCCGTTTTCCAGATATTTATCATAAGCCTCAATCGTTCTCTGAACAAGTGAATAGGACTCGATCTCGTATTCTTTATACTGCCGGGTCTGGATTTCCAGCTCAGAACTTCTCGCCTCTATTTTCTCCCCGCAGCGCTGAATCACTGTGTCCTGGGCGCTCTTCTCCTGCAGCTTTTGGCCGTAAGCTCCCTGAACCGCCTTCTGCTCATCTGAAAGGCGGCCCACCAGCTCATTCAGCTCAATGTATTCCTGATTGTTCTTCTGGGCTCTCTTCAGGCGCTCCAGCTGTGCTCTCGATTCTCTGGCATTTTCGGCAGCCGCCTGATATTTTTTGTGGGCGTCATAGTCGTATTCCTGGAACAATTCCCTGTTTTGAGCCAAACGGCTTCTTTTTCCTTCCAGCTCCTGCTTTCCGCTCAGCAGTTTTTTCCGTTCCTCGTTTAGTCTCTCTATCTCTCTTTCCGCCCGATTCCGGTTCAGTTCGAAAATTTTCTGCCCCAGGTAGTAAGAGCGAAGCCTGTCAAACCTCAGATAATAGCTGTCCATGGCTACCGACACACGGCCTTCCTTGGAGATCGCGTTCTCATAATGGCGCACCTCCTCCTTTTCCACCGCATGCATCCTGCCCAGCTGAAATTCAAAATACTTCCTGGCTACAGGATTTTTGATCTCCAGCAGGGACACGGCGGAATCTTCCTCCGGCTGGATATCCCTCTTCATCAGCAGCTTTGTGTTGAACAAATGGGCATACCGATGTTCAGAGCGGTTCAAAACATCATCCGCAATATCATAGTACTGCGGCTCCACCAGAATCGTATATCGCCGGGGGCCTAAAAATGCCTCAATGGCGTCTCTCCACTCCTCGTCTTTCAGACTAATCACATATTCGCAGGCAAACTGCGCCTTTGACGGGATCTTTCTCTTTTCAAATTCACGGTTGATCTCATCGCGCAGACCCGTATACTCCGGAATCTGCCCGTAATTGTTCCGGTGCTTTTTGCATTCCTCGATAATCCGGTGCTGCACATCCAGACTGCGGCCTATCTTGTCTAACTCGATCTCGGCGGCGGCAATCCCCTTGACTGCTTCATCGTAGATTCGGTCCAGACGCTGCCTGAACCCTGCTGCAGCAGCTGCCTTCCTAGAAGCAGGCCAGTCCTGACGGCAAAGGGAAGAGAGGCTCTCCTTGTCCTCAATCTGCTCTCCTTCCTCAAAAAACCGGTTCATCATCTCGCTGACAGCCGTTTGGAAAAATTCCAGCCTTCTGCATTTTTCCAAAAGCTCCCGCTTCTCCTCTTCCAGCGCATCCAGCCGCCGTTTTTCTTCCATAATCATTCTGGAACTGTCCATCTGTTCCAGACTGACCTTCGCCTGGATCAGCTGGGCGTCTATGCCGCTCCTCCTGCCCTCTAAGATTTTCAGCTCCTTTTCCAGATCTTCTTTTCTTCTTTGTGCCAGGCTGCGCTCTTTTTCCTGCCGCCCAATCTCCTGGGTCAGATCCTTCATTTTTTTGTAGGCAATACGGATATCGTCAGCCAGAAGACGGTTCTTCTCACTCTCCCAGGTGTCGTATTCGCTGAGAATCCCATCCAGCTCATCAATCTCCTGCTGGATAATCGCAAAATTTTCATTGAGCCGCCCAATATTCTCCTTTGCTTCAATCAGCTTCCCGAAATCTACGTTCCGTTCCTCCAGAACGCTCTCCCGAATAAACTGATCGATCCTGGCATTGGGGTCATAGGACATGATTCCCCTCAATTTCCGCAGATAGGTGGGCAGCTGGCTGAGGCTCAGCTTCAATCCTGTCATCTGCAGAAATTTCGGCAACCCCTGCTCCCGGTTCATCAGTGTCAGCCGGTATCTCTTCTGGAGAAGCTGGGGGCTGTAGGGCATTGTAAGACCATTCTCCTCATAAGTATGTTCCACGCTCTCCATAGAAGTCCGGTCCATTACATATCGGTAGGTCTGGCAATTATTGGACGGGCTGGTTTCAATGACCGCGCCCAAAAGAAATGTTTTTTCTTCCACATCATCCTGATATTCCAGCACAATGTGGCTGTACACATTGGGAACCCGATCTGCCGGGCGCATGTACGTCCCTGCCGTGGCATCCAAAAGTCCTCTGGTGTAGGAAGACAGGGTCCGGCTCCCCTTGCTCTCTGATGATTTGTTAAAGACAGTGTCCCCATATGCGGCATATTTTATCGCGTCCAGCATAACCGACTTTCCATTTCCATTCTTGCCGGCAATCAGAGTAAAAAATCCAATCGGCGCCGTCACATTAGAAAACCCATACCAGTTGATCAGACGGATCTTTTTCAACAGAATCATTCGTCAACCTCCTCAAAATCTTCCGGAGCAATCGGTTCCTCATTCTCTCCCTTCTCCGTCTCTTCCATCTCTGGCGTTTCTTTTAGATACTCCTGCGCCACTGTCTGGAACTGGGCGAGATCCCATCCAAACTGAAGCGACGGATACAGCTGAATTTTCATATCTTCCCCGTCCTCACTGTCATCAAAATTAATCAGACTGTATTTTTTAAACAGACGGAAAGCTGCATTCAGCTCCGAGCGCGTCACCATAACATCATAAGACTTAATCTTATCGATCAGATCGCCTTTCGTCACAAAATTCCCCTCACTATATCCAAGATTCTCCAGATAGACCTTCCAGAGCACCAGAAGAAGATGGTACTGAAGCGTTGTGAATGTCACTACGTTAGCCCTCTTTAAGCCCACTGTATCAGCATCCTCTTCACTGGCAATCAGCATACACACTCCCGTCTTCTCATCGACAGCCACATCAAAGCCGATCATCCTCAGATATTCTGAAATGTCCTGCCGATTAGATTCCCTGGAAGCAAACTGGTAAAGTCGCTCTTCTTTATCCCTCAAAATAAACGTGGATTCCAGAAGTTTCCTGATGCATCTCTTAAACATGTGGCTGTTTTCTTCTTTTACCGTAAGCTGCAAGCTGATATCACTCATCGTTCTTTCCTCTTTATCGTAAGATTGCTGATCCTGGCGGCTTCCGTCTCCACCAGGCCGTCTTTCAATTCTACCTCGTATGGGAAGCCCGCTGTTCCAGAATAGATGATGCTGGCCGCAATCATCGTTGCATCGTCCCTCGTATGTACGCCGCATTCTTCCACAGAGACAAAATCCCTGCCTGCAAAAATACGGTCAAAGTGTTTCTCCACATTGTCCATAGCGTACCGGTCGGGCGCCTCTGTCAAAAGCTCATCCGTCAGGCGCTGCCTCTCCTCCTCAGACAGTTCCGCCGCAGACAGACCCACATTTTTCTGATTTGGATTTCTCTTCTTGCGCCGTTCAAAGGATTTTCTGCCGATATATCCCACGCTCATCAGGCAATGGGTCTGTGAAAGCCTGGAGATCGCCGTCTCCCTGTCCTCGCCGTTCGCATTTTTCAGAATAAGAAGCAGCCGGTTCAGTTCATTTTCCAGGTTGGTGCTGCCGCTTAAAACCATCATCATCCTGGTAGAATACAGATTATAATAGGTATTGATCTTGCGGTCAATATAACCCATCTCTTTATCGTATTCTAAATTGATAAAACTGTCCAGCTCCCCGAACTGACGGTTTATCGTTTCCCTTGCCCGAATTTCCTCCACATTCTCGATTTTTCTGTATTCCTCCACCATGCGCTCATACAGCTCTGAATGGCGCAGTTTCCGCAGCATCCGGTCGATATCTGAAATATAGGCGGGAATCAGGCCGCTCTTTTTAATAAAAAAGTAGTCGTTAAAAAAGCGGTTCAACAGTTCATCTTTCATCAAAAACTGGCCGAAGCTGTTGACGTCTGCCATTTTCATAACAGCCCTCATAATTTCACGGATGCTGTCTTTTAAAATCAACAGTTCATTCTTCAGATCACATTCATTTTCGATCAGTGGAACCAGAATATTCAGATAAGGCCGCACGGCCCTCGCGCTGTCCTTCCCAAAAGAGGATTTCAGAATTTCATACATAGAAAAAATGTGATTCGTAATAGCGCCGTTGGCATCCCCGTCAAAAATCTTGTGAATAGCGTCGATCAGCTTCCGGCAATATGCCGAAACAGACGCGATATTATCCCCGCTGCGTCCGATCTCCTGTGGCGTGATCCAACCGCAAACACGGAAATACCGCAGGATTGCAGAAGCGTTTTCCTGGGGGCTACGCCCGCTGGCAATTTCCTCCCCGATATTTTCGGTCTCTATGGAATATCTGCAATTTTGCAGATACAAAATCAGCGTATTTCTGGCATCAGTCTCATACAGCACCGGAATCTCTTTTGATTTTTCAATCAGCTGGCTGATGCACTCAAAATAAATCGCCCGGTTGCGGCAGCAGAAGGGATTAAAAAATCTCTCGCTGACGGTCTCAAATAAAGACATGAAAGGCCTCCTTTATTCAATTTTAAAAGCTGCTTTCCATTAGCAACTATAGCATTTTGTTTTCCAAAAAGCATTCATACAAATACGATGGATTTTCGTAATATACGCTGCTATTATAATCATCTATCTTTTCACTGAGAAATGAATCATATACCATCTGCAATGCCGTCACAATATCCACACTTTTCCCTTTTGCAACCATTTTAATTAATCTTTTATATACCTTACCAATGTCCCAATGTGTCGGTATCGCATATTTGCAGTCACCGACATTATCAAAATTCCCCGTTGGTATCTGTGCCTCATAAATAAACTCATCACTAACTCGATCAATATTATCACTATGGTAAACGTCTGCTAAATCATAGATTTTTTCTAATCTTTTTGTGCCCAGTAAATTAACAATCACCGATCTTTTATTTTTTGTCTTTCTTGCAATATAATCAATAAGACTGCATGTAAAGAACAAGTCATTATCCTCCTGTGATTCTCTTCCTTGATTTTCCATAGCCTACTCGACCTCCTCATATCGTCTATATTTCAAACACTTTAATGCTTCTTTCGTGCAGAAATTTATCTGATGTGTAGGATATTTAAATTTTGCCAAAACCCAAAACTGTTCTCTTCCTTAAACATTTTTTTATCACGATTGGCAGCAACAAAATGCAGCCACTCTATATTCGCATCTTCAAATAACTTAAATGATATGTGATCTGACAAATGCAATCTGTAAATTGAAAGGTAGCCACGTCCAAAATCCTTCCCCTTTGCACATTTTTTCAGTTCAATTTGCGGAACTTACATAGCTTCCATGATATAACAGCATCCCATCCATTAATTTTGCCGGCATTCCATATCCATCACATCAACATCCACTGATCTCTCTCCTTTTTCCACAAATCCGAATTTTTTATCCGCTTCTATATTTCCTTCCAAAATCTTTTCTTTTATGTCTTCAGCAATTTCTCCAGCTCGTCCATCTCCTGGCTGATTTTTTTCTCCAACTCCCGGATATCTGCCAGAATTGTTCCCCCATGCTCCGTCTTTGTAAATTTCCGGGATAAGCAATTTCTTCCACTTTTCTCGATAGCTGAACTGCCTCATCCGTACTCTTTCACCGCTTTTCTGTTCTTTTCATTATAAATTTTAATATGATCATTGTCAAAATCAATTTTATCATTAGCGCAAAAATGATGATGCAGCTATTGCCTCTTCGTGTATAATATAACTATCAGCCATTACCACAAAACCCCAGTCACTCAACCCAGGAGGAATCCCTATGAATATGCGGTATCTTCAGGAAATCCGTTTCCGCTGGGACCGGCTGGATGCTGACAGTTATGTCCGGTCCATCCCATCCTTTCAAAATCTCGGCTCTCTGGTCTTTGACCGGAATGTCACCCTGTTCTCCGGTGAGAACGGCACAGGAAAATCCACCCTCCTGGAAGCTGTCGCCGTCGCCTTTGGCTTTAATCCGGAGGGCGGAACCCGCAATTATAATTTTTCCACCTATGAGTCCCATTCCAGCCTCCATCAGGCCCTGCTTCTGGTGAAAGGCCCCCGGCGCCCAAAGAGCAGCTATTTCCTTCGGGCGGAGAGCTTTTACAATGTTGCAACGAAAACGGAAGAGTACCGGGAGTTTGTGCCCCCTAAGATCTACTACAGACGTTTTGGCGGGAAGTCCTTCCACGATCAGTCCCACGGCGAAAGTTTTATGGCCCTGATGCAGGGAACCTTTTCCGAAGAAGGTTTCTATATTCTGGACGAGCCGGAGGCTGCCCTCTCCCCGCAAAGGCAGCTGACCCTTTTGATCCTGATCCATCAGCTGGCCCAAAAAGGCGCTCAGTTTATCATTGCCAGCCATTCGCCGATCCTCCTGGGCATTCCCGACGCCCGGATCCTCTCTTTTCGGGACAGCGGCATACGTCCCTGTTCCTATGAGGAGACAGAAAGCTATGAGATCACAGAAATGTTCATCAATCAGAGAGAGTACTTTCTAAAGCGCCTCCTGTCGGATTCCCAAGATATATAAAATATGTAAAAGGGGTTGTCGGGAAATAGATAACCCTAAATAGGAGCAGGCATGACTTACACGAGTCACGCCTGCTCCTAAAATTTATCCCCTAAAAAGAGAAAAAGATGGCTAACGACAACCATCTTTTCTCCGTTCCATGTTATAATGGAACTATGCTAAAACAAGATTATTATAACGACTTTTTTGA
>CAJFOF010000005.1 GCA_904395885.1 uncultured Lachnospiraceae bacterium
GGTTTACGATGTGGTAAAAACCTATGTAATGGAAAAAGTGGGGAAATTTACCGGCGCGGAAGTTGTTGCCGCCTGTCCCAGCGGAAGTCGTTCTGCGGTATTGGGGGCGTTAAAACGGCTCACAGAGGAAGGCTTAATCGTAAAATGTGGTACTGGGCGGGGAACCTTTTATGTGAGAAGAGATGCGTTAGAACCATAACCATGGGTCCAGAAGGAACGGTTTTCGTCCAATGATAGCCGTAAAATAGACGAAAATGGAATAAGAGTGGATGAAAGAGAAATTCTTTTATCTGTGTATTGCAAAGCCAGGCAGTTGACGAATCACTACTAGCCTGGTTTTTCTGATTTTTATGGCATGGCCACATATGTAGTTCCAACTATGGATGGTCATACAGCAACAAATTTCATTGATTGTATCAGCATTCGTATACGGGAGGACAAAGGAATACTAGTTGTAATAAATCCGAATGTTTGTTCTGTACTTTCTTTTTATACTTTGCTATAATGGCGGAAGAGAATGAAAATACTAGATTCATAAGGAGAAACATATGGACCATTTCGAACTAGTATCCGAATACGCCCCCACCGGCGACCAGCCCCAGGCCATCGCCGAACTGGTCAAGGGCTTTAGGGAAGGAAATCAATTTGAGACACTGCTGGGCGTCACTGGCTCCGGCAAGACATTTACTATGGCCAACGTCATCCAGGCGTTGAACAAGCCGACGCTGATTATTGCTCACAATAAGACATTGGCGGCCCAGCTTTACAGCGAATTTAAGGAATTTTTTCCAAATAACGCAGTAGAGTATTTTGTCTCCTACTACGACTATTACCAGCCGGAGGCTTACGTTCCGTCTACAGACACTTATATTGAGAAGGATTCCGCCATCAATGACGAGATCGACAAACTGCGCCATTCTGCGACTGCGGCTTTGTCGGAGCGCCGGGATGTTATTATTGTTGCTTCAGTATCCTGCATTTATGGGCTGGGAAGTCCTATTGATTATAAGGAGATGGTGATCTCTCTGAGACCCGGAATGGTAAAAGACCGGGACGAGGTGATCCACAAGCTGGTGGATATCCAGTATGCCAGGAATGATTTGGACTTTAAACGGGGGACTTTCCGTGTGAGAGGGGATACTCTGGAGATTTTTCCGGCTTACTCAGGAAATGAGGCTTACCGGGTTGAATTTTTCGGCGATGAGGTGGACAGAATCACGGAAATCGATACGGTTACAGGAGAGATCAAGGCTCAGCTTGGACACATTGCTATTTTTCCGGCATCTCATTACGTTGTGCCAAAGGAAAAAATGATGCTGGCGACGGAGAATATTTTGGAGGAAATGAAAGAGCGGGTGGCCTTTTTTAAGAGCGAGGACAAACTACTGGAGGCTCAAAGGATTGCCGAGAGGACTAATTTTGATGTGGAAATGATGAGAGAGACTGGTTTTTGCTCTGGCATTGAGAATTATTCCCGGCATCTGACGGGAACAGCTCCGGGAGAGCCGCCGTGGACGCTGATCGATTATTTCCCGGATGACTTCCTGATCATTGTCGATGAGTCCCACATTACGCTTCCGCAGGTCAGGGGAATGTATGCCGGGGACCAGTCGAGAAAGAGGACTCTGGTGGACTATGGTTTCCGACTTCCCTCTGCTTTGGATAACAGGCCATTGAATTTTTCTGAGTTTGAGAGTAAGATTAATCAGATGATGTTTGTATCCGCCACGCCCTCTGTTTATGAGAGCGAGCATGAACTGATGCGGGTGGAGCAGATCATCCGGCCAACGGGCCTGCTGGATCCGGAAATCTTCGTGCGCCCGGTGGAGGGCCAGATTGACGACCTGATATCAGAGGTCAACAAAGAGACGGCGGCCCACCATAAAGTGTTGATTACGACGTTGACTAAGAGGATGGCAGAAGATCTGACCGACTATATGAGGGAAGTGGGGATCCGGGTAAAATATCTTCACTCCGATATTGATACGCTGGAGAGGGCTGAGATCATCCGCGACATGCGGCTGGATGTTTTTGATGTTTTGGTAGGAATCAACCTTCTGCGCGAGGGACTGGATATTCCGGAGATTACTTTAGTGGCAATTTTGGACGCAGACAAAGAAGGCTTCCTTCGGTCGGAGACATCCTTGATTCAGACGATTGGACGGGCAGCCAGAAACAGCGAAGGCCATGTGATTATGTATGCAGACACTGTTACAGAATCTATGCAGAAGGCCATTGAAGAAACAAACCGCAGGCGTAAGATCCAGCAAAAGTATAATGAAGATCACGGCATTACGCCGACTACGATCCAGAAGGCTGTCAGGGATCTGATTGCCATATCGAAAGCGGCTGTAGAGTCAGAAGAAGACTTCAGAAAAGAGCCGGAGTCCATGGATGAGAGAGAGCTGAATCAGCTTGTAAAAGAACTGACTAAGAAGATGCACCAAGCGGCTGCTGAACTGAACTTTGAAGAGGCGGCAAAGTTGCGTGACAGGATGATCGAGGCCAAAAAGGCTCTTTTGGACCTGGAATAAATAAAAATACAGAAAGGAATGGCAGCAATGAATCTTTGCGAAGGAGAAAAGGGTTCCACTTACCTGGTGAGTGACGTGGCGCTTCCAGACGATATTGCCAGGAGGCTGGCGGCGCTGGGAGTGAATGAAAACACGCCTGTCACAGTACAGAACAAAAAGAAAAACGGAACGCTGATCATGAAAGTAAGAGGAACCCGACTGGCTCTGGGAAGACAGATTGGGGAAGGAATAGAGATAAAAGAACTACAGACAATGCAGGCTTTAGAGAAAAAAGACCGGAAGGGAGAAAAGCTCCATGACTGAGAATGAGAAAAACAGACCGATAACAGTAGGCTTTGTAGGAAATCCTAACTGTGGAAAAACGACTTTGTTTAATGCATTTACCGGGGCAAAGCTGAAGGTCGCAAACTGGCCTGGGGTTACAGTAGAGCGGGTGGAAGGCGAGACCAGTTATAAAGGAAGACAGATTAAAGTAATCGATTTACCTGGAATCTATAGTCTTACGTCGTATACGATTGAAGAGAAAGTGACCCGGAAATGCATTGAGGATGGAGAAGTTGATGTGATTGTCAATGTGGTGGACGCCTCTTCCATGGAGCGGAACCTCTATTTGACACTCCAGCTTCTGGAATTGAAAAAGCCGGTTATTCTGGCTTTGAATATGATGGATATTGTGGAGGAGCGGGGAATGGAAATTGACCTTCACAGACTGCCTGAGATGCTGGGAAACATTCCTGTCGTACCAGTTTCAGCCAGAAAGCGCACGGGCCTGGATGTGCTTCTCCATGCTGCAGTACACCATTACAGTGAAGGCCCGCAGGGGATCGTTGTCCACTACGATGAAAGTCTGGAAAAAAAGATCTCAAAGATAGAGGCTGTGCTGAAAGATAACTACGGGGATATGGATAATCTGCGCTGGCATGCCATCAAGATGCTGGAGCACGATGAAGTGGTAGAGAAGGATCATCCTGTGGATGTAAGTATCATTGTTGATCAGAACTATGAAAAACAGATCATTAATGAAAAGTACGATTACATAGAAGAAATCATCCGGGAATGTCTGTTTAACAAAGACAAAAAGATGGCCTTTACAGACCGGATTGACGAGTACCTTACTCATAGAGTGTGGGGAGTGCCGATCTTCCTGGGGATTATGGCGCTGGTATTCTTCCTGACATTTACAGTGGGAGACTTTCTGAAGGGGTATTTTGAAATAGGTCTGGATGAGTTTTCTGTCCTGGTGGAAGAGTTCCTGGTCAATATTCATGCCTCTCAGTGGGTAATTTCTCTGGTAGTAGACGGAATCGTAGCAGGTGTGGGAGGAATTTTGACCTTCCTGCCAAATATCTTCATTCTGTTTCTGGCCCTGGCCTTTTTGGAAGACAGCGGGTATATGGCCAGAGTAGCTTACGTTATGAATGAGATTATGGGACTGGTGGGGCTTTCCGGAAAGGCGTTTCTGCCGATGCTGCTGGGATTTGGGTGTACAGTGCCTGCGGTTATGGCGACCAGAGCTTTGCCCAGCGTCAGCGACAGAAAACGGACAATCCTTATTACGCCTTTTATGTCATGTTCCGCTAGGCTGCCGATCTATGTTCTCTTTGCAGAGATTTTTTTCCCGGATCATGCCCTGTGGGTCGCATACTCTCTGTATCTGATCGGATTGTGCGTGGCGATTTTGGTGGCTTATGTGGTCCATAAAGGGAAGAAGACAGAGGAAAATGCCCTGTTGATTGAACTTCCGGAATATAAGATGCCTAATTTGAGAACCGTGGCGATATACGTGTGGGATAAGGTGAAAGACTACCTGACAAAGGCAGGGACAACGATTTTTTTGGCATCAATCGTTCTGTGGTTCATACTTAATACAGGGACAAGCGGATTTGTGGCAGATGTGTCCCAGAGCTTTGCAGCGGCTATCGGGCGTTTCCTGGAGCCGGTATTGAGACCCTGCGGTCTTGGAAGCTGGCAGATAGCGGTGGCTCTTATCTCCGGACTGTCTGCAAAAGAAGTGGTTGTATCCAGCTTTTCGGTTTTGTACAGCATCAGCAATATTAATTCAGAAGCAGGAATGGCTGCGCTCTCTCAGGCGCTGGCACAGACGGGATTTGGTCCGGTCAACGCTTACGCACTGATGATTTTCTGCCTGCTGTATTCGCCCTGTATTGCTGCGGTGGCAACGATCAAGAGAGAGACAGGTTCCATTAAGTGGACTGCGGGCATGGTTATATTCCAGCTTTTCATAGCTTGGGCGGCAGCGGTGGCTGTATTCCAGATCGGAAGTCTCCTCTTTTAGATAATTTTGAACAGGATTTGCAGAAACACTATGGACAGCTTAATGAAAAATGAAATGATTTCTGACGGCAATGAGACAAATAGAAAACTGTTGGTGGAAACGGCTGTATCGGCAGGGGAGATCATGCTTGTCAGCGGTGCAGAGATTTTCAGGGTAGAAGACACAGTGAAACGGATTCTCCAGTTATCTGGAAGTTCCGGAACTCAGACGGTGGCACTGGGAACCAGTCTGTTTGTACGGCTGGATTCCTCAGACGGGAAAACAGTGACAGTTTTCAGGAGAATAGAGAACCATTCCTCGAATTTAAACCGAATTTGCAGAGTAAATGAGATCTCGCGCTGCCTGTGCCAGGGAGAAATCTCTCTGGCTGAGGCGTACAAAAAACTGGATGAGATCAGAAGAGATATTCAGTATTCGCCAAAGATAAAGGCGATTGGATATGTTGGGGTATCGGCTTTTTTTGCTGTCCTTCTGGGAGGAACCTGGTTGGAGGGGCTGGGAGCCGGGATTGCCGGCGCACTTTTAGCCTGCGTTTGCATCCTGGCGGCGAAGGTGAGGATGAATGATTTTTTCATCAATGCCATGGGAGCCTTTACCGTAGGGGCCGCCGCTCTTCTGATGCAATCCTGGGCGGCCCGTGGGATGAATCTGGATATGGTCATAACGGGAGCCATCATGCCGCTGGTTCCAGGCGTTACCTTCACAACGGCTATTCGAGATATCCTCAACGGAGACTACGCTTCCGGAACGAGCCGTATGATGGAAGCAGTTGTAATCGCTTTGGCCGTTGCAGTTGGGATCGGCGGTGCTATGGCCCTAGTTGGATGGTTGCTGGGAGGTGGACCGAGATGGTGATTCGCACAGTCGCTGCGTTTGCAGCAGTCGTTTGCTTCGGGCTTCTTCTGGAGCTGCCGAAACGCTATCTGCTGAGTGCCGGTTTGGTGGGAGGCGCAGCCTGGATGGTCTACCTGATAGTAGAACAGGCATCTTCCAATATTATGGCGGCCTTTGTTTCGACTTTGGCGGTCGCTCTTATCAGCCATGTCTTTGCCAGAGTATGGAAAGCGCCTGCAACAATTTTTTTGGTAGCCGGGATCCTGCCGGCTGTGCCAGGCGCTTCCATATACCGGAGCGTTTACTATATCATTCAGGACAATGGAACTTTGGCGAATCACTATCTGATGGAAACTCTGCAGATTGCCGGGGCTATTGCCCTTGCTGTGTTCGTCATGGATTCGGCTTTTCGACTGTTTCAGGGGCATGGGAAAGTAGAGCAATCTTGCCGGTCTCACGGGAATACCGGTAGACCTGATTGGATAGACGGTCTTCCAGAGGAACATCAGAGAGATTGATTTCCATCACCATCTGGCTGAGCGCCTCATAGTCTATGTCCGGTCTGTCTGAGATCAAAAGAACTTCGTGGATGCTGGAAGGAAGGATGATGATATCCGTTTTCCGGCTGTCTGCGAAGTTTTTTAATGGCCTGGAATAGAGCAGACAGGAGGCACCGTAGATTCCAAGCTGGTTTGTCAGGACATAGAGAGGCGTTTCATACAGATCTTCCCGGTCGGATGATTCTTCTGAAGAATCAGAAGAAACGGGAGGCTGCGGAATGTCGTCGGAGCAGCCTGTCAGAATCTCTTCCATGACAGAAGTCAGGCTTCTGATCGATGGGGGAAGGAGACGGGGAGTATTGACCATAGCAAGAGAAAACAGATCTTCAGAAGAAATATTCCAGGTTTTGAGATGGGAGTTTCGGATAAGGGCAGTCATCTTGCCAGGGGAATCGGGAGAAAGATAGATGCAGAACACAATAGCGAGGTCGAGAAAACGGACATGAGGGATTTCCTTTAGGAGAGCTTGATTGGAAGCGCTGTTAATGAGCCGGTAGACGATCTGGTTTTTCAGAGAAAGAAAGTTTGAAAAGTCAATATCAGAAATCGCCGGTGCAACCGTATGGCTTTTGTATGCTTCCAGGATAAACAGGCAGATCGTCTCCAATGGAATTCCCTTCTGGTATTCCAGATAATAAGAGTTTAGATAAATAGTGGGAGAACATGAAGTATTCTGGCCCTCGATGCAGAGGCCGTCAAGAATCAGACCGTTATTTTTTTGCACCTGGATGAGCTGTACCCTGCAACCCTCGCCGAGGGATTTTTGAATGTGTGCAGAGACCTGCATAAGAAATGTTCTGTATACCATAGTATACCTCCTTTGAATAAAAGATGTGAAGAGAAGAAAAAAATATTGTAACAAAATCTTAAGAAAGTAGAAATAGAGCTGTTAAGAAAAGAAAAGTATAATGTAGCTAAATAATTTGGGCTGGCAAAGAAAAAATTATAAAAGGGAAAGTAAGGATGAAACATCCTGTGAAATGAATAGAAAAAATGCGTCTGACAGGAATCGAACCTGCGCACACGGCTCCGGAGGCCATTGCTCTATCCACTGAGCTACAGACGCATCTCTTATATCATACTATATTTTTTCCGGAACCGCAAGCCCTAATTTTATTGATTTTTAAAATGCTTTTTGCTAAAATAGGATAGCGACGCAAACGGCGGGGAAGCTGTCAGGATAGTAATCCCGCACGGTGGAGGAGAAGGACAGGAGGTAGGAGCTTGAGCAGAAAAGACAATAAATACGGATATTCATCTTTTACGGAGGAAGAACTGCGGAAATACATAAAGTTGTTGGGAATTCCTTTTATTATAATTCTTTTGGTGGTAATTATCATTTTTGCAGAGAGGCGGGCCAACGGACCTGAAGAGGAGAGTCAGACCTTTGCGGAGGTAGTTCAGTCAGAGGCAGAAACGGCTGAGAGCGAGATTGTTCTTGCGGAGGAAAGCGAATCGGCGGCTGGAGAGACGGAAAGCATATCAGATCTGGAGACTGAGGGCCAAGCATTTTTAAAAGATGAGGTGCCGGAGGTAAATGCACTTCTGGAGAGCTATTTTACAGCAAAGCAGGCGGCCGATGTGGAAACTGTCTACCAATTATTTGGCCGTACAGATACGGAAGGCATGGAAGAGCTTCGCAGTGAGTACAGCTATACTTCCCGTTATACGGACGGATACGAAAATATTGTTTGCTATACAAAGCCAGGACCGGCAGATGGAAGCTATCTGGTATATGTCAGCTATGACCTGAAATTTAAGAGCGTAGAAACTCTTGCTCCCGGACTTTTCCGGGTTTATGTAGTGACTGGCGCAGATGGGAATCTGCAGTTGGTAGATACCAGCCAGCTTGCGCCTGAAATTCAGCAGTTGTTTGATGATGCCGAAAAGACGGATGAGCTGATTTTATTAAGAACCCAGGTTTACGCCAAGTTAAGGCAGGCGCTGGAAACAGATCCTGACCTGGCGGGGATTTACGGCGTTCTTCAGAAAAATTCCCAGTTTACAGAAGAGGAGACGAGGGAAGACAGCAATGTTTCGATCTTGAATGAGGATGGCAGCGCGCTGCAGATTACTACTGAGACAGAGGCGGCTGAGTCAACAGAAACAGAAGCGGCTGACACGGAAAGTGGTGAGACAGCGGCCTCTTCAGAAAGCGCCGAGACAGAAGCAGAGAGCAGCCAGGGAGAAGAAACAGAGACAACGGCCGGCTGAAAAATTTCGGACAGATTTTTATAATACATGGGATAACGGGCGAAACGCGCATGCGCGTTTTGCCTTGTTGTGTTTTGTCAGGAGGACGAAAAAGATGAATGTTAAAGATTTTTATTTTGATTTGCCGCAGGAATTAATAGCTCAGGATCCGCTGGAAGACAGATCGGCATCCAGGCTGTTAGTCTTGGATAAGGAGAGCGGCGAGATTACCCACCGCCATTTTCGCGATATTACGGAGTATTTAAAACCAGGGGATTGTCTGGTGATCAATGATACGAAAGTTATCCCCGCACGGCTTTTTGGCATAAAAGAGGGGACCGGTGCGAAGATCGAAGTACTTCTGTTAAAACGCAGGGAAAATGATATATGGGAAACTTTGGTAAAACCAGGAAAGAAGGCCAGACCGGGCACAAGACTAGAGTTTGGAGACGGCCTTTTGAAGGCCGAGGTGATCGGCGTGGAGGACGAAGGAAACCGTCTGATCCAGTTCCATTATGACGGGATTTTTGAGGAGATATTGGATCAGTTGGGTCAGATGCCGCTGCCGCCTTATATCACCCATCAGCTAAAGGACAAGAACCGCTACCAGACTGTATATGCCAAACACGACGGTTCGGCAGCTGCCCCGACGGCAGGGCTGCATTTTACGAAAGAATTGCTGGCACAGATCGAAGATATGGGCGTTACGATTGCCCATGTTACCCTTCATGTAGGATTGGGAACTTTTCGCCCCGTTAAGGTGGAGAATGTGCTGGATCATCACATGCATTCCGAGTTTTATGTGGTGGAGGAAGAGGAGGCTGAGAAGATCAACAAGGCAAAAGCGGCCGGAGGCAGGGTGATCTGCGTGGGCACTACAAGCTGCCGGACATTGGAATCAGCCACCGGGGAAGATGGAATCCTGAAAGCCGGAAGCGGCTGGACGGATATCTTTATTTATCCGGGTTACCAGTTTAAGATCCTGGATGCCCTGATCACGAACTTCCATTTGCCGGAATCGACGCTGGTCATGCTGGTATCCGCTTTGGCAGGGCGGGAGCACGTATTAAACGCATACCAGAAAGCGATTGAGGAAAAGTACAGGTTCTTTTCATTTGGCGATGCCATGCTGATCCTTTAATAGTCTCTTGACCTAAAGTTAACTTCATATGTTATAATCTACCATAAGTGAGAAATTACCAGAGAATTTTTGTCTGAAAAGGAGAGTAGATTATGATTTACAGAGACTTTCAGGGGTTAAAACTTTCAGCTCTCGGTATGGGGGCTATGCGTCTTCCGGTAATCGACGGAGATGACTCCAGAATTGATGAAGCCGCAGCAAAGGAAATGGTCGGCTGGGCCATGGAACACGGGATTAACTATTACGATACCGCCTGGGGATACCACGATGGGAAATCAGAGACCGTGATGGGAAACCTGCTGGCTGAGTATCCAAGAGAGAGCTTCTATCTGGCCACAAAATTTCCAGGTTATGATCTTTCCAATATGGATAAGGTGGAGGAAATTTTTGAGGAACAGTTAAAAAAATGCAAGGTCGAATACTTTGACTTTTATCTGTTTCACAATGTATGTGAGATGAACATTGACGCCTACTTAGATCGCTCCCACGGGATCTATGAGTATTTGATGAAGCAGAAGGAAGCTGGGAGAATTCGCCACCTGGGATTTTCGGCCCACGGGAGTCGGGAAGTAATCGAACGTTTCCTGGAGGCCTACGGAAAGGATATGGAGTTCTGTCAGCTTCAGATCAATTACCTGGATTGGAATTTCCAGGATGCAAAAGGAAAAGTAGAGCTTTTGAAACAGCATAACATACCGGTATGGGTTATGGAACCGCTGAGAGGTGGCCGGCTGGCATCCTTGGCAGAAACGGAAGAAGCGAAGCTGAAAACTCTGCGCCCGGACGAGACGGTTCCAGCCTGGGCATTCCGCTTCCTGCAGAGTATTCCGGAAGTGACCATGATCCTTTCCGGAATGTCCAATCTGGAGCAGCTTAAACAAAATATCCGGACCTTTGAGAAGGACAGTCCATTAAACGACCAGGAGATGGAAACGCTTTTAACGATTGCGGATGGAATGGTAAAGAAGAAATCTCTTCCCTGCACGGCCTGCCATTACTGTGTCAGCCATTGCCCCCAGGAGCTGAATATTCCGGAGCTCCTGAGCTTATACAATGAACATTGCTTTACAGAGGGCGGCTTTATTGCTCCCATGGCTCTTGCCGCGTACCCGCAGGAGAAGCTTCCAAGTGCATGTATTGGCTGCAGAAGCTGTGAGGCAGTCTGTCCTCAGCAGATCAAGATATCAGAGGCAATGTCGGATTTTGCAGAAAAACTGAATTTAGGTTAAAGCGGGAGGAAGGATATGCAATACCGGAAACTGCCGAAAGGCACGGAAGAGATCAGCGTCATTGGACTGGGAAGCAGTGCGATAGGTGAGGCCGGAGAAAAGGAGATTGCCGAGACTTTTTTAATGGCGATTGAGAATGGAATTAATTATTTTGATATGGCTTCAGCCGACGCAGCTCCCTTTGAGGCTTACGGAAAGGTTATGGAGGGATGCCGGGAGAAAGCTTACTTTCAGATCCATTTTGGTGCGGAATACAAGACTGGCAAGTACGGCTGGACTTTGAACCTGGATGCCATAAAGAGATCGGTGGACTGGCAGCTTAAGGCTCTTAAGACGGATTATATTGATTTTGGATTTATTCACTGTATTGACGAAGAGGCAGATTTGGAAAAGGCTGTGGATGGCGGTACGGTATCCTACATTCAGCAGCTAAAAAAAGAGGGAACAGTGCGGCATATCGGCCTGTCCTCCCACACCCCTGCAATTGTCAGCAAAATGCTGGACACAGGGATTCTGGATATGGTTATGTTCAGCATCAATCCTGCCTACGACTATCGCCACGGGGAGTATGCCATCGGAGCTGTGGACGAGAGGATGGAACTGTACCGGCGGTGTGAGGCGGATGGGGTAGGAATCTCAGTCATGAAGGCATTCAGCGGCGGCCAGCTTCTGAATGAAAAGACCTCTCCTTTCCGCCATGCTCTGACAAAATATCAGTGCATCCAGTATGCTCTGGATAAGCCCGGTGTGGTGACGGTACTGCCCGGTGTGAGAAATCGGGAGGATTTAAAAATGATCCTGGGATTTTTTGAAGCTTCGCCGGAGGAAAAGGATTATTCTATCCTGGGAACCTTTGCTCCTCAGGATGCAGAGGGAGTCTGCGTCTACTGCAATCATTGCCAGCCCTGCCCGGCAGGTTTGGATGTGGGATTGATCAATAAATACTATGATTTGGCTTTAGCGGGGGACACTCTGGCAAAAGACCATTATGCTAATCTGGAAAAGCATGCTTCCGACTGTATCGGATGTGGCCACTGCGATTCCCGCTGCCCATTTCACGTGGAGCAGACGGAAAGAATGAGAACGATTGAAGAGTATTTCCATGAGTAGGGCGGATGAAACCATATGCCAGGTTGCCAGGGATGAGATGGGCTGCATCTCAGAACTGTTCTCCGATTGGCAGGAGACGATGATCTGGTCCTGCCTTCAGGGGTATATGGGAGAGGCTTACGCCGCAGGTTTCTCAGGGGCCGGTTTCAGCCGGCCCCTGTCGGCAGCCATTCTGATAGGGGATTTCTGTTTCTTTGCCGGCTCACCTCACAGGGGATTGCTTGGCAGGGTTCCAAAGTGCCATAAGGGGAATTTTCTGATTCTGGTTCCGAAGGATGATGGGTGGGCGTGGCTGATTGAAGAGGTCTACGGCCCCGGAGCAGAGAAAATCACCCGATTTGCCATAAAAAAAGAACCGGATGCCTTTGAGCCGGAGCGCCTTACGGCTTATGTAGCTGCCATTCCCGATGGATTTGAGCTGAAGCTGATCGACCGCAGAATCTATGAGATGGCCATGGCGGAAGAGTGGTCAAAAGATTTGTGTGCTTCTTTTCAGGATTTTCTGGCTTTTGAGCGCTGTGGTCTGGGCGTCGCTGCCATACATAAAGGAAAACTGGCAGCAGGAGCGGCTTCCTATACGGTGTATGACGGCGGGATTGAGATTGAGATCGACACTAAGGAAGAGTATCGCAGAAGAGGGCTGGCTCAGGCATGTGGAGCAAAACTGATTTTAGAATGCCTTGACCGCGGCCTGTATCCGAGCTGGGACGCCCATGACAGGCGTTCGCTCTCCCTGGCTGAGAAATTGGGCTACCACTTGGATCACGAGTACCCGGCTTACATTATTGATCCGGCGGCTGTATAGAAAACTTGTAAAAACAGAAGAAAACCGTTATAATAAGCTATACATCACTGGAAGGAACCATGGTAAGGAGATTGATTATGAGTGGAGAACAGAAAAGAAGCGTACAGCCTGCCGGCAAGGAGCTGCTGAAGGATCTGAGAGACGCATCAGAGGCGTTTGTCCTCATGTCTGTGTGTACGAAAGCCCCCTATGTAGTCTGCGATAAGGAGACATTTGATGATGAAGTGTTCCTTTTTTTCAGCGGGGAAGAGGCGAAAGAAGAAGCCAAGCGCCTTGTGGGGGAAAAAATACCGGTAGGCGTTGCCAGAATAGAACAGAAACAGATGTTGCTTTTTTATACCAGCCTGTATACGATGGGGGTCAATGCCCTGCATATTATCCGGGACGGTCAGGAGTATGAAGTGCAGCTTGAAAACTTTGTAAAACGTTCGGAACCGGAGAAGCAGCCTGACGGAAAAGTTTGGGTAGAAAATCCTTCTCTTCATCTGACTTCCCTGTATTATATGCAGGAACTGAGAAGACAGCCGGGGAGAGAAAATGATCCCGAACTGAGAGAGATGCAGGAAGAGATTGCTGCTAATTTTGGAAAGGGGCGGTATATTGCCGCTGTCCAGAAAGAGGGAAACGGAGTTCCGCTCGTCAAGCTGAAAAACGGCGACCAGTATCAGCCGGTTTTTACGGATATTCTGGAATTTCAGCGTTTCAACAGGGAGAATTCCATGCGCCCGGTGGTTGTTGAGGCCAAAAATCTGCCCAAGCTGTTGCCGCCGCAGGTAAAGGGAATCCTGCTGAATCCAACAGGAGTGAATATGCCGTTGATGCTGCGGCGCAATGTGGAGACCAGAAAGGCTCCGGAGAAAGAGAACGGCGAGCAGTAACAGATCGGAATAGGGGAGAGGGTGCTCTTGCAAAGCGGCAGGGGTACCCTGAAATTTTGTCCGGAGGATTCCTGTCTGCACCAAGAGGATCCGGCTGGATATCCGGAAGGCAGCGGGATAAAATAGTGATAAAATTTGATACGATATTGATAGATTACAAAAAGACTGGGTGATATTCTTATACTATACGGACATTGCCGGTAGACAGTATACTGAAAGTCGGATGTATATGGCCGCTGAGAAATGAAAGAGACAGGAGGGGCAGAATGGGAAGCCGGGCGAAAATCCATACGGGGGAGCTTTATGATCCCATGGATGGGGAAGTTGCAGAAGTGCAAAAGGAATGTATGAGGTTGCTCTATCAATTTAATGCCACAGGGCCGGATGAGCAGGAGCATCGGAATGAATTGATGGAAAAAATGTTTGCAGAGATCGGAAAGGACTGTTATATTGAACCGCCGCTGAGAGCCAACTGGGGAGGCCATTTCGTCCACCTTGGGGATCGGGTCTACAGCAATTTTAATCTGACTTTGGTGGACGATACTGACATTTACATAGGCAGCTACACGATGATAGGCCCGAATGTCGTGATCGCTACGGCCTGCCATCCGGAGGAACCCCAGTTGAGAAGAGCGGGACTCCAATATAACAAGCCTGTGGTGATAGGAGAAAAGGTCTGGATTGGATCCGGAGCCATCATACTGCCCGGTGTGACAATCGGGGACAATTCCATTGTCGGAGCAGGGAGCGTTGTGACCAGAGATATTCCGGCCAACGTAGTTGCGGTAGGCAATCCCTGCAGGGTGCTGAGAGAAATCAAGGAGGAGAAGAAGGGTGAATCATATTGAGAGAAGAAATGCAGAACTGCCGTATATTGCAGATCGGACTGTCATGGAAGAACTTGAGGGGTGCCGGAAAATCCTCCAGAGACTAAATACTGCAGACCGTTCTGACGGGGAGCTGATCAAAAAGATCGTCAAAGAATTGCTGGGAAAGTCAGAGAACGCTGTGATCAATCCGCCTTTTTACTGCGATTACGGTTTTAATATTGAAGTGGGAAAAAACTTTTTTGCCAATTATAATTGTACCATTTTGGATGTAGCAAAAGTAAAGATCGGAGATAACTGTCAGTTTGCCCCCAATGTAGCCGTCTATACGGCAGGCCATCCGATCCACCCTGTTTCACGCAACTCTCAGTACGAATATGGGATTTCAGTGACAATCGGCGACAACGTCTGGATCGGAGGAAATTCTGTGATTGTGCCCGGTGTTCACATCGGGAGCAACACAGTGATCGGAGCGGGGAGCGTTGTGACAAAAGATATTCCGGACTGGGTGATCGCCGCCGGAAATCCCTGCAGGGTAATCCGCAAAATTACAGAGGAGGACAAAGAGTACTATTACAAAGACAGAAAATTTGACAGAGAAGCTTACTCTGAGATTTTAAGGGGCAGCACAGAATAAAGAGCTGTTGCA
>CAJFOF010000006.1 GCA_904395885.1 uncultured Lachnospiraceae bacterium
CAAATTATCTCCTTCTCGACTCGAAGACCTCAGCTATAGGAAATTCGGGCGTTATCAAGGCAGACGATAGAGGCGTACAGAGACGTATGCTGATAGAGGATAACGACGAGAACGCCCGAATTTACATGGCTGAGGCGTGTTGTCCCCCTGTACACTGACGCTAAGATGCCTGAAAACGGCGAACATAAATGTTCTACAAGGAGGAATTTTGACATGACCAAATGGAAAAGAATCATTTTAACTGGATGCTGCGTTACTACTCTGGCTATCGGCGCTGCCATCACAGCCGATGCTGAGACTACTGCTATCCAGACTGAATCTGCCGGAAGCGAAACCCCGGCGATCCTAGCTCCGTTTCTGGTCTACGGAAATATAGAAAAACTGGATGGCGAACGGCTCTTTCTGACCAACTCCGCTTCTGATGCGAGCTATAAGGAAGTTGTTATTACAACAGAAAACTCTAAAATCCTTGATGCAGTAACCGGCATGCCCGTTTCCTATGACAGCCTGACAGACGGTCAGATCGTCTATGCGTATATTGGCCCTGCTATGACCATGAGCCTTCCGCCCATGGCAAATGCAGAGATCATTTTGACCAATATTCCGGCAGACTACTCCGTCCCGGTATACGGCATTGTTTCTGATCAGCAGGTCAATGCAGACGGTTCTGCCTCCATCACTCTCAGTGACGGCCAGCAGATTCAGGTTCCCGCCGATTGTGTTGTCACGCCTTATCTGACCCGCAACATTGTAACGATTCAGGATCTGGTTCCAGGTACTTCCTGCCTGATCTGGTCAGACGGAACAACGGCTTCTCAGATCATGGTATTTGCCGGCAATGTCCTTACTGACAACAGCCAGCCTGAGACGGATGAAGTCTCCACAGGATGGGTGTCAAATGATGGCCAGTGGGTTTACTACGATGAAAGCGGTGAGCTTCACAAAGGTTGGCTGGAATACAACGGTGACTGGTACTATCTCGATGAAGAGAACGGCGTAATGCAGACAGGATTTGTCACTGTAAACGGAAAGACCTATTATCTTCTGTCCGACGGAAAGATGCTGACCAGACCCATGGTCTTTACCCCCGCATCGGACGGCTCTCTTAATTAAAAGCTTTTGATTCTGCCATACTGATACATTTCTTCAGACAAAAACAGCCCTGAGTTCCACACGCCCAGGGCTGTTTTATCATTTCTGTATTTGATTTCACCGCACAGATGCAACTATTTGTGCTGCTGCATTTTTATCTCCTGATCCATAGACCATGAGCAAATTTTCCATATAATGGCCAACCTTACGAAAATAGCAGTCCATAAAGAGAGCGCCGGAAAGATTGGAAGAAACCTTTGTATATGCCTTTCCATTCAAATTTGCACTCCCGCTTTCTGAGACCTCCAACCCTAGATTGGTCATAGCAAGGGCGACTACTGACATATATTGCTGATCCGTCATGTCATCTGCCGATCCAATATCCTGATAATACATCTCCACGTAGCCACCTGTACTCCCTGGAATCAAAAAATTGAATTCCTGCACGGAATTGCCTGCCAGCATTACGTAATCCAGATTATTTTGGAAAACGGCTCCCTCCGGTGCCGTGATGGAAAATCCGGACCAGTCATTGGTGTAGAGATCCCCTTTCCACGAGCCTGGCACAATATCTGTAAAGGCCGTTCCGGCCCACATGCCATTGCTCAGAAACGGATAGAGGACACCGTCTACCAAGCGGTAGCATCCCGTATAAATATACCCGTTCTCATCAAACAGGTACCACATACCGTCTTCATCCTGCCACCAGGTATTCGCGGGATAACTCCCGTCATCCCGCTGATACCACCAGCCCAGATCATCCTGTACCCATCCGGCAGCCAGGGAAGTGGCAGCATTTCCCATTACCAGGGCAGCGGTCAAAAAAACCGCCGCCGCTCTCTTTAATATTCTCTGTCTCACAACAACTTTTCCACTCCAGTGTCAGATGCACATCAATTCTGCTATTTTGCAATAACTTTCATAAAGTTTTTCTTGCCGCGCTTAATAACTTTCCCCTCTCCAGTCAGCTCTTCTCTGGTATAGGTCTTTCTCGTGTCTTTTACCTGTTCTCCATCTACAGACACACCGCCCTGCTCCACATTTCTTCTGGCGTCGGAGCGGGAAGCACACAGACCGGATTTATGAACCAGCGTCAAAATGTCGATAACGCCGTCGGTAAAGTCCTCATCCGCCACTTCATAGGTAGGCATATTGGCCGCACTGCCGCTGGAAAACAAAGCTCTGGAAGCCTCTTTTGCTCTGTTTGCCTCCTCTTCCCCGTGAACAAGGGCTGTCAGCTCATACGCCAGTATTTCCTTGGCCTCATTTAACTGGCTGCCCTCCCACTTATCCATCTCGTCAATCTGCTCCAGAGGCAGGAAGGTCAGCATCCGCAGACACTTTAATACATCGGCATCCGCCACGTTTCTCCAGTACTGGTAGAACTCAAAAGGTGAGGTCTTATTGGGATCCAGCCAAACTGCTCCGGACTGGGTTTTACCCATCTTCTTTCCTTCAGAATTGAGGAGCAGGGTAATGGTCATCGCATGGGCATCTTTCCCCAGTTTACGGCGAATCAGCTCAGTTCCGCCCAACATGTTGCTCCACTGGTCATCGCCGCCGAACTGCATATTGCAGCCGTATTTCTGGAACAGCATATAAAAATCGTAGCTCTGCATGATCATGTAGTTGAACTCTAAGAAGCTGAGTCCCTTTTCCATGCGCTGTTTATAGCACTCTGCCCGCAGCATCCAGTTGACGGAAAAATGCGGTCCTACTTCCCGAAGAAACTCGATATAGTTTAAGTTTGTCAGCCACTCGGCATTGTTTACCATCAGGGCCTTTCCCTCAGAAAAGTCAATAAAACGGCTCATCTGCTTTTTAAAGCACTCGCAGTTGTGTTCAATCGTCTCTGTGGTCATCATCTGGCGCATGTCGCTTCTGCCGGACGGGTCTCCAATCATGCCGGTTCCTCCGCCAATCAGGGCAATCGGCTTGTTGCCAGCCATCTGAAGTCTCTTCATCAGGCAAAGCGCCATAAAGTGTCCTACATGGAGACTGTCAGCCGTCGGATCAAAGCCGATGTAGAAAACGGCCTTTCCCTCATTAACCATCTTTTTGATCTCTTCTTCATTGGTTACCTGGGCAATCAGCCCCCTTGCAACTAATTCTTCATATACTCCCATTGTCCATACTCCTTTTTTCTGAAATTTAAGTCCCGACAAAAATGTGAACCGATAAGCGCGGTCGATTTCGCGACAAATTTCTGCTTCGCGGCAGCGCCCATCCTGCGGAGCGTTTTTATTTAATAGGGAACTAAGTTTCCTAATTAAACAAAAAACCCCGTCCTAAAAAGGACGAGGTTCATACCCGTGTTACCACCTTTATTCGCCGACGGCTCACGCCGCCCAGCCTCAGCCGGTACAGTCGCAGCGCCTTTTTGCGCCGGACAATACCTGGGCGCAGTAACGTGCGCCGTCTCCGTCACAGCCTACTAATCAAAGATCTCTGCTGTCTTTTCCAGCAATATCTGCGTTCGGTGTGAAGCTCAAGGATGTATTCGCCATCTGCTTTCCACGCGCCTCTCATCAACCGGCTGCTTTCTGTGTGCTTCTGCAGATGGTTACTTCTTCCCATCTTTGCCTGTTCTTTCTTAAAGTTAATTGGTATTATAGGGAAATCTTTCTGGTTTGTCAAGGCTTTCCCGACGGAGATTTCAGAATAAATGTTCAATCTCCAATTCACGGATCAATTTCACAATTTCCTTGGTCCGGCTGCAGTTAAATTTTTTCAGCAGGCTTTTGATCTGGGTCTTAACCGTCACCAGTTCCACACAGCGCAGGGCAGCGATCTCGCTGACTTTATACCCCTGAAGCAGCAGGTGAACCAATTCTCTCTCTGCAGGCGTTAGCTGAGCTACGCTGTTTATAAAAAACAGAAGGCTCTGTTCGCTCCGTCTGAGCCGTGAATACTCCTGCATCAATATGCTCTGGATCCTCGCTTCCATAACGGGTTTTCCTTCACAGGCACTTCGGATGTGAAACAGCAGCTCCTCATCCGGGCAGCCCTTTACGATGTAGTCAATCGCCCCGGCTCCCATCGCCGTATAAATCATATTGTCCGTATCGTGGGCTGTCAGAAAAATAATCCTGGCCTGCGGCTTGTCCTCCCGGATTTGCTCTGCCGCCTCTATGCCCGAGGTCAGATGTTCCATCTCAATATCCATCAGGATCAGATCAAATTCTATTGTTTGCGCCAGCTCCACAATTCCCTCTTTGCTTTCTGCGCTCCCCACAGCCTCCATATCTTCCTGGGAATCCAGCAGCTCCTCAAGGTCCTCCCGAAGCAGTTTAAAATCCTCAGCTATCAGAATCCTGATCTTTCCTGCCATTCTTTGATCCTCCTTTTGCGGTCTGCTTGTCGCTGCCTCCGTCGTACCGCGGCAGCATGATATAAAAATGTGTCCCCTTCCCAGGGCGGCTCTCCACTTTTAAAGTTCCATAATGGCCTTTTACAATGTTTCTCACATAGTAAAGGCCCATTCCCCAATTATAGCTGGTGTTCTTGCTGGTATAAAACGGCTCATAAATGCGAAATCTGTTGGCCCTGGATATACCTCTGCCGTTATCGCAGATTTCCAGTACCGTGTGGAGTCTTTGGCTCTGTACCACCAGCCTTAAGTCTCCCTGCTGTTTCCTCTCTGACTCCAAAATCGCTTCCTGCCCGTTGCACAGCAGATTATACAGGGCTTCAGACAGGTGGGCCTTATCCGCCAGTATCATTCCCTCATTTTTAATGTTAACAGAAACGGGGCAGTCCGGATATTTTTGATGGAACCGGGAAATCGCTGCGTCTGCCACCTCCCTGAGCGAAACGGGAACTAAGAGGATCGAATTTGTCCTTATGGCCCGGTACAGTTCCTCCATTCTGGCCACCATCGTTTCATTCATATTATTCAATTCTCCTGCCAGTTCCCGTATCTTATCGATACTGGGTTCCGGCCGAGCCAATTCCTGATCCAGCTTTTTGTTGAGTACCCGGTTAGAAAGAAGCTGATTTTTAATGCTGTGGACAAAGACAGAGGCCCCCAGCCTGGTCTGATCGATTTTGCTCTGCAGGTACACGGTCTCCAGATCTTCGTTGTACGCCACCCGCGTATATCTCAGAAGATTGATCGATCCCAGTATCACAAAAAATACGGAGCACAGACCTAATGCCGCCCAGGTAAACGAATCCATCATCCCTGTGGTGTAGCTTCCCCGCCAGATCCAAAGAAATTCCAGACCGTAAAACTGATAGATCTGAGCCGGGTCATGGATTCCATAGATCAGATACAAAAAAGCCATGCTGACATAAGAGAGCAGGATATAGCGGAAGTTTTTCTTAAAATACGGGATAAAAATATTTCGATATTCATGGACCAGCAGAAGCATAGCCAACAAGACGCAGACTATGATCCAGATCAGTGACAAGTTCCCCATAAACTGCTGCAGCCCCCACCTACCTCTCACCCAGAAGCGAAAGACAGTAGGATAATAATAAATCAGCCAGACCCCTGCTCCAAAGGCCAAAACCCGAAGACTCCAAAAATGCCGATGTACCAGTGAACTCATGGAATAATTCAGAGCAATTAAAAGCAAAATACAAGGAAAGCAGCACCTCCCTACGGCTGCCAGATATCCTTGAATATCCAGAGAAATAGGGAGATACTGCAGATACTGTTGGATCTTAGGCAGAAGAAACAGGGTAATCTGCTGGCTTCTGGAAAATCCTCCGATCTTTGCTGTATAAATAACGATGCCTGTAAGCATTACGATAAAGCTGCCGCACAGCGCCAGGATCAAAAGAGAAATTTTGTCCCGGCGCAGGCAGACTACAGCCAATGCTACCGCGGCGATCAATGCCATCATAATGATCAGCATGGGCAATCCTTTCTTTATTTCTGCATAGACTCGTATGCTTCTTTCACAAATTCAGGGCGGAACCACTCTTCCACAGGCACCGTTGCCTCAACACTGCCATCCTTCACATACAGATTTTGAAGAGCGTCGTACCACTGGGCCGCCGTGCCGTCTGTCATCACCTGATAGCAATAATCTGCATCAAACAGATCAATCCGGTTCATCTCTTCTGTCACACTGTCCACCGGAGCGTCTATAAATTCCGCCACATTTTCTGCCGTCTCCTCAGGATGTTCCTTCCGGTAATCCATAGCCTTCAGCATTGCCCTGGAAAACCGCACCATGATATCCGGATTTTCTTCCATGAACTTTGGTGTTACAACCCAATGCCCCGGAAAAGCGAACTGATCGCGGAAATCACCGATGGTTGCAAGGCTGACGATATTCTCTTCCCCCATTGCCTTCCTTACTTCTGTGGTCTGGGGCGGCCAAAGGGTGCAGGCGTCCACTTTCTTTCCTACAATAGCGGCCACCATGCCTGCCGCATCCATATTGACAATATTGACATCGCTGCTGGTAAGCCCGGCTCTCTCTAATGCCAGGTTCAATACCGTCTCACCTGATGTTCCCGGCGCCGTGGCTATCGTCTTTCCCTTCAGATCTTCCAGAGAAGTGATTCCGGAATCCGCATATGTAAGAATCTCGTCCCCATTTCCCAGAAATTCAGTCAAAAATACATTTACTTGTCTCTGTACTGCCAGGAAGGTTGCCCCGTGGCCGATATACCCGATATCTACGTCCCCGGCCACCATGGCCGCCACCTCCTGAGGGCCTGCCGTAAACTTCACCGGTTCTACAATCAATCCTTCTTCTTCAAAAAAACCATTTTTCTCTGCCGTTATATACAGGTTATTTCCGCCAAAATTCGGATGGTAAGCTACCCTCAGCTCAACCGGTTCCAAAGCTTCTTCTGCGGTCGTCTCAGCCACTTCCTCAGTCTGGGACTCCACCTCACTCGGCGTCTCCGCTTCTGCCTGAGCCTGTGTCTGTGCCACAGACTGGGCCTCTGTCTGGGCCGTCCCCTGCGAGCTGCAGCCAGCAAGCATACCCAGCAGAGCCATTGCTGTAATCCACATTGAGATTTTCTTCATCACTTTTCCTCCTTTTTCATCTTAACGTTTTCCGTTTGAAATGTAAACGCTCACTTCCGAACTTCCAGGAATTCTCTGTATACCAGCCCCCATATTCTGACCTTTAGGTCTAAAAATTCTTTTGTCATCTTTGTCTCCTGGGTTCTGGGATAAGGAATGTTGACCGGGATCACCTCTTTCACCCGTCCGGGACGTGCACTCATAATCACGACTCTCTGGGACAGTATGATCGCTTCTTCCACATCATGGGTGATGAAAAAGCAGGTCTTTCTCTCCTGTTCCCAGGTGTTTAAAAGCTCCGTCTGAAGCTGGGTCCTTGTCTGTGCATCCAGAGCCCCGAAAGGCTCGTCCATCAGCAGGATTTCCGGATTTACTGCATATGCCCTGGCAATGGCGACCCTCTGCTTCATTCCTCCTGACAGCTCTTTGGGATAGCTCTCGCTAAATTCTTCCAGACCTACTAAGCGGATATATTTTTCTGCTATCTCTGACAGCTCAGGCTCCTTGATACCCTGAAGTTTTAAACCGAATTTTACATTTTTCTTTACCGTCAGCCAGGGAAACAGGGCGTACTGCTGAAAAATAACTCCTCTTTCTTTCCCGGTCCCAACCACCTCTTTTCCCTTTACATAGACTTTTCCGCTGGTAGGTTCTTCTAATCCTGCAATAATATTGAGCAAAGTGGATTTTCCACAGCCGGAAGGCCCTACGACACTGACAAATTCATTCTCTCTGATGTCCAGATCTACTCCATTCAGCGCCGTTACATTTCCCGCGCGCCCCTGATAGATTTTTTCCACATGGTCGATTTTTACAATTACGTTGCCTGATGCGTTTCCTGCCATCCTGTCAGCCACCTTTCCAGAGCATGTACGATTTTATTTAAAAGAAGTCCGATAATCCCAATCACCACGATTCCCATGATCACTACATCCATCCGAAAATACATGCTGGCTTCCTGAATCATTGTCCCCAGACCTTTGCTTGCTCCAGTAAGCTCCGACGCAATCAGAGTTGTAAGGCCTGCAGAGAGTCCCAGCCGGATAGCCGTCAGCACAAAGGGGAAGGAGGCCGGGACAACTACATGGAAAAAGATATCTTTGTCCCTGGCGCCCAGAACCCTTGCCGCTTTTACCAGAGTTGAGTCCACATTCTTCACGCCCTGGTAAATAGTAATCACCATAACCAGAAACGTAGCGATAAAAATCACCATGACTTTTGAAGATTCATCCACGCCCAGAGCCACGATAACCAATGGAATGTAAGCGATGGGCGGAATCGTGCGGATGAACTGGACCACCGGCTCCAATAAATACTGAGCGATCTTATACCATCCCATCAGAAACGCTATCGGGATCGCAGCGATCAGTCCCAGGGCAAAGCCTGCCAGTACCCGGAAGAGACTATAGCCAATATGGACCCAGATTGTGCCGTCCTGCGCCATAGTAATAAATGCCATCAGCGTCCGTTTCGGAGAAGCGAATACGGCTCCTGCGCTGGAAACGGAAATAAGCTGCCAGATAATCAGGCACATCACAAGGGAAATCAGCGACCACACCCGTTTATCCATTGTCCTTCTCTTTTTCATAACGGTTTCCACCTCTCTTTTTTAGCAACATACAATCCTCTAGTAACATGGAGCCAAAGCGTTAGGAGAGCATGTGATGGACGCATGGCTGTGGAGCTGTAAAAGCGAAGCGGGAAATCTTGCGGTTACTGGCCCGCATCCTGCCCTTCTGACGGCGCCGGAATGCCAGTCCCGGAAACAGTACACGCTTACCTTGCGTGCCTCCAGCATCTCCTTCATGCCGATGGTCACGCCAAAGGCAGGGATATCCTCCAAAGCTCCGTGAAAACCCGACGAGGCTTTTACGGCAATGGTCAGATCCGATATCTTTACAATCCGTGGCCCCAGACCGGCAAATTCCTGTATCCCAGCCTCCATTGGTTCGTTAAATCCCAGGTGGCCGTTGATTCCAATTCCGGCAAAACAGATATCCACGCCCCCTAATTGGCGAATCTGTTCCGGTATGTCTCCCAGTCTCTCCGGATCCGGGAAAAGCCTCTGCTTCTGAGGCATCAAAAGCTCCGGGGCAATCTTAGAGTACAGTTCCGCCTCAAATTTGCGCCTTAACGAGTGAATGCTGTTTGATTTCACCAGCCGGCCATCCTTACCCAGCCAGTCGTCCATGCTGATAAACCATGTATGTTTTAAGTCGATCCGTTTCTTATTTACCAGATCTACAAAAAACGGGTACTGCCCGGTAGGACCAAAGGGCAGAATATATACGGTTCTCTTTCCCTCCCGATTGTGTTCTTCAATCGTCTCCGCCATCTCAAGGGCCATCTTGTAGAAAACCGATGGCTGATCTTCCATACAGAAAATCGGTATCTTTGATAACGCCATTACCTCCTGTGCCGGTATCCGGTAGTAGGATGTCCCCTCCATATCTGCTTCCCCCTCTCTATGTTCAGAATATCACCCTGTAGGGCGAAAAAACAGTGTGATTTTTTATCATACTATTCTGGCGTCAGTGTACCAGGGAGAGGGCGGGCTGATTTCCGCAAAAAGAAAAAAGCCCAGGCCGATGCCTGAACTTTTCTCCTCATTACTTTTTAGGGGAATAGATATTGAATCTCGCAGTCATAAGAAACGTTTCTGCAGATATTGACGATCTTGTCCATGGCAAATGAAAGGTCATCCGCCTCTGCCACGATATCCATTTCCCTCAGATCATCAGATATGGTAATCTCTTTTACGCCTTCTACCTGGCAGGCCGCGGCCAGTATGCTGTCTGCCTTGTCCCGGTCGGTCAGGTGAGAAAGGCGGTATCTTCTTGTCAAGCCTGCCACCTCCTATAATCTTAACGTAACCAGATTTCGGCGATTTATACAGCATTTTACACGGTATAACCGATTCTTGTCACAGCAGTCTCCGTATCCCCTAAAACTTCGGCCGTTGTCAGCTTGCCGTCGGCATATTCCTTTCCCCTCCTCCAAAGCCCCTCAGAAACTTCTTGCCCATTTGAAAATTCTATATTATAATGTAAACTTGGATGTATTTTTATTGAATTTAGAATTACTTTTACTACTAATGGAGGTTCCAAAAATGGGATTTAAATTTGTTCAAAAACTGCCGGATCCTTCCGAAATCCGCGAGCAGTACCCGCTGCCATTAGAATTGGCAGAAATTAAGAAAAAACGGGACGCGGAGATTAAAAAGGTCTTTACCGGAGAAAGTGATAAATTCCTGCTGATCATCGGCCCCTGTTCTGCTGATAACGAAGATGCTGTCTGCGATTACACCAGCCGCCTGGTAAAGGTCCAGGAAAGAGTCGCAGAAAAGGTCATTATTATTCCCCGTGTCTATACCAATAAACCCCGGACCACCGGCGAAGGATACAAAGGCATGGTCCATCAGCCAGATCCGGAGCAAAAGCCGGATATCTACAAAGGGCTGATTGCCATTCGGAAAATGCATATGCGCGTGCTGCAGGAAACCGGTCTGACCACTGCAGACGAGATGCTGTACCCGGAAAATCTGCGCTATTTGAATGATATGATGTCCTACATTGCAGTGGGGGCCCGTTCCGTGGAGAATCAGTTCCACCGCCTGGTCGCCAGCGCCTGCGACGTCCCAGTGGGAATGAAGAACCCCACCAGCGGCGATCTGTCCGTTATGCTCAATTCCGTTGTGGCGGCACAGCACAGCCACGACTACATCTACCGCGGGTGGGAGGTACAGTCTGAAGGAAATTCCCTGGCTCACACCATCCTCAGGGGCGCTGTCAATAAGCACGGCCAGACGATCCCCAACTATCATTTTGAGGATCTCAACCTTCTGTATGAGCTGTACAGCGAGCGGAATCTGGCAAATCCCGCCTGCATCGTAGACACCAACCACTCCAATTCCGGCAAAAAGTATATGGAGCAGATCCGTATCGCCAAGGAGGTTCTGCACAGCCGCCGCCACAGCGACAACATCAAGACCATGGTAAAAGGTCTGATGATTGAGAGCTACATCGAACCCGGCAGCCAGAAGATCGGCGAGGACTGCTACGGCAAATCCATCACAGATCCCTGCCTGGGCTGGGAAGATTCCGAGCGTCTGATCTACGAGATCGCAGAATCATTATAAATTCTTTGACAGACATAACAAGAGTTGCCGTGCTGTTATTTATTGCACGGCAGCTCTTCTGCGTATCGGCCCTCTCATGAGGTAAGTCTCCGTATTCCCATAGTACCCGTAGTGCGCCAGAAAAACGAAGAGGCCCATTATGGCGAGATATTCTGTAAAAAAGTGTCGTTTTCCTGCATAATAGTCTTATGAATATTTTACAGAAGATTTTTAAAGACCATTTTGAAGAAATGATCTATATCCAACATCCCC
>CAJFOF010000007.1 GCA_904395885.1 uncultured Lachnospiraceae bacterium
AACATGCTATGAAAGCCGATTGCTGCACGCCTGCGGCGTTCCCGCAATCGTCGCAGGTATTCGAAAACCGGCCTAGCGGCCTTATTTCTCATACCAGCGAGCCCGTCCGATGTGAATACATCCTTGCGTGCAAGCACGCAGTCCGTATTCCCGCCGTCCGGGGCTTTCATAGTAAATGATGGACGGATTTGGCAGGATTTATACAGAAAAAATCTTGAAAATAATGCCAGGGTATAACAGCGATTTTTTACGTGATTTGCGATCAGAGCGGTGTCTCTGCAGGAGTTTGATAGTTTGCTCTCCGCATTTTGGATGATTTATGAGATGTTTATCTGTGGGAAACGGGATGAAAGTGAGATATTAAGAAGGGGCCAGAAAGACTCAGTGGGATGAGTTTCTGGCCCCCTTGAAAGACGGAATCTATATGAGGACAGAAGAGGGGAAATTGGGGTTTGATCCTATTCTTCATCGTCCTCAGCCGGTCTCCAGGCCAGGCCAAAGTCCATGTCGCGGAAGAGTGCTGCCAGCCCGGTGATCTGCTTTAGCCGCAGAATTTCATCTCTGTCCATTCCAAGATGTTTGGAAATCCAGGCGTCGGATCGGCCTATCTCATGGAGTTCTTTAATAATGTTGCTCATAAGGTCTACGTCATGGGAACCTCTGGCCCGATTGTGACGGATCGTGCTGGCCATGCGGTTGGCCAGAGGCTTGTCGATCACAGAGACGGGAAGAAGCCCCTGTTCCCTCTCGTAAATGTCAGGATAGTTTTTCATGACCTGATAGCGGTGAAAGCCGTCTACGATAATGTACTGGTCATCTTCTTTGGAGTGGTAACAGACAATGGGCATGGTGTAACCGTCCTCTTTTATACTTTGATAGAGAAGTTTCATTTCCGGGGGAGCAACCTTGTTGGGATTGTAGGTGTTGGGCACGATCTTTTCAAATGGGACCGGGATAATGTGGTACGCAGGGCTTTCAAATGTTTTAGGACTCATGGATAAAACCTCCGTATTTCTGCTTGATGAGATCGACTCGTTTCTGCTCCTGCCGGGACAGGCCGAAGCCCATAGAGCGGCAGATGTGGTCATTTTTCAGGATGCACATGCACATCCGCTTCCAACTGGGAATATCCTTGGAACTTTTGATGTCATCGGTATCATCCGGGATTTTACCTGTAAAAATGACCCGGGATTTTCGGTCCAGAGTGTAGTTGGAAACGCCATTTCGTTGGATCGGATAACCGTGTTCCTCCAGTTCGCGGATGGTTTCTTCCGACAGGCCACCGCCGGTTTTGTGCCAGAATTCAATAGAAGTATTAAACTTTTTTATGTAATTGCTCTGGAGACGTTTGGGGAGAGTCGCCAAAAGAAAGCGGGTATAGGACTGCCAGGTATGGCCTTCCGGGAGAGTGACAGAGCGGTAGCCCATGGCTTTTGTGCGGCCGTAGATGGCACCGAAATTGGCTCCCTGCACCCGACCTACCAGTTTTGCCCAGATTTCCGGGTCGATCACCCGGTAGAGATTCAGGCTGTCCTTGGAATACTCATTAAAGGGAGAAGCCACCCGCATCTGGTCAGGGGTCAGCCCTGCCTTATAATAGAGATCATACAGGTGATTGTAATCGTAGGAAAAACGATAGTTGGCTGTCCAGATGTCATTTACCGTCCAGTCATAGAGAGGGGAGGCGCACCAGACATCCTTAAACTGCTGGGAGATCCAGAAGAGTCCATTGTAGCCGTACTTTTTGTTGAGAAAGCCGCTGTAGCGCTGAAGAGACTCGTCGGCCCTCATTCCCAGAAGGCAGACCGTCTTTTTGTTTCCGTGGGTTTCTTTGTAGAACCTGCCAAACTGTTTGGCCAGATCTTCCTGGTGCATCCGGTAGCGGTAGTGGGTGAAGGGATGCTCCAGATTGATAACATAGGGATACTCAGGCATGGGGCGAACCCAGATATCCTTTTTCGTATCATCCCAGGGATACCAGTACATTTCATAGCTGCTGAGAGCTGTCCGGGTGGCCATGGGAAGGCAGACCCAGTAGGCCTCCACTTCAGGGAGAAGACGCTTGAAGGTTCTGTCGATATACTGGGTGGTGACGGAATACTGGGCTTCAAAATCCTGGTGAAACAGGCCGATCGTCCTGTCCGGATAATTGGCCCGCTTGAAATCCATCAGCATGTTCAGCAATACTCCGCTGTCCTTGCCTCCGCTGAAAGAAATATAGATATTGTCAAATTCTTGAAACAGATAGTGAAAACGCTCCTGGAGAGCATCGTATACGTTAATGGTCAGATATTCTTTTTTCATGTTCGTTGGTATTTTTTCGGTAAAGAATCAGCAGCCCTTTCAGGAGGAGGGCTTCATCGTAGTGTATTTTGTGACGGCAGAGAGGAGTCACGAAACGGGACAGCCCACCGGTGGCGACAATGGAGGGTGTTTCTCCCAGTTCTTCCTCCATCCGGTCGATGATCCCGTCCATCTGTGCGGCATTCCCGTATAAAATTCCGCTTCGCATACAGTCAATGGTGTTTTTCCCGATTACATGGCCGGGAATTTCCAGACTGATAAAAGGAAGCTGTGCAGCGCTGGCGCTCAATGAATCCAGGGAGACTTTTAAGCCCGGCAGAATTACGCCGCCGATGTAGTTGCCTTTCTTGTCTACCACAGACATGGTGGTGGCAGTTCCCATATCGATGATGACGATGGGGCAGGGATAATCCTGAATGGCTGCCACTGCATCCACGATCTGATCACTGCCTACGGTCTTGGGATTATCCATGATGATGTTGAGCCCGGTTTTCATTCCGGATCCTACCAGCATAGGGCGGCGGCCAAGGACTTTTTTGACTGCAGACTGGATCGGTGCGTTTAGAGGGGGAACTACAGATGAAAGAATTCCTCCCTCAATCTGGCTGGGTTCGATGCCGTGCAGTTCCAGAATGTCTTTTATTAAAAGGGCGTATTCGGTGCTGGTCCGGGAGTGGACCGTATTGATCCTTTCCTCAAAGTAAGTCCGTTCCTCGTCAATACCTCCGATTACAATGTTAGTGTTGCCCATATCAATGGCTAATATCATGAAGAAACTCCTTTCCACATTATGGCGAATATGGTATGATGAATGCCATAACTGAACTGATACATTTTAGCACAGAAAAGGGCCGGCTGTAAAGCGCGCCCAGAAAGGAAATTGCCATGAATTTACAAGGAAAAACAGTATTATTAGGCGTTACGGGAAGCATTGCAGCCTACAAGATTGCCAGTCTTGCCAGTATGCTGGTAAAAAAGGGAGCATCGGTACACGTTCTGATGACGAAGAACGCCTGCAATTTTATAAATCCGATTACCTTTGAGACATTGACAGGGCATAAATGTCTGGTAGACACATTTGACCGGAACTTTGAATTCAATGTGGAACACGTATCACTTGCCAAAATTGCCGATGTCCTGTTGGTAGCGCCGGCGTCTGCCAATGTGATTGCAAAGATGGCTCACGGGATTGCGGATGATATGCTGACTACGACGGCTTTGGCCTGCCGCTGCCACAAGATCATTGCTCCGGCAATGAATACCAATATGTTCGACAATCCTATCACCCAGGACAATATAAAAATCTGCGCCCAGTACGGGATGGAGATTGTACAGCCGGCAGTGGGTCACCTGGCCTGCGGCGACAGCGGAGCCGGAAAAATGCCGGAACCGGAAGAACTGTTTGACTATATCGCAAAGGCGGTGGCCTACCCCCATGATCTGACGGGGAAAAAAGTACTGGTGACAGCCGGACCGACCCAGGAGGCACTGGATCCGGTTCGTTTTCTGACCAACCATTCCAGCGGGAAAATGGGATACGCCATTGCAAAGACGGCAGCCCTTAGAGGGGCTCAGGTGACGCTGGTGACAGGCCCTGTGTCCCTTCCCAGGCCTCGTTTCGTAAACACTGTGGAGGTGGTCAGCGCCCGGGATATGTTCGAGGCTGTGACCTCGATCAGCCAGGAGCAGGATATCATTATCAAGGCGGCGGCAGTAGCTGACTACCGTCCGGCAGTGACGGAGACGGAAAAAATCAAGAAGAAAGGTGGAACTCTGACGCTGGAACTGGAGAGAACGGATGATATTTTGAAATGGCTGGGAGAGCACAAGAGAGAGGGCCAGTTCCTCTGCGGCTTCTCCATGGAGACTCAGAATCTTGTGGAAAATTCCAGGGAAAAGCTGAAAAAGAAGAACCTTGATATGGTGGCAGCCAACAGCCTGAAGGTAAAGGGGGCTGGCTTTGGCGTGGATACCAATGTCGTAACACTTATCACAGAAAACCAGGAAGTGGAGCTGGAGCTGATGGAAAAAGAAGCTGTGGCTGACCGACTGCTGACAGAGATAAGCAGAATGATGGATCAATAACAATGAACAAGCTCCGGAAGATAAAGAACAGCTTGACTTTATTGGATAATAATAATAGAATGAAACTGTATTATGCAGTGACGCCAGCGGCAGAAGGCCATGTTTTCATACAGGCATGAAAGGTGACTTTGAGATCGGGGGCATCATAGAATCGTGGGACGCTCGGCTTTTGCTCAGGGCGTCTATCTTTTAGGGCATAAATACGTTTGGATTTCGATGATTTTTTGGAGGACAGACCCTTGGCGAACATTGCTGAAGAAATTAAAAAACGAAGAACCTTTGCGATTATTTCTCACCCGGATGCGGGTAAAACGACTTTGACGGAGAAATTTCTTCTCTATGGCGGTGCGATCAACCTGGCTGGCACTGTAAAGGGAAGAAAAGCGGCAAAATACGCTGTCTCCGACTGGATGGAAATTGAAAAAGAAAGAGGAATTTCCGTAACCTCTTCTGTTATGCAGTTTAATTATGACGGATACTGTATCAACATCCTGGATACGCCGGGACACCAGGATTTCTCGGAAGACACTTACCGTACTCTGATGGCGGCGGATTCGGCTGTCATGGTAATCGACGGGTCGAAGGGCGTGGAGGCGCAGACGATCAAGTTATTCAAGGTCTGTGTGATGCGCCATATTCCGATTTTTACGTTTATCAATAAAATGGACCGTGAGGCCAGGGATCCTTTTGAGCTGGTAGATGAAATCGAAGAGGTCCTGGGAATCCGCACCTGTCCGGTAAACTGGCCTATTGGCTGCGGAAAGAGTTTTAAAGGAGTCTATGACCGGAATACCAGAACAATCACCACCTTCGCGGCCGCCATGGGAGGCCAGAAAGAGGTGGCATCCCAGGATTTCGACGTGGACGGCACCGACGTAGACGGGCTGATTGGGGAAGATTTTCATAAACAGCTTTTAGAGGAAATCGACCTGCTGGACGGGGCCAGCGATGAATTTGATTTGGAACGAGTCCGGGCGGGAGAACTCTCTCCGGTATTTTTCGGCTCTGCCCTCACCAATTTCGGTGTGGAGACGTTTTTAAAGCATTTCCTTACAATGACGACCTCTCCGCTTCCAAGAAAAGCCATTACCAGGGAGATCGACCCTTTTAAGGAAGATTTTTCTGCTTTTGTTTTTAAGATCCAGGCCAATATGAATAAGGCTCACAGGGACCGAATTGCCTTTATGAGGATTGTTTCGGGAAAATTTGAGGCCGGAATGGAGGTCAACCATGTCCAGGGCGGAAAGAAGATCCGTCTCAGCCAGCCTCAGCAGATGATGGCTCAGGACAGAAAGATTGTAGAGGAGGCTTATGCCGGCGATATTATCGGCGTCTTTGATCCGGGTATCTTCTCCATCGGCGATACCCTGTGTCTCTCCAATGAAAAATTCCAGTTTGAGGGAATTCCTACCTTTGCCCCGGAGCATTTCGCGAGAGTCCGTCAGATTGACACTATGAAGCGGAAGCAGTTTCTGAAAGGCGTCAACCAGATTGCACAGGAAGGTGCAATTCAGATATTCCAGGAATTTAATACCGGCATGGAGGAGATCATTGTCGGTGTGGTCGGCGTCCTGCAGTTTGAGGTGCTGACTTACCGCCTTCAGAATGAGTATAATGTGGAGGTTCGTCTGGATCGGCTGCCCTACGAATATATTCGCTGGGTAGAGAATAAAAATGAGATCGATGTGGAGCGGATTCAGGGAACGTCGGATATGAAGAGAGTCAAGGATCTCAAAGGAAATCCGCTGCTTCTGTTTGTAAATAGTTGGAGTGTGGGCATGGTGGAGGAGAGAAATCCCGGTCTTGTGCTCAGTGAATTTGGAACCAATTGACAGGAAAGGAAGATAGAATATGACGAAGATTGAGATCGTTAGAAGCGCTATGGTTGCCGCTATGAAGGCGAAGGATAAGGAGCGGAAGGACTCTCTGTCCATGCTTCTGAGCGCTCTGAAGAATGCTGAGATCGACAAGCGTTCCCCTCTGACCGAGGAAGAGGAAAACGCCGTAGTAAAGAAGGAAATTAAGCAGACCAAAGAAACCTATGAGCTGGCTCCGGAGGACCGGGAGGATATCCGGCGGGAGGCTGCTGCACGTCTGGCAGTTTATCAGGAATTTGCGCCGGAGGATATGTCCGAAGAGCAGATCAGAGAAGTCATCAGACAGGTTTTGACGGATCTGGGAATCGAAGCGCCATCTTCCAGGGATAAAGGCAGGATTATGAAGGAACTGATGCCAAGGGTAAAAGGAAAAGCAGATGGCAGAATGGTCAATGAAATCCTTGCTTCCATGCTGGAAAAATAAGACACAGGAATAAGACATTCAAATTGAAAGGACGGGATTGTTATGTACCAGAAAGACATTAAAAAGTATATGGAGGCCCACAGGCAAGAGATGATCGAGGATATCTGCACGCTCTGCCGTATCCCAAGCGAAAAGGCGGCCTATAAAGAAGGAATGCCTTACGGAAAGGAAGCGTTCCGTGCTCTGGGCACCGCCCTGTCGATGGCAGAAAAATACGGATTTGCGACTACGAACTACGACAGCTATGTGGGGGCGGTCGATTTTGGAACTATGGAGCGCCAACTGGATATCCTTGCCCATCTGGATGTCGTTCCGGCCGGCGAGGGCTGGACGGTCACTGAGGCTTTTAATCCTGTTGTAAAAGACGGCAGGATCTACGGACGGGGAACTGCAGACGATAAAGGCCCGGCAGTAGCCGCTCTCTACGCAATGCGCTGTGTAAAAGAACTGGGGATTCCTCTTAAGAAAAATGTGCGCCTGATTCTGGGAACCGATGAGGAGTGCGGAAGTTCTGATATTGAGCACTATTACGACGCAGAGCCGGAAGCCCCCATGACTTTTTCACCAGATGGCCAGTTTCCGGTGGTAAATATCGAAAAGGGAAGACTGGCAGGCCATTTTACAGGAGAGTGGGATGAATCGGAAGCACTCCCCAGGCTGCTGTCTTTTGAAGCAGGGATTAAATCCAATGTGGTTCCGGGAAAAGCATCTGCCACCATTGAGCTGGGTGATATGGATCTGAACGTGATCCGCGGAGTTATTGATGAGATGGAAAAAGAAGTAGGTGTGGAGTTTGTTCTGACAGCTCAGGATTCCCTGGAAGATGATCCGATCTATACGATCACAGCGGTAGGAGCAGGTGCCCATGCGTCCACACCGGAGGAAGGCAACAATGCGCTGACTGCTCTTTTGGAGTTGGTTTGCCGGCTGCCCCTGGCAGAATGCCCGCAGACAGAGCACTTGAAGAAGCTTCGGGATCTGATTCCCCACGGGGATGTCTCCGGAAAAGGACTTGGCATTGAGATGGAAGATGATCTGTCCGGAAAACTGACTCTGGCTTTCACTATGCTGAATGTTGATGAGGGAAGCCTGGATGGAATGTTCGACAGCCGGTGTCCGATCTGCTCCAATGAGGAGAATACTCTTGAAGTGGTTCGCAAAAATATGGCCGGGGCGGGCCTGACTCTTCACAATAAGACCATGACGCCTCCGCACCATGTGGATGGGAACTCTGATTTTGTAAAAACACTTCTTCGGGCCTATGAGGATTATACCGGAAGGAAAGGAGAGTGTCTGGCCATCGGTGGAGGCACCTATGTCCATAATTTGAAAAACGGAGTTGCTTTTGGCGCATCTATGCCGGGAACGGACAACCGGATGCATGGAGCGGATGAATTTGCAGTGGTGGATGAATTGATTCTGTCGGCAGAAATGTTTGCCCAGGTCATCATTGATCTCTGCTCATAGACAGACGTTGCAGGTCAGATATCGGAATGCCGTCCGAATGCATGTTCTTTGAAATAAAAAACGCTTGACAAAATGCTACCGCTGTAATAGAATCACAAAATAACAAATGCAGTTCTGATTCGTTACACAGTCAGAAGGACAGGAGGATAATATGCGTCAGGTTTTATTCATGCAGATGAATATGGACATGATGAACGGCATGTGCGGTATGTGCCGAATGTTCGTATGCATGAAAAACAGAACGCAGGTCTGACTGTATGGATGGTGTGATGAACGTAGAAGATTTGGGCTGAAATCAAAGTCCAGAGAGATAGATTGCGGGGTCGCAGGTCTGTGCTAGACTTGCGGTCCCGTTTTTATATTTCACAGGGAACTCTTTGTTCCTTGCACATTACAAACGGAACACCGCATCAGGCGGCATAATTATAACTATGAAAGGGAGAAGATACTATGGCATCAGAGCCCATCATCGAATTGGCAGGCCTGGGGAAACAGTTTCACACTGCAAACGGCCCGGTTACTGCCCTGGATGATATCAATTTGACAATTGAAAAGGGAGAGATCTTTGGAATCATCGGACTGTCCGGAGCAGGAAAAAGCACTCTGGTCCGGTGCATCAATTTTCTGGAAATCCCCACCGCTGGCAAGGTCCTTTTTGAAAACCAGGATATGGGGGCCTTGGATGAAAAGGGAAGGAGAATGGCCAGAAGATCCATGGGAATGATCTTCCAGCAATTCAATCTCCTGGCACAGAGGAACGTTTTGAGAAATGTCTGTTTTCCTCTGGAGATCGCAGGTGTGCCCAAGGCGGATGCCAGAAAGAGAGCAGAGGAACTTCTCCGCATGGTAGGACTGGAAGATCGGATGAAGGCGTATCCGGCACAGTTGTCCGGAGGACAGAAGCAGAGAGTAGCGATAGCAAGAGCTTTGGCTACAAACCCCAAAGTACTGCTGTGTGACGAGGCCACCAGCGCCCTGGATCCCAACACGACAAAATCTATCCTCCAGCTTTTGAAGAGAATCAATCAGGAACTGGGCGTAACCGTTATTGTGATCACTCACGAGATGGCAGTCATTGAAGCCATCTGTGACCGGGTGGCAATCATCGATCAGAGCCACATTGCAGAGGTGGGAAAGGTATCAGATATTTTCTCTCAGCCCAAATCCAAGATTGGGCGCCAGTTAATTCTGGGAGATGCTGTGGACAACGTATCGTTTACCGGAACCCGTCAGATCCGAATCATTTTTGACGGAAGAGCTTCTTCAGAACCGATTATCGCCAATATGATCCTGGCTTGCAAGACGGCGGTAAACATTATGTATGCTGCGACCAAAGATCTGGGAGGAACAGCTATGGGACAGATGATCGTTCAGCTCCCGGAAGACGAGGCGGAGGCAAGGCGGATCACGAATTATCTGAGTACTATGAAAGTGCCATATGAGGAGGTGCGGGAAGATGCAGTTTGATGCAACGACTTGGAACATGTTAGGAACAGGAATTTGGGAGACCATCTACATGGTGGCAATGTCCTCTGTTTTTTCCTACATCATAGGGATCCCGCTGGGCGTGATTCTGGTCGTCACAGCGAAAGATGGGATCAAGCCGGTCCCGGCAATTGAGAAAATACTGGGAATCATCATCAACCTTCTGAGATCGGTGCCGTTTATTATTCTGGCGATTATGCTGATTCCTGTGACCAGAAAGATCATGGGAACGACCATCGGACCCAATGCCCTGGTGTTTCCGCTGATTGTAGCCGGAGCACCGTATATTGCCCGTATGGTGGAGTCTTCTTTCCGGGAGATAGATGCAGGCGTTATCGAGGCTGCAAAATCTATGGGCGCGTCCACCTGGCAGATTATTTATAAGGTGCTGCTTCCGGAATCCAAGCCTTCCCTCCTGGTGGGTGCAGCCATCTCTGTGACTACGATCCTTGGCTATACAGCTATGGGCGGTTTCGTAGGGGCAGGCGGATTGGGAACGATTGCCATTAATTACGGTTACTACCGGTACCAGACAGATATTATGCTGATCACTGTAGCTATTATGGTTATTATCGTTCAGATCATCCAGGAATCTTTCATGAAGCTGTCCAAGATGAATGATAAGCGCATCCGGTAGCAGAGATGTTTGAGAGAATGTTATAAGAAGCAGATTGACGGGGAACTGTCCCCTGACATCATATATTTTCTATTAAGAGGAGGAGACAAGATTATGAGAAAACATGTAAGTTTAGGGCTGGCTGCTTTGCTGGCAGCGGCAGCGCTGACGGCCTGCAGCGGCTCCGGCAGCACAGCGACTTCTGCAGAGACAACGGCAGCACAGACTGAGGCGGCGGAAACCGAGGCTGCTTCATCCGAAGGAGAAACTGAGGCCGCAGAGACGCCGGCAGAGCTGGAAAAGATCGTAGTAGGTGCAAGTCCGGCTCCCCACGCAGAAATTCTGGAGGCTGCAAAGCCGATTCTGGAGGAGAAGGGCTATGAACTGGATATCAGAGAGTACACCGATTACGTTCAGCCCAACAATGCTCTGGAAGCCGGTGACCTGGATGCCAACTATTTCCAGCATCTCCCATATCTGGAATCCTTTAATGAGCAGTTCGGCACTCATCTGGCATCAGCAGCTCAGATCCACTACGAGCCTTTTGCCGTTTATCCCGGAAAGACGGCTTCTCTGGAAGAACTTCCCGATGGAGCCACAGTAGCAGTTCCCAACGATGTGACCAACGAGGCCCGTGCACTGGCACTTTTAGAAGCCCAGGGACTGCTGACTCTGAAAGAGGGTGCAGGCCTGGAAGCAACCAAAAATGACATTGCAGAAAATCCGAAGAATCTTCAGATTACCGAGATCGAAGCAGCTCAGCTTCCGCGTATTCTTCCGGATGTGGACATTGCAGTCATCAATGGAAACTACGCCATTGATGCGGGCCTGAATATGAGCGATGCCCTGGCTGTAGAAGATTCCGAGTCTATCGGAGCTACCACCTATCCGAATGTGATAGCAGTGAGGGAAGGCGATGAAAATACAGACAAGATTAAAGCTTTGGTAGAAGCCATTACCAGCGCCGAAGTCAAGAGCTTTATGGAAGAGACTTATCAGGGAGCGGTAGTTCCGTTGTTCTAAAGCCTGTCAGACGGTTTGCGCCGGCAGATTTCCAGAATGGGAGATTTGCCGGCGCTTTGATGTTTGATTGACCTTTCCCCATTGCTTTCGAGGAGATACAAAATAAAAGGCTTTTGCCCCAGATACTGTCATATACTGTAGAGAGAAAAAAGGATTCTTGACGGAGGGTATATGAGGATCTGTCAGCTTAAAACGAAGGAAGTTATCAATATTAACAACTGCCAGCGCCTGGGATTTGTGGGAGATGTGGACTTTAATATGCAGACCGGGTGTATAATCGCTCTCATCGTCCCCGGTCCGGGGACGATCTGCGGTTTTCTGGGAAGGGAAAAGGAATACATTATCCCCTTCTGCAATATCTGTCAGGTGGGAGAAGACATTATCTTGGTAGATGTGAAGGAAAGAGAGGCATCGGAAAAATGCCGACCGTAAGCCTTTACACAGGGAAAATCAACTTGCAGATTCGCTTGTATTCATGTAAAATAAACATAAAATCGGACGCCGGTTCAGGCGTCCAAAACGGAACAGGGACAGGAGGATAAAACAGTGAAATGTCCATTTTGCAATGCAGCAGATACCAAGGTGATTGACTCGCGGCCCGCAGACGACAACAGTTCGATCCGTCGGCGCAGACAGTGCGAGACCTGCGGCAAACGTTTTACGACCTACGAAAAGCTGGAGACAATGCCGCTTATGGTTATTAAAAAAGACGATTCCAGGGAACCCTATGACAGGGCAAAGATCGAAGCGGGAGTCGTGCACTCCTGCCACAAACGGCCGGTATCTACCCAGCAGATCAATGCCATGATCGACAGCATTGAAAATGAGATTTTTAATCTGGAAGAAAAAGAAGTCCCCACCTCAGTGATTGGAGAACTGGTGATGGAGAGGCTGAAAGAGCTGGATGAAGTGGCTTACGTTCGTTTCGCTTCTGTTTATCGGGAGTTTAAGGATGTCAATACTTTTATGGAAGAATTGGGGAAACTACTAAAAAAATAGCATCAGCGCTGCAGAGCAGGCTGATCCGTAGACAAGGTGATTTATGTTTAAACAATTGTATCCGTCTCAGCGTGTGGAGAGTACGTATCAGATCCCTTTTGGGGAATGGAGAGATCGGGGGATCAGAGGAGTCATTTTCGATGTGGACAATACGCTGGTTCCCCATGACGCTCCGGCAGATGAAAATGCGAAAAAGCTGTTTTCCCATCTGAAATCTCTGGGCATGGAGGCCTGTCTGGTCTCCAACAATAAAGAACCAAGGGTAAAGGCTTTTGCTCAGACGGTTGGGGCCTGGTATGTATACAAGGCTGGAAAGCCGTCAGTCAGAGGATATGAAGCTGCGATGAAAAAAATGGGCACAGACAGAGAAAGCACTATCTGCGTCGGCGATCAGATTTTCACAGATATCTGGGGAGCAAACCGGACAGGAATTTACAGTATTCTGGTAAATCCGATTAATCCCAGAGAGGAAATTCAGATTGTACTGAAAAGGATACCGGAAAAGTTGGTTCTGTACTTTTACAAGAGAAGACTGAAAAAAGACAGAAAGAAAAGAGGATAGGAGAATGGCAAAACCGATCGTGCTCAGAGGCACTGCCATTGGACAGGGGAGGCCCAAGATCTGCGTTCCGATTGTTGGAAGGACAGAGAAGGAGATTTTGGACAAGGCAGATGAGTTGCAGACAACGCCCCTGGATCTGGTAGAGTGGCGTGCAGACTGGTATCAGGAAGCAGTCTGTACGGAACATACACTTGCCGTTTTAAGAAAACTGAGGGAGAAATTTAAGAAAAGGCCTTTGCTGTTTACCTTCCGAACCACAAAAGAGGGCGGAGAACAGGAAATAGACCGGGAAGAATATCTGAAACTAAACGAAGCTGTGGCGGAAAGCGGTTTGGCGGATCTGATAGACCTGGAATTATTTACAGTTTTTGTAGAAGGATCCTTTTGCGGAAAAACAGCAGCAGAAGACATGGCACCCATTGCCTCCAAGGCTCGATCTGCCGGCACGGGGATCGTGATGTCCAGCCACGATTTTTCTAAGACGCCGCCCAGGGAAGCACTTCTCCGCCGGTTTGAGGCAATGAGCCAGGCAGGGGCAGATATTCTGAAGATTGCGGTAATGCCGGAGACAGCGGAGGACGTCCTGACACTTCTGTCTGCCACTGAGGAAGCGTCCCGGAGATGGGACAGCCCTTTGATTTCAATGGCTATGGGGGGACTTGGGGTCATCAGCCGCTTGTCCGGAGAAGTATTCGGATCGTCGGTGACGTTTGCCAGCGCGGGAGCTGCCTCGGCCCCTGGACAGATGGACGTGTCTGCTGTGGAAACGGTATTGGATACGATCCACCAGGGAATGTGCCCGGAAGAAGGGAAACTGAAAAATCATGTATTCCTCATCGGCTTCATGGGAACCGGAAAATCGACGGTAAGCGCCGAATTGTCGGCCCGTTGTGGCTGCTCCGGGCTGGAGATGGACCAGCGCATTGAGAAGGAAACAGGAATGGAGATCCGGGATATCTTCAGCCATTATGGGGAAGAATATTTCCGGGACTTAGAGACAGATCTTCTGAGACAGATCCGTCTGGAGGCTCCTTCCGTCGTATCATGCGGCGGAGGTGCTGTTTTAAGAAAAGAGAATGTGGAGATTATGAAGAGCTGCGGCCGGATCGTGCTGCTGACGGCCGAACCGGAGACGGTTTTAGAGAGGGTAAAGGGAGATGATACGAGACCCAATCTGAAAGGGCGGATGAACGTTTCCGGGATTGGAGAGCTGATGGAGAAACGGAAGGCTTCTTATAATCAGGCGGCGGATATTTCAGTGGCCACAGACGGCAAGACTCCGGGAAAGATCGCGGAAGAAATTTTGCGGTTTTTGCAGTAATTATGAAAAAAGAGTTGAAAATACATGGATTCTATTATAAAATAAGTTAGGTTTAAGAGTTGAACGACAGGAGGAATATCTTTATGATATCAGCAGGAGATTTTAGAAACGGTGTTACCTTGGAGATTGATGGACAGGTAGTACAGATCATTGAGTTTCAGCATGTAAAGCCGGGAAAAGGCGCAGCCTTTGTAAGAACAAAGTTAAAGAACGTGATCAGTGGCGGTGTGGTTGAGAAGACCTTCCGGCCGACAGAGAAGTTCCCGGCAGCAAGAATCGACAGAGTAGATATGCAGTATCTGTATTCAGACGGCGACCTGTATCACTTTATGAACGTAGATACGTACGATCAGATTGCATTAAATGCGGAAACCATCGGAGATGCTTTAAAGTTTGTAAAGGAAAATGAGATGGTTAAGGTTTGTTCCTATAACGGAAACGTATTCTCTGTAGAGCCTCCGCTGTTTGTAGAGCTGGAAGTTACGGAAACTGAGCCGGGATTTAAGGGCGATACCGCAACCGGAGCTACAAAGCCGGCTACTGTAGAAACTGGCGCAGTCATCGCAGTGCCTTTATTTGTAAATCAGGGAGATAAGCTGAAGATTGATACCAGAACAGGAGAATATCTGTCCAGAGTATAACTTGTAATACAGAATCGGGAAAACCGAATATTTGTATGCATCGCACACGGGCGGTTAAGAAACAGGCAGGAAGGGAGAGCCTTTCCTGTCTGTATTTTTTTAGGAAAAGGGACTGCCGGAAACCGTAAGGAGGTACGAATGAAAAGAATATGGTGGAAATCAGGGGTAGCTTTTTTGGCAGGATTATGGGTGCTTTCCCAGTCCGTTTTTCCGGTATTTGCGGAGGAGGCAGGGCCGGGGGCCGGGTTGGCGGAGGCGTCAGGGGCAACGATCCACCACACCAGTCAGGATGTGGCCGCCGGACAGTCTGGAGAGAACCTTTCTGAAACGGATGTCCCGGAAGGCATGGCGGAGGTCAAGCTGACGGTTACAATCGCGGAAATCACAGGACAGGTCGGCGTGCCGATCCAGACAGCTCCCGGCAGCGCAGACAGCTACGGTTACGCGTATCCCAGGACCGTTTATCGGGTGGCAAATCAGATGGAAAACGGATGGATCGAAATCGTTTATGACGGCCATGCAGCTTATCTGGATGGGAACACGGGGGAGATCACAGTGAAGAGCACCTGGACGGTTCCCGAGAACGATATCGAATTTGCAGAGCTGATTAAGACCTCTATGGAGGTTTTGGGAAGCCGCTACGTATCTGGAGGAACAGATCCGGCTACAGGGGTGGATTGTTCCGGGTTTGTAAAATACGTGATGGCTGAAGCAGCAGATCTTGAGATGCCAAGAACGTCTGCCCAGCAGGCTGCCATGGGGACTGCCAGGGCTCCGGAGGAAATGCGGGTCGGGGATCTTGTGGCGTACGGTTCTTCTCTTGCTTCTGTAAGCCACGTGGGAATCTACATAGGTGATGGGCGGATAATTCACGGAGACGGTACAGGGAGAGGCGTGACGGTCAGCGTGTGGAACGACAGGACCGACATCCCGAGAATTGCCAATGTCCTGGGGTGAGAACTCACCCATTGATTTTTTGGGGGATATTAGGTATAATAAAGATTCAGTTTTAAAATAAATGGAAAGATTTGGAAAAGAACAGGAGACGCAGGATTATGAAAAAAGTCCTTACCATGATGGAAGAGGAATTAAAACAGGCTTTTGCAGACAGCGGTTATGAGGACAGGTTCGCTAAAGTTGTTCTGTCCAATCGGCCGGACCTTTGCGAATACCAGTGCAATGGCGCTATGGCTGCGGCGAAAGCATATAAAAAGAAACCCATTGATATCGCTAATGATGTTGCAGAAAAGCTGAAAGACTCAGCCCTTTTTTCAATGGCAGAAGCGGTTATGCCGGGATTTATTAACCTGAAGATCAGGGAAGATTTTGCAGCGGAATATTTAAATACAATGTCCGGAGACAGCCGTTTAGGGCTGGATCTGGCGGTCCCTGCGGAGACGATCATAGTGGATTACGGCGGAGCAAATGTGGCAAAACCTCTGCACATCGGCCATCTTAGATCTGCAGTGATAGGAGAAAGTATCAAACGGATGGGACGAGCCCTGGGCCATACGGTTATCGGCGATGTCCATCTGGGAGACTGGGGTCTTCAGATGGGACTTATAATAGAGGAACTCCGTGAGAGAAAGCCGGATCTGATCTATTTTGATGAAAGTTACCAGGGGGAATACCCTTCAGAACCGCCGTTTACGATCAGCGAGCTGGAAGAGATCTATCCTGCAGCCAGCGCCAGGTCCAAGGAAGATGAGGCGTTTAAAGAGAGGGCGCAGAACGCCACCTTTAAGCTTCAGAACGGGTACCGGCCTTACCGGGCAATCTGGAAGCATATCATGGCGGTGTCTCTGGCAGATCTGAAAAAGAATTATGCCAGCCTTAACGTAGATTTTGATCTGTGGAAAGGGGAAAGCGATGCCCAGCCGTATATTCCGGGTCTGATTGAGGATCTGATCGGCAAGGGGTTGGCTTACGAGAGTCAGGGAGCTTTGGTGGTGGATATTGGAGAACCGGGGGATACGAAAGAACTTCCGCCTTGCATCGTAAGAAAATCCGATGGGGCGGCGCTGTACGCCACCTCAGATCTGGCTACGATCATTGAAAGAGAGAAGGATTTCCATCCGGACCGCTATATTTATATTGCAGATAAACGGCAGAATCTCCATTTTACACAGGTCTTCCGTGTGGCGAAGAAAGCCGGGATTGTCTCGAAAGACCAGCCTATGACGTTCCTCGGATTTGGAACCATGAATGGAAAAGACGGAAAGCCGTTTAAGACCAGAGACGGCGGGGTTATGAGACTGGAGAATCTGATTGCCAGCATTGATGAGGAAGTTTTTAAGCGGATTATGGAAAACAGGACAGTTTCCGAGGAAGAGGCCAGAGAGACGGCGAAGATTGTAGGCCTGGCAGCCTTAAAGTACGGCGATCTCTCCAATCAGGCGGCTAAGGATTATATTTTTGACATTGACCGCTTCATCTCTTTTGAGGGTAATACCGGCCCGTATATCCTGTATACGATTGTGAGAATTAAATCGATTCTCAACAAGTATCGGGAAAACGGCGGAGATGCCGTTCACGCTTCCATTCTACCTCCGGCTTCCGAGTCGGAAAAGGGATTGGTACTTCAGCTTATGAAATACAATGAGGTGATGGAGACCAGCTTCGCTGAACTGGCTCCGCACAAGATTTGCCAGTACATTTATGAGCTGTCCAATGAGTTCAATCGTTTTTACCACGATACCAAGATCCTGTCTGAAGAAGACAAAGAGCGTCAGGCAGGTTATGTTGCATTGATTACGCTGACAATGGCGGTTTTGACAGCTTGTATCGGCGTGTTGGGAATTGAGGCTCCGGAGAGAATGTAGAGGGGCCAGGGGGCGGAAATTTGAATATTTCTGAAATAAAGACCAACACTTTCTGGAAAGGGGAAGCGGAGGTCAAAGGCCTGGTGGAGGACCAGGGGAAATTATATCAGACGAGAATTTATGTCAAGGGTAGTCAGCTTAGCGACTACTCTTGTTCTTGTGCAGAGGGAAATTCTTATAAAGGGCCCTGTGTCCATGCAAAAACGTTGTTTGACAGATACGAAAAAGGACAGACCCGGGATGGAGCGCCGGTCTATACAGATCAGGAGGTGCGATCCCTGATCCGCGAATACACGAATCGGGAAGTGGCCAGGATCATTCAGGAAGAAGAAAATAGCTCAGTCCGTCTGGCGCCAGTTCTTTTGGTAGGCGGAAAAGGAAAGAACCTGAGACTGGAATTTAAGATTGGCAGAGACCGGTTTTATATATTAAAAGATCTGACTGCCTTTGTCAAAGCCATAGAGATGGGAGCACTGGCGGAGTATGGGAAAAATCTTGCGTTCCATCACAGCCTGGAAGCTTTTGTCCCGGAAAGCCGGCCTCTGGCGGAATTCATTATCGAAACGGTCCATACCTTTCAGGGATATTACAGCCAGTTTAGGAAAACTGCTTACGAGACCAGGCCGATTCTCAGGGAATTGACGGTGAACAGGGAGAATATCGATTCTTTTTTTGGTATGGTGATGGATCAGTACGTAGATGTCAGAATCCAGGAGGGTCCGGCGGAGCCATTTTTGGTAAGCCATTTCAACCCTGATTTCAAGGTTTGGGTAAAGAAGAAAGGAAGGGATGGTCTCAGCGTCTCTCTGGATGGATACCGTTTCAGCTTTATGGGAGAGCGCCATCTCTATCTGGAGAATCAGGGAAAGATTTGCCGGTGTGATGAGGAATGCAGCCGGGTCATGAGCCTGTTTATTGAGAAAATGGCGGCTTTGCCGGGGGAAACGGCTTCTGTCAATGACAGGGATGTCCCGCTTTTTTATGAGAGGGTTTTGAAGCGGATCGAGCCGTACGCCATAATAGAGAGCGAGGGCGTAGACTGGGAAAGCTACCGGAGGGAGCCTCTCAGGGCAAGATTTTACTTTGAGAGCAGCGGAAACGGGAACATTTCCATGGAGCCGCTTCTGTCATATGGGGACTATTCGTTTCATCCTATTGAGGACGAGATGGTTCCGCGAAGCATCTGCCGTGATGTGCCGGGGGAATTCCGAATCAGTCAGACGATAACCAGATATTTTAAATATAAAGATGCCAGCGATGAGCGGCTTGTGATACAGGATGATGAAGACGCCCTCTACCGCCTTCTGTCGGAAGGGATTGACGAATTTCGCCAGTTGGGGGAAGTGTTTCTCTCAGACGAAGTAAGCAAGTGGAAAATTAAAAAGGTGAAAGGAATGCAGGCGGGTGTTACGGCTTCCCAGGGCTGGCTGGATCTGCAGATTGGCATAGAGGACATGACCGGGGCGGAGCTGGCAAAAATTCTCGGAGCTTACCGGCTGAAAAAAAAGTATTACCGGCTGAAGAACGGAGAATTTCTACAGTTGGACAGCGGCGGTCTGCTGACAGTTGCAAAGCTGTCTCAGGATCTGGCTCTCTCAAAGAATGAGATCCAGAGCGGTCATCTGCGGCTTCCGCTTTACCGTGCTTTATATCTGGATTCCCTGTTTAAAGAGGAACCGAACATTCCTTTTTATCGGGATCAGCTTTTTAAGGCCGTTGTCCGGGGAATGAAGTCGGCGGAGGATGCAGAATATCAGATTCCGCTCTCCCTGGCCACAGTGCTGAGAGGATATCAGAAGTATGGCTACCGGTGGCTACGGACACTGGATGACAATGGATTTGGAGGGATTTTGGCCGATGACATGGGGCTTGGAAAGACTGTCCAGGTTATTTCCCTGCTTTTGGCAGTATACGGAGAGGCCAAGGAGACGCGGATGTCTCTGGTGGTCTGTCCGGCTTCTTTGGTGTATAACTGGGAATATGAGTTTAAAAAGTTCGCTCCCCAGCTTGTGGTCTGCCCTGTGGCTGGGACTGCCGGGGAGAGAGCGGCTGTTCTGGAAAATGCCGCCAAAGGAACTGATGGGAAGAAGATCCAGATCCTGATCACTTCCTACGATCTGCTCCGGAGAGACATTGCTCTTTACAGTCAGCTCGATTTTCGATTTCAGATCATAGACGAGGCTCAGTTTATCAAAAACGCCGGAACCCAGAATGCCAGAGCGGTAAAAAAAATTCGCTCTCAAACCCGTTTTGCCCTGACCGGGACACCGATTGAAAACCGTCTGGGTGAACTTTGGAGTATTTTTGATTATCTGATGCCGGGTTTCTTATTCAGCTATCAGAGATTTAAGAGGGATTTTGAGGTGCCGGCTGTAAAGGAAAACAGCACAGAAGCCCTGGAAGGGCTGAAAAGACTCACAAGCCCGTTTATATTAAGACGGATCAAAAAAGACGTTCTGAAAGACCTGCCGGACAAGCTGGAGACTGTCGTTTACTCCAAGCTGGAGGGGGAGCAGAGAAAACTGTATGCGGCCAATGCAAAGCAGTTACAGGACTGGCTGGAGGCGGAGAGCGGGAGTTCCCCGTCAGACAGGATTCAGATTCTTGCGAAGCTGACCAGACTGCGGCAGATCTGCTGTGATCCCAGGCTGTGCTACGACAATTATAAAGGCCGCTCAGCAAAACTGGAGACCTGTATGGAGCTGGTAGCCAACGGGGCGGCGGGAGGCCATAAGATCCTTCTGTTTTCTCAGTTTGCCTCCATGCTGGCACTGATTCGGGAAAGACTGGAGACAGTCGGAATCGGTTCTTATCTGCTGACGGGAGATACGCCTAAAGAAGAGCGGCTCCGCATGGTAGATTCCTTTCAGAAAGATGGGACGCCGGTGTTCCTGATTTCGCTGAAGGCCGGTGGAACCGGATTGAACCTGACAGCGGCGGATATGGTGATCCACTATGATCCCTGGTGGAACGTGGCGGCTCAGAATCAGGCAACAGACCGGGCTCACAGGATCGGACAGGAAAAGCAGGTCAGCGTGTTCCAGCTTATCACGAAGAACACGATAGAAGAGAGCATCCTTACACTTCAGCAGGCCAAAAGCCGGCTGGCCGGTCAGGTCATCGGAGGCGTGCCGGCTGGACTGACGAGGGAAGACGTTTTATGGCTATTGCGTTCGGAAGAAAAAACGGGTATAATAATGCATAATTAAGGCGCATGCCAACGGACGGATGTGGTTTGCTTTGAAGGAGTAGAGCAATGTTGTCAGAACCAATGACCCTTTACAAATTAATGATTCTTTATATGCTGAAGCAGGTCAATTTTCCTCTGACCAATGCTCAGCTTTCCAATTTTTTCCTTGATCATGAATATACCACTTATTTTACTCTCCAGCAGGCTCTCAGCGAGCTGCTGGAGGCCGGTCTGGTAAAGAAGGAGACTCTGCATAACAGCAGCCGCTATGAGATTACTCAGGAGGGGGAGGACACGTTGTCCTTTTTCGGAAAAAAGATTTCAGCGGCCATCATAGAAGATATTGACCAGTATATGAAGGAAAACAAATTCCGCCTTCGCGATGAGGTGGGAGTTGTGTCCGACTACTACAAGTCTACGAACCAGGATTACATTGTCCACTGCGAGGTGCGGGAAGGGAAAGCTGTGCTGATTGAGTTGAACCTGTCCGTCCCGGATAAAGAGCAGGCGGAGACCATGTGCGGTCAGTGGAGAGAAAAAAGCCAGGAGATCTATGCTTTTGCAATGAAGTCTTTGATGAGCACATAGAGGAGGATGGGAATGCTGGAAACCTTAAAGAGAGAGATTTCTCAGATGGAACGGAAACTGCGTTTTTTGAAGTATAAGATTGTCCTCACGGTGGTGCTTCCGGTATTCATTGTGATTTTAGCTGTGAAGGTCATCAGGACATATGTCAATATCCGGGTGCGTCAGATTGCCGAAAGACAAGAAGCAATACAGCCGGATGAAAGATAAACAGGGGCGTCCTGCCGGATCGATTTTTGCCCTGACGTAGGGCTGAAAAGGGAGCCGGACCAGGGCGCCTTTTTTGACCTTTGTATCTTTAAAATATTGTCGGAATATGTTAGAATACCTTTTGAGGTGGTAGAATGAGAGAACGAATCAACCGTCTGGCGAAGGGGATCATTGACCCGGAGATGCCAAGGATGACTATCAACCCTCAGCAACTGGATGAGCAGGTTCCCGTGGGAACCTCTGTGCGGGGGGAGATAAGCATTACCAGCACCAACGGGCTGAATATCAAGGGGCTGGCTTATTCCAGCCATTTTCGCGTGAAGGTGCTCAACAGTGCCTTTGGCGGCCTTCGCAACCGGGTTGCTTATGAGATAGATACGGAATTTCTGGAGAGCGGGGATGAGATCGAGGGAAGTTTTTTTCTCGTGACCAACGGAGGGGAAGTGGAAGTCCCCTTTTTGTTCCATGCCCAGTTTGGGGTGTCCGGACAGGCTCTTGGAAATTTGAAGACAGCCAGAGATTACGCAAATCTGGCCCGCAGAGACCGGGAAACGGCCTTAAGGCTTTTTGAGTACCAGGAGTTTACAGAGGCGCCCTTTATGCAGGATATCCACACGAGAACCGTCTATGAGGGATTAAAGGGGCACAGAAACCGGGAAAACCTTCTGGAAGAGTTCCTGACGGATCTTCAGGTGAAAGAACCGGTGAGTCTGTCTGTGACTGACAGGGACCGGAGCTATCGGGTGCCGGAGGCGGTGGTCGTAGATACCGTTGAAGTGAAGAAAAACACTTGGGGTTATGTAGAAGTTGAGATAGAGGCGGAGGGAAACTTCCTGGAGCTGATGATGCGGAAGGCGTCGGAAAAAGATTTTAAAGAAGATACTCTGCAGATCGGTTACCGGATACATCCCAAGCTGCTCCACAGAGGCAAAAATACCGGCTGCATTTATATCCGAACCCTTAGGGAGGAGATTGCAGTCAAGATTTCCGTGGAAGGGGCAGAGATCAGAGACACCCAGGAGATGCGGGAAAAGGAATGGAAAAAGCATCTGATCCGCTACCTTACCTGCCGTTTGGATATGGAAAGCGGCCAGTATGAGACCGCCCTGGCGCTGAACCGGATGAAAAAAGAGCTGGATACTCTTCGCAGCCTGAAGCCGGAGGACATCCGCACCTGTCTGCTTCAGGCGGAATGCTGTCTGCTGCTGGGACAGAATGACCAGGCCAGCCGGATCCTGGAAGAATGCCGCGACGAGGTGTTGCTGGACAGACGAGATGAATTGGAAAATTACTGCCTGTTTCAGTATCTTTCTCTTCAGATCAATCCGAATCAGAGCCAGTCAGAATCACTGATCCGCCTGGTCAGAAAATATCTGTCCGAAAGCCGCAGACATTCTTACCTGTTTTTTCTCAGAATGAAACTGGAACCGGAGATGAAAGAAAATCCGGCCTCCACTCTTACAGAGCTTTCCGAGCTTTTTATGGCGGGCATGTGCAGTCCATTCCTCTACCTGGAGGCCTGCCGGATTTACAGAGAACATCCGGATCTCTTTCATTCTATGGGACCCTTTGAACTGCAGGCTGCAGCCTTTGGAGCGGAAAGAGGAATGCTGAACGAAGCTTTGGCTCTTAAAATCGCAAAGCTGGCGGCTTTCTCCAGGCATTACAATGGCCTTTACAGCCGGGTTCTGGTCAAGCTCTATGAAGAGTATCAGACCAGAGAGCTTCTGGAAGCGATCTGCTGTATACGGATCAAGGGAGAAAAGAGAGGGGCGGAAGATTTTAAATGGTATGAGATGGCATTGGAGGACGGGATCAACCTGACCAGGCTGTATGAATACTACCTGTATTCCCTGCCAAAAGATTTTAATCACCTTTTGCCAAAGGAAGTACTTCTGTATTTTTCCTACGATCATACCCTGGATCGCCACAGCAGGTCAGTGCTTTACAAAAATATTCTGACGTTTATGAATCCTTCCGATGAGCTGTACAAAACATACGAGAGGGATATGGAACAGTTTGCCATGGAGCAGCTTTTTCAATCCAGAATCAACAGCCGTCTGGCGGTTCTCTATGACCATATGATCTATAAGGATATTATCGATGTCCCGGTGGCCAAGGTACTTCCCGCGATCCTCAGGTCCTATCGGATAGCCTGCAGGAACGACCGGATGCTGTATGTAATTGTACGGTACGAAGAGACGACAGAGGAAGATGCCTTCCTTTTGAAGGACGGAGTGGCCTACGTGCCTCTTTTTTCGGAGAAGAGCGTTATTCTGTTCCAGGATGCCTATGGGAACCGATATACCAATATCCGATATTTAAAAACCCCGGTAATGGATAAGCCGGAGCTGGAGGAACGATGCTTTGAAGTCTACCCGGAACATCCTATGCTGTGCCTGAAGGCCTGTCGGCAGATTGTAGAAAAAGGCGCGGAAAATGAGGAACAGGCTGCAATTCTGCAGAGAGCTCTTGAAGAACTGTCATTGAATCCATTGTACAGACAGAAGATCTTATCCAGAGTGATTGCTTACTACCAGAAAAAAGCAGCCCAGGAAGAGACAGGAGCAGCCGACCTGAGCTACCTTCTGATGCTGGATAAGGATGAGATGAGCCGGGAAGAGAGACGTTCCGTCTGTGAAACGCTGATCCGCCAGAATTACCTGGTGGAGGCCTACGATATGATGAAAAAATACGGCTTTGCAGATATCGGTGAGAACAGGCTGCTGAAGTTGTGCACCAAAATGATCCTGCAGAACCTGTTCGATGAGGAAGACATGCTGTCTTACCTGGCTGTCTGCGTCTTTGACGGAGGAAAGGCAGACAGCGTGATTCTGGATTACCTATCGGAGCACTACAACGGACCGTCTGATAAAATGTACGCCATTTTGATCCAGGCCAGCATGAGCCATGTGGAGACCTACGACTTGGCAGAGCGCCTGCTGGCTCAGATGCTGTTTTCCGGAAAAACGGATGAAATCTCCAAGCAGGCCGGAAAGGACGCCGGAGGAACAGTCTACCGGATCGACAGAGTCTTTGACCTGTATGCTTCGAAAAAGAAGATTTCTGACAGCATTATCAAAGCATATTTTACAGTGAAGTGTACCGGCTATTTTCTGGAAGGGAAGGAGACAGCTTCCCGGGTGTTTGAGTATCTGGAGGGGCTGATCCACAATTCCCAGGAAAAGGGCAAAGTGCCGACGATCTATCTGCTGTCGCTGTCAAAATATTATTCGGAACAAAAAGGTCTGGAAGAGGAGCAGAAAGCACTCTGCCAGCAGATTGTCAACGTTTTGCTGGAAGCAGATCTGATCTTCCCATACTTTAAGAAGCTGGGGCAGTTCATCCGCATCCCCGACGACATCATGGATAAAGCCATGATTGAGTACAGGGGAAGCAGGAACTCCAGGGTGGATTTGAAAGTCCGGGTTCTGCCGGACGAAGAAGAATTTCACAGTGAGGAGATGCGCCGGGTATACCAGGGGATTTTTGTCCGGCAGAAGGTTTTGTTTGAGGGAGAGATCCTGGAATACCAGATATATGAATACCAGGACGGCACTCCGGTTTTGAAAGCCAAGGGTCAGGTAAACTGCGACATGACTCTGGCGAAGCAGGCTGACAGCCGCTTTTCCAGTCTCAATGATATGGGACTGTGCATCAGCATGAAAGAAGAAGCGGGACTTAAGAAAAAAATGCAGGAATACCTGATTCAGAATGAAACAGTGGAGCAGTTGTTTTCCCTGATATGACATCGGGTTGGAAATATACTAGAATGATAGAGGAGAATTATGGGACTGATAATTGGGTTGGATTTGTGCGATGCCTACACCCAGCTAAGCTGCTATGAAAAAGAGAAAAACTGGACTCTTCCCACCATTATCTGCAAATGCAAGAATAAAGATGAGTGGTATGTGGGAGAGGAGGCCTACGCCCGCAATCTGGTGGGCAACGGTATTCTGGTAGACAAACTGCTGAATCTGGTTTCCAGAGACGGGACGGCTACGATTGAAAACGTAAAATACGAGGGGATCCGTTTGCTGGAGCTGTTTTTAGAGCGGGTTCTCCGTCTGCCTCAGGAGGAATATAAAACCGACGAGATTGATCAGTTGGCCATTACGCTTCCCACATTAACCGGGAAGGTGATGGACGCTTTCCTTTACTGTGCCGATTATCTGAAGATTCCCAGAGAGCGGGTCCACATTATCAGTCATGAAGAAAGTTTTGTCTATTACGTATTGAGCCAGAAAAAGGAGATCTGGAGCAACCAGGTGGGGCTGTTTGATCTGTCGGCAGACCGGCTCTGCTATTATGAGCTGAAGGTTCAGCGGGGAATGCAGAAAATGATGGTGGTAGCGGAGAGTGAGGAACAGGAGGAAGCCTTTAATCTGGATATCCTGGATACGCCGCCGGGAGCGAAGATGGCCGATAAGATTCTCTGCGCCTGCGGGGAAAGACTTCTGGAACGGAAGCTTTTTTCCACAATTATTTTGTCGGGCAAAGGATTTGAACGGCAGGACTGGGCGCCGGAGTTTATGAAGATGATCTGCCGCAGGCGCAAGGTCTATGCGGAGACTGCTCTGTTTTCACAGGGAGCGGCATACCGCGCCTCTGATTATATGCAGGAGAAGACGTCATATCCGTTTGTCTGCATCTGCGAGGGAAGGTTAAAATCTACCGTTTCCATGCAGGTGCTGTATAAAGACCGGATCAGCCAGCTTGTGGTGGCCTCGGCCGGTGAAAACTGGTATGAGTCAAAGACGTCGATGGAATTTCTGCTGGATGACAGCCGGTCCCTGGAATTTGTGATCACCCCTATGGATCCAAAGCATAAGAGAACAGAAACCATAGAGCTGGAGGGATTTCCGAAACGTCAGCCCTGGACGACTCGTGTTCAGGTAAACGTAGGATTCCTCAACGAGTCAACAATGGCGATAGCGGTCCGTGACAGGGGATTCGGAGAAATATTTGAGGCTACAGATGCACTGGTACGCCGGGAGGTAAGCCTATGAGCGTTATGTTCTGCCGGCACGAGCCGGTAAAGCACCCTTTTTACATTGAACCTCTGGGAATTCATATCTGGTCTTCCCAGGAGCTCTGTTACGTGATCTACAACAATCCTCTGCTGGTTCTGGAAGACTTTGTGGACGACCATCTGATTGCATTTATCCGGGAAGAACTGGATATGGAGTATCTGGCTGCAAAATTGGAGAAGCTGATAAAAAGCGGTGAGGATAATGACCAGCTTCTGCTTGTAATCTTATCAGAATGCAGTTACTATTCCGCGGCGGAGCAGAACCGTTTTCACCAGGAAGTGGCGGCGCTGAAAAAGCTGTCTCCCGCCCAGTACGCGAAGCGAAAAGGGGATTACATGTTCAGCCTGAAGCAGTACGGAAAAGCGGCGGCCATTTACGGAAAGATTTTAGAAAGCCCCAAAGATCCGGGAACAGAACCTGGATTTGTGGGAAAAGTCTGGTGCAATCTTGGGTGCGCTTATGCCAGAATGTTCCAGTTTGACAGAGCCAGCAGCGCGTTTTACCGCGCTTATCTGGAGTCAAAGGACCAGGAAATACTCAAGAGAATGTACTTTCTTACCCGTGTACATTCCGGGGCAGAATTAAAAGAACCCTGTCGCTCAGCCGTCACAAGGGAACTGGCAGAATCCTGGGATCAGGAAGTGGAAGAGGCGAAAGAAATGGCAAAGGCTTCCGAAAGCGTCCTGAAGATAGAGGGCTTGTTTGAAAAGGATCCCATCAAGCGGATGGCGGGCGCTTCCAAACTGGTAAAGCAGTGGAAGCAGGAATACAGAGGAATGATATAAAATTTTCGGACAGATAAGAAATTTTCGTAAACGGGAAACAGGCCGGAAGACTTATAATTTATAAAAAGCAGGAGGAAAACACAATGTCTCAGGTGACTTTGGGAACAACAGGCATTACAGTAAATAAAAACGGATTTGGAGCGCTGCCGGTCCAGAGAGTGACGATGGAGGAGGCGAAAAAGCTCCTCAGGAAAGCCTTTGAGAGTGGCATTACATTTTTTGACACAGCCAGGGCGTACACGGACAGCGAAGAGAAATTGGGAGAGGCTCTGTCTGATGTAAGGGATCAGATCTTTATTGCCACCAAGACGGCTGCAAAGACAGCGGATGGCTTTTGGAAGGATCTGGAAACCAGTTTAAAATTGCTGAAGACGGATTACATCGATATCTACCAATTCCACAATCCGGCAGTCTGTCCAAAACCGGGGGATGGGACCGGCCTGTATGAAGCAATGCTGGAAGCGAAAGAGCAGGGCAAAATCCGTCACATTGGAATTACAAACCATCGTCTGGCGGTAGCCCAGGAGGCAATTGACTCCGGACTGTACGAAGTCCTTCAGTTTCCCTTCTGTTACCTTGCCACGGAAAAGGATCTTGCCCTGGTACGCCAGTGCAAGGAGAAAAACATTGGCTTTATTGCAATGAAGGCGCTGTCCGGGGGAATGATCACCAACTCTGCGGCTGCCTATGCCTATCTGGATCAGTTTGATCATGTGCTGCCTATCTGGGGCGTGCAGAGAGAACGGGAACTGGATGAATTTATCAGTTACATAGAGAATCCTCCGGTTATGACTGAAGAAATGAGAGAGTTGATTGCTCATGATCAAAAAGAACTGGCGGGAAATTTCTGCAGAGGCTGCGGCTATTGTATGCCATGCCCGGTGGGGATTGAGATCAATACCTGCGCCAGGATGTCCCTGTTGATCCGCCGCTCTCCGTCAGAACTCCAACTGACTCCAGAGGTCCAGGAAAAGATGAAGCAGATTGAGAACTGTCTCCACTGCGGCCAGTGCAGCAGCAAGTGTCCGTACGATCTGGATACCCCTCGACTGCTGGAAGAAAACTACAAAGACTATATGGAGATCCTGAACGGCAAGCCCCTATAAGGCAAAAGCCGCCGGGATAGGATTAGAAAGGATGCCGGTTATGATTTTTTTGGAATATCCGCCTTGCAGTACCTGCAAAAAGGCAAAGAAATGGCTGGATGGCCACGGAGTCGCCTATGAAGACCGCCATATTGTGCAGAATCCCCCATCTGGCGAAGAACTGAAAGTGTGGATCGGAAAGAGCGGTCTGCCGTTGAAAAAGTTTTTTAACACCAGCGGTCTGAAATACAAAGAACTGGGGCTGAAGGACCGCCTCCCCTCGATGGGAGAGGAGGAGCAGATTGCACTTTTGGCTTCTGACGGAATGCTGGTGAAACGCCCTCTGGTGGTGATGGATGATCAGGTTCTGGTGGGATTTAAAGAGGCCGAATGGGAAAAGGCCTTTGAAACGGTTGACAAATAGAGAAAAGTTGCGTATGATTATTGAAAATTGAAAAATTGAAAGGTAGCGAGGAAGAGGAGTATATCTGCGGCCCTGACAGAGAGGACGGCCCATCGGCTGGAAGGCGGTCCGAGGAAGAGCAGATGGAAGGTAGCTTCTGAACCGGAGACCTGAACAAAGTCCGGATTGGATACAGAACGGACATCCAGTAGGGTTTCACGCAGAGCCGGCGTTACAGGCATTGAGATTGCCGCTGTGCTGCAGCAGCGTATTTTGCTGGAAAGCAGTGCACGGTGAAAAAGGTGGTACCGCGGTGATTCGCCCTTTGCATACTGAGTGTGCAGAGGGCTTTTTTCATATATGGTGATGTCGCTGCAGGGATCGTGCTGCGGCGGAAAAGAAAACAGACAGGAGGAATGGTATGCTTCGATTACGGCCATATAAGTCTCAGGACGGAGACGTCCTGGTCAGATGGTTTTCGGGCGGCGAGGAGGCTTTTGAAAAATGGAGTGCAGGCCAGTTTTCCTACCCGTTGACCAGGGAGCAGATGGACTCCTACTTCCGAAAGTGGGAGGATGATGAGTGGGGGTGGCCGATGGCTGCCATAGACGAGAAGGGACGGCTGGCTGGCCATCTGCTGATGCGGTCGGCAAATTACAGGGAAAACAGTCTGTTTTTCGGCTTTATTGTGGTGGATCCGTCAGTGAGGGGAAAAGGCCTGGGGAAAGAGATGATTTCACTGGCCCTGGCCTATGCCTTTGAAATCCTGAAGGTGGATGCCGTCCGTCTCAGGGTATTTGCCAATAATCCGGCGGCAAAAGCCTGCTATGAGGCTGCGGGATTCCGGGTGGAGAGCTTTACAAAAGAGGCTTTTGCCTTTGGAAACCAGAAGTGGGATAATTTTCAGATGATCGCCTGCAGAGAGGAGTGGGAGAAAACTGGAAGATGAAAGCACAGAAAAAGTTGAATGTTCTTATTACCAGTCGGACGATGAGTATAGAATTGTGAGGAAGCAGATATGAATACACTTTATGAGCCGTGGCTTTCCTGGGCAAAGGAGCTGCAGTTTATTGCCCAGGCCGGTCTTACCTACTCAAAAGATCCCTATGATCTGGAGCGGTTTGGACGGATCCGCGAGATTGCGGCAGAGATGATAGCCAACCGCACGGAGATCCCGTTGGAGAAGGTGAAAGACCTTTTTTGCAATGAGACCGGTTTTCAGACGCCAAAGCTGGATACCAGAGGCGTCATTGTGGAGGAGGGAAAGATCCTGCTGGTTCAGGAGGCCAACGGAACCTGGTCTCTGCCAGGAGGCTGGGTGGATGTGGATCAGTCCATAGGAAGCAATACGGAGAAAGAGGTGTTTGAGGAGGCGGGGCTTCAGGTAAGAGCCACCCGTCTGATTGCACTGCAGGACCGGAATCGCCATAACCGCCCGGTCTATGCCTATGGGATCATTAAGGCTTTCGTTCAATGCGAGGTACTGGGAGGCGCTTTTACACCGAATCTTGAGACGGTAGACAGCCGCTATTTTTCTCTGGAGGAGCTGCCTGAACTGTCTGAGGATAAGACTACCAGAGAACAGATAGCCCTATGTATGAAAGCAGCCCAGAGTCCTGTCTGGGAACCTGTTTTTGATTAGACACCGATAAAAGACGATAAAGGAGAGTCAATGATATGAAAGAATTAGAAAAAAATTATAATCCTGCGGATATCGAGGAACGCCTGTATCAGAAATGGCTGGACGGCCGCTATTTTCATGCAGACGCAGAGCGGGGAAGACGGGAAGGAAAGAAACCCTTTACCATTGTGATGCCTCCGCCTAATATTACCGGGCAGCTTCACATGGGCCATGCTCTGGACAACACCATGCAGGATATTTTGATCCGTTACAAGAGAATGCAGGGATACGAGGCTCTGTGGCAGCCTGGCACAGACCATGCCGCCATCGCCACTGAAGTAAAGGTGATCGATAAGTTAAAGAGCGAGGGAATCGACAAACAGGATCTGGGCCGGGAGGGCTTTTTGAAGAAGGCCTGGGAATGGAAGGAAGAATACGGCAGCAGGATCGTAAAACAGCTTCATAAATTAGGATCATCGGCAGACTGGGACAGAGAGCGGTTTACGATGGACGAGGGCTGTTCCAAGGCTGTCCTGGAGGTTTTCACAAGGTTATATGATAAGGGATATATCTATAAAGGCTCCCGCATCATCAACTGGTGTCCGGTCTGCCAGACCTCTATTTCCGACGCAGAGGTAGAGCACAAAGAGCAGGATGGATATTTCTGGCACATCAATTATCCCATTGTAGGAGAAGAGGGGCGGTTTGTGGAGATCGCTACTACCAGACCGGAGACCATGCTGGGCGATACGGCTGTGGCGGTCAATCCGGATGACGAGAGGTATCGGGACCTGGTAGGCAAAATGCTGAAGCTTCCATTGACGGAGCGGGAGATTCCGGTTATCGCGGATCCCTATGTTGACAAAGAGTTTGGAACCGGCTGCGTAAAGATCACTCCGGCTCACGATCCCAACGACTTTGAGGTGGGCAAGCGCCACGATCTTCCGGAGATCTGCATGATGAACGACGATGCGACTATTAGCGTACCGGGCAAGTATTTTGGTATGGATCGCTATGAGGCGAGAAAAGCGATTGTGGAAGACCTGAAAGCGCAGGGACTCTTAGTAAAAGTAGTTCCTCACAGCCACAATGTAGGAACCCACGACCGCTGCGGCACTACGGTAGAACCTATGGTGAAGCCACAGTGGTTTGTCAGGATGGATGAGATGGCGAAGCCGGCCATTGAGGCTTTAAAGAGCGGTCAGTTGAAATTCGTGCCGGAGAGCTTTGGAAAGACCTACCTTCACTGGCTGGAGGGAATCAGAGACTGGTGTATTTCAAGACAGCTCTGGTGGGGCCACCGGATTCCGGCTTACTACTGCCAGGATTGCGGCGAGATGGTTGTTGCCAAGGAAATGCCCGAAATCTGTCCCAAGTGCGGCGGAAAGCATTTCAAGCAGGATGAAGATACCCTGGACACCTGGTTTTCATCGGCATTATGGCCTTTTTCTACCTTGGGGTGGCCGGAAAATACGCCTGAGATGGAATATTTTTACCCCACAGACGTCCTGGTGACCGGGTATGACATTATCTTTTTCTGGGTAATCCGCATGGTATTCTCCGGTATCGAGCAGACTGGAAAGACACCGTTCCACACTGTACTGATTCACGGCCTGGTGCGGGACTCTCAGGGCAGGAAGATGAGCAAATCCCTGGGCAACGGAATTGATCCTCTGGAGGTAATTGATAAATACGGCGCCGATGCTCTCCGCATGACCCTGATGACGGGAAATGCTCCCGGAAATGACATGCGCTTCTACTGGGAGAGAGTGGAGGCAAGCCGGAATTTTGCCAACAAGATCTGGAATGCTTCCAGGTTTATTATGATGAACATTGAAAAAGCTCCCGACGCCCGGGCAGAGCTAAGGGACCTGACGATGGCGGATAAGTGGATTCTGTCTAAGGTGAACACTCTGACGAAAGAAGTTACGGAAAATCTGGATAAATATGAGCTGGGAATCGCTCTCCAGAAGGTCTATGATTTTATTTGGGAAGAGTTCTGTGATTGGTATATCGAGATGGTTAAGCCCAGACTTTGGAGCGACGAAGACACTACCAAGGCTGCCGCAGTGTGGACCCTGAAGACGGTTCTGATCCAGGCCCTGAAGCTGCTTCACCCCTACATGCCTTTTATCACAGAAGAAATCTTCTGCAATCTTCAGGATGAAGAAGAGACCATTATGGTGTCTCAGTGGCCGAAATACCGGGAAGATTGGGCGTTTGGAGAGGAAGAAAAAGCCGTTGAGACAATCAAAGAGGCGGTTCGGGCGATCCGCAATGTCCGTACGACTATGAATGTTCCGCCCAGCCGGAAGGCAAAGGTATATGTTGTAACAGAAAATGAAGAGGTGGCCGGCATTTTCAGGCACAGCAAAGTGTTCTTTGCGACTCTGGGATATGCCAGCGAAGTGGAGATTCAGAAAGACAGAACAGGCATTGGAGAGGATGCCGTTTCTCTGGTTATTCCGCATGCTAATATCTACATTCCCTTTGCGGAGCTGGTTGACATTGAGAAAGAGCTGGAGCGTCTCAGAAAAGAAGAGAAGCGTTTAAACGGCGAGCTTGCCAGAGTAAACGGTATGCTGAATAATGAGAAGTTTGTCAGCAAAGCGCCTGCCGCAAAGATTGAGGAAGAGAAGGCCAAACGGGAGAAATACACCCAGATGATGGCCCAGGTAAAAGAGCGGCTGGCACAGTTAGAAAAGTAGATAAAAAGAGACAGCCAGTGTGGTGAGTGTTATCAGCAGGAGCCGTTGCAAAACAGGTGAGGAATCATCTGTTTTGCAGCGGCTCCCTTTTTGATACTATTTATCCCAGTGCCTCTCTGATATCCTGAAAAACATTCATCCGTCCCGGCTCGTTGAGAATTTCATGGCGCATCCCAGGATAGAGGCGGGAGGAAACCCGGCGGTAGCCGATTTGAGAAAGAAAATGGACAGAAGCATGGAATTTTTCTTCAGAAACCATGCAGGGATCCTGTTGGCCGGAGAAGAAAAAAATTGGCAGATCCGGTTTTTGAGGATGCCAGCCTTTTTTGCTGTAGGTATTCTGGAGGAGCCACAGCAATGCCTGGTATCCGTTCAGAGTAAATGTAAAATTGCAGAGTGCACTGGCATTGTATTCTTCTACCACTTTGGGATCAGAGCAGATCCAGGCGTGGATACGGCCCTCTTTTGCGAAAGGCTTTTCAAAAGCAGAGGAAAATAATTGGTTGATCAGAGGGCTTCGGGCGTGGTCTCCCTTGATATGGGAGAGAAGAGACACCAGAGAGAGGCCTGGTCCGGCTAAAGGATGGCCGCTGGGAGAGCCGCACAAGATCAGCTTATCCAGTTCCTTTTCGTAATGCTTTAAGTAGACCCTGGCCGCCAGAGATCCCATGCTGTGACCCAGCAGATAGAAGGGCAGATCCGGATATATGCTTCGGATATAGCGGCTGATCTGATGGAGATCTTTTACCAGCGAGGGGCCGCCGTTTGCGTAAAAATATCCCAGGTCGTCCTGCGACTTCACACTTTTTCCGTGACCTCTGTGATCATGGATGATGCAGGCAAAACCTTGAGAGGCCATGTATTCCATAAAGGGAAGGTATCTTTCCTTGTGTTCACACATGCCATGTGCAATCTGAAGAATGGCATGGGGATGTTCCGGGATCACGGTCATGACACTTAAGATCAATCCATCCTGAAAAGAAGTGACGGGAAAGGTTTCCCGGGAAAAAGAGATATTTGATTCCATAGGCGCCTCCATCAAAGAATCCTGTATTCAGGTTTTTCTACCATTATTATAAGAAAGAGAAAATCCCATGTCAACGAAAGAACATTGGTTCACCCAGTTGCCCCTGCACACTGACTTCGGTGAAAAGTTTTGAAAACAGGATTGACAGAAAAAACGAAATATGGTAAATTACCAATAGGTTAGCAAAGACTAACTATTATTTTGAGACGATGGTTAGCTTGGGCTAACTAAAATGCAGAGACCATCACTGGGAGGAACAAACATGACTTATACTGAATTTGAACAGAAACTGGCATGCCACTGTGCACCGGCTCTGGCAGGAATTAAACCGGCAAATCTGTTTTCGGTCAGAACAGAAGATAGCGGCGGGCTGAGTGAACTTGTGGACAGTTATCAGGAGAGATTTCAAAAGAGAGGAATCTGCTTCCAGATTCTGTGCAGATGCAGCAGACGAACCTTGGTCATGGTTTACCGGCCCGACATTTTGCAAAAAGATCTGGAGACAGCAGAGGCCAGGGCTCTGCTGAAACAGTTTGGATACAAAGTCGGAGCACAGGGGACGTCTCTGCATTTGCCGGATCTGTTGGAATTATTGGCCAGACGGATCGAAAAGGGCGGGAATTGCGGCTTTCCTCATGAAATTGGCTTGTTTTTAGGATATCCTATCGATGATGTTACCGGTTTTATTCAAAATCGGGGGGACAATTATCTATATTCTGGATATTGGAAGGTCTATTCTGATGTCCAGAAGGCAAAAAGCCAATTTACTCGATATGAAACAGTGAAAGCCGGTATGCTCAGAGCCATGGGGAGGGGCAAAACGATCTGCCAGATGTTTGGGGTTACCCCGGCAGCTTGAAAATAAAGGGGAAAGGGATCATTGACTTTATAAATATTATATAGTAGGAGGAAAGAAGATGAAAGCAGGAGTTATTTTCTGGTCAGGAACAGGTAATACCGAGGCGATGGCCGAGGCAGTTGCTGAAGGGATTCGCGCTGCAGGGGCAGAAGCTGATGTCCTTCCGGTGGCGGCGATAACCGCCGAGGAAGCAGCTGCTTACGATGTCTTGGCTCTGGGGTGCCCGGCCATGGGAGATGAGGAATTGGAAGACAGCGAATTTGAGCCTTTTTTTGCGGAATTGGAAGGAAAACTTTCTGGAAAGAAAGTAGCCTTATTTGGCTCCCACGAATGGAGTGAAGAGGGCCGCTGGATGGATGAGTGGACTGAGAGAACCATTAATGATGGAGCCGTTGTCTGCACAGGAGCAGGATTAAAAATTTATTCCGCACCCGATGAAAACGGCCTGGAAAAATGCCGGAATTTGGGAAAAATCCTGGTTAGCGAATAAATTCAGTTGCGTTCCCGTCGTTTGAACGATATAATCGTATTACAAATAAAAAGGAGGGGAACCATGCGTTACAAAATCGAAGGCGAAACCCTTCCAGTAGTAATTTGTGAACTGGAAGAAGGAGAAAGAATGATTACAGAGAGGGGCTCCATGGCCTGGATGTCCCCCAACATGAAGATGGAGACATCTTCAAACGGAGGTATCGGCAAAGTATTTGGTCGTATGTTCTCCGGAGAAGGGCTGTTCCAGAACAATTATACCGCTATGGGAGGGCCGGGGCTGATCAGCTTTGCATCCAGTTTTCCGGGATCGGTCAAGGCGTTTGAAATTCGGCCCGGTCAGGAACTGGTTCTTCAGAAGAGCGGATTTCTGGCGGCAGAAGCAGGAGTGGAGCTGTCGATCCATTTCCATAAAAAGATCGGCTCCGGGCTTTTCGGAGGCGAGGGATTTATTCTTCAAAGGCTGTCAGGAAACGGCATCGCATTTGCAGAATTTGACGGACACGTAGTAGAATATGAGCTTGGCGCCGGTCAGCAGATTGTAATTGATTCCGGGCATCTGGCGGCTATGACGTCATCCTGTCAGATGGATATCCAAATGGTTTCCGGCGTAAAGAATATGCTTTTCGGAGGCGAAGGCCTTTTTAACACGGTTATCACCGGCCCGGGCCATGTGTGGCTTCAGACGATGCCCATCAGCAATGTGGCGGGAGCACTGCTTCCTTATCTGCCAACTTCAAGATCATAGAGATAAAGAAAAACAGCGTGGAACTTATTTTTGCGCCTTTTCAGGCGGAATAGGGCCATGCTGTTTTTGACGAATGCACCCGAAAAAATATGGTTGCGTCTGCCATGGTTCCTATTATATAATAAGAACTGGCCACAGTGCCAGTAAATACTGGCGGAAAGGTACAAAAGGAGAAAAAATGGGAGATTCAGTAATTAACTTTGAAGAAGAGATCAGCCGCTTCAAACCGAGCATGGATGTGGAGGAAGTGGAGGACGCCATTGTGAAAAGCGATCTGACGGATATGACAGATATCATGATGGAAATGATCAAGGAAGTCAGGGAATAACATGGCTATGGATTATGTAAGACGAAATCGCCAGATTGCCAACAGCTTTTACAATCTGGGACTGGAAAAAGCGAATATCAGAGATCTGTCCGGGGCAGTAGAGTGCCTGAAAAAGAGTCTGCATTTTGACAAGTACCAGATGGATGCCAGAAACCTGCTGGGTCTGATCTACTACGAAATGGGAGAGGTAGCGGATGCATTGGTGCAGTGGGTCATCAGCACCAATCTGAAGCCGACGGACAATCCGGCAGACCGGTATCTGGATGAGATTCAGAGAAAACCGGGCCGTTTGGAAGTGGTCAGCCAGAATGTGAAGAAGTACAATCAGGCCCTCTGGTATGCCCAGCATGACAGTGACGACCTGGCGATCCTGCAGCTTACCAGGGTGGTGGAGGAGAATCCGCATTTTGTGAAAGCTCATCTTCTGCTGGCAGTCCTTTATATGTACCATGAGGATTTTCCGAAAGCCGGACATTCCCTGTACAAGGTGCTCCAGATCGACAAAAACAACCCAAAGGCCCAGTGGTATATGTCGATCGTGAAAAAGAATACGGGAAAAGCAGAGGTAGAAAAGAGAAAATTAAAAAATGCTTTTTCTCATCACAAAATGCAGGATGATGATGTGATTATGCCGCCATCTTACAAAGAAAATACGGGATGGCAGAGTGTCCTGAATATTTTGGCAGGACTCATTCTGGGAATGATGGTCATCTATTTTTTGGTCATGCCTGCAAACACCAGGGCGCTGAACAATGAACATAACGACGAGATCATCACATACAGCCAGAAGCTGAATGCCAAAAATCAGGAGCTGGAATCTCTGCAGGCTTCCTACGACGAGCTGCAGGCCAGAGCGGATGAGATGGAGAGCCGGCTTTCCACCATTGAAGGGGACAACAGCCAGGTGCTGGCTCAGTATCAGACGCTGATCGGGATTTTGCAGGCCTATCGGAGTAACGATATTCTGTCAGTGGCAAGACTGTATGTGGATTTGGATACTTCCCTGATCACGGACGAGAGTATTCTGGCGATTGCCGATGCGGTAAAGACGGACATGGAGACCAATGGCTACCAGCTTTTGGAAAATCTGGGAACGCAGGCGTGGAATGCAGGTCGCCAGGACGAGGCGGCGGAATATTACCAGAAGAGTCTGGAAGTACAGCCCAACAATCCGTCGGCTACTTATCTGCTGGGAAGGCTCTATCAGAGTCAGGGAAATTCAGACTTGGCCAGAGAGTATTTCACCAGAATCATAACGGAGTTTCCGGAGAGCGACCAAGCCAGCCAGGCAGAAAATGCGCTGGCTCAGTTGGGACCGGCTTCCAACGCAGTAGGAGCGTCGGACGTTCAGGCTGAGACGGAGCCGCAGGAAACCGGAGAATCCGAGACCGGGGAGGCATTGACAGAATCTATCCCGGAAGAAACCGAACAGACAGAAGAGACACAGGCCGAGGAGACAGAGGCTGTTCAGTAGATCAGAAAAAAAGGCACTACGAAAGAGAAATTTTTCGCAGTGTCTTTTTTGTGTATAAATCTTCCCTGAAAGGGAATAATAGAGAGGAGAGATTTTGTGTTGGAAGTACCATTTATTTATGAGGCAAAGGGGCAGGTATTAATCATCCATCTGCCAAAAGAACTGGATCACCATAATTGCAGGAGTCTGAAGTATGAGACAGACCTTTTGCTGGCAGAAAATTATATTACGAGAATCGTCTTTGATTTTACCAGGACAGAATTTATGGATTCTTCCGGAATAGGCGTTCTGCTGAACCGCTATAAGCAGATGGCCGGAAGCGGAGGCCAGGTAACGCTGTACGGCGCTGGACCGCAGGTACACAGAATCTTGACCGTAGCGGGGCTGGCCAGACTGGTTCCAAGCTATGAAACAAAAGAGGCGGCCCTGGTGGGCTAGAAAGGGGAAAAGATGGAAGAGATGAAATTGGAGATGGACAGCCTGTCTTCAAATGAAGAATTTGCCAGGGTGGTGGTGGCTGTATTTATGAGTCGGCTCAACCCCACTCTGGAAGAGATCGATGATGTGAAGACCGCGGTGTCGGAGGCCGTTACCAATGCGGTAATACACGGTTATCAGAACAAGCCGGGGAAAATTTACATAGAAGCGGCGATAGAGGAAAACACGCTGACAGTAACAGTGGAAGACAGAGGAGTCGGGATCGCTAATTTAAAGCAGGCTATGGAGCCGATGTATACCTCCGATTCTTCAGGAGAACGTTCCGGTATGGGATTTTCTTTTATGGAAGCGTTTATGGATCAGGTTCAGGTGGAGACCCAGCCGGGAAAGGGAACCAGAGTGACGATGAAGAAACGCGTAGCCGGGTGAATTTATGGAAGAAACAATAAAATTAATAAAGGAGGCTCACGCAGGGGATAAAGAAGCCAGAGACAGGCTGGTCACAGAAAATATGGGGCTTGTCTGGAGCATTGTGCGCCGGTTTTCCGGGAGAGGTCACGAGTTGGAAGATCTGTTTCAGATCGGCAGTATTGGCCTTTTAAAGGCCATCGACAAATTTGATCCGTCTTTTGAAGTTAGATTTTCTACCTACGCTGTTCCTATGATCACCGGAGAGATAAAGCGATTCCTGAGGGATGATGGAATGATCAAGGTCAGCAGGTCTCTAAAAGAAATGAGCGTCAGAATTCAGTCAGCCAGAGAGAGCATGACTTATGACCTGGGGAGGGAACCGACTCTGGATGAAATTGCACAGAAACTGGAAATCAGCAGAGAAGAAGTGGCGGCGTCTCTTGAGGCAAGGGCAGAGATAGAATCGATCTACAGGCCTGTAGGCGATGCGTCGGATACCAACACCTGCCTGCTGGACAAATTGGAAGAAAAAAACAATGGCCAGGAGAAGGTGCTGGACCGGATTGTTCTGGAAACGCTTCTGAGCGGTTTGAACGATCAGGAAAAAGATATTATTTTGAGGCGGTATTATTACAGCCAGACCCAGGCCGAGATCGCCTCTGTCCTGCATATATCGCAGGTACAGGTCTCACGGCTGGAAAAACGGATTCTAAAGAAAATGCGGGAACAGCTATAAAGCCGCCAGTAAGAACTGGAAACGGACTCTCACGCTCCACATACATAAATACGGTCTATCTGGGATATCCTATTCTTAGAGATATCACGCAGAAAGGGATGTGATTCAGATGAATACCGTAAAATATGTATGTGGAGTTTTGTTTTTGCTGGTCTGTCTGGGGCTGACAGGAGCCATTGTCTGGTACTGCATGTTTGAGCTGCCTGGACAGACGGTGGAGCAGGGGACTCTGGTGTTCCGCACCATGACAGGCGGGATGGCGATATGAGCTCAAGCCCCGTTCTGTATATAAACATCCGTCAGATTACGGAGGTTCACCACAAAGATATCCGGTTAATAGATGTAGCTGACCTTAACTGCACGGATCCGGAACTGGAAAATAAGTGCCGCTGCCTCAGGATAAAAACGATTAAACAAGATAAACCCAAGCGCTATATGGAAAGCATTATGCCGGTCCTTCAGAAGCTCCAGGAGTTGGATAATCGCCTTCAGATATCCAATTTAGGCGAGACAGATTTCATCATAGACTACCAGCCGCCTAAAAAGCCGGCTTTGGCATGGCAGTGGCTCAAAACGATTTTTGTCTGTGGAATCTGTTTCAGCGGGGCAGCTTTTGCCATCATGACATTTAACAATGACGTAAATGTGACTTCCGTGTTTGGGGAGATCTATCTGTTGGTAATGGGACAGGAGGCCGACGGCGCGACGGCCCTGGAGATTTCTTATTCCGTTGGACTGGCTCTAGGAATCCTGATCTTTTTTAATCATTTTGCAAAATGGAAAATGAATTCGGATCCAACGCCCCTTGAGGTGGAGATGCGCCTGTATGAAGAAAATATCAGCAAAACTCTGATCCAGAACGATGAGAGAAAGGAGCAGGACATTGATGCTCATTAAACAGTTAGTCTTGTGGTTTATCGGGCTGTCTGCCGGGGGAATCATCGCAGCCGGAGTGTTTGCCTTTCTGGCCATCATCGGCGTGTTTCCCAGAGTCATCGGTAAGACTGGAACCAAGGGGCATATTCTGCTCTATGAGACTGTAATCATTTCGGGCGGGATTCTGGGAAATCTCCTTGATCTGTATGAGTTTCCGGTGCCAGTGGCGGAAAAAGCGGCTCTCATTTTAGGCCCTGAGAGAGGCCGCCTTATAGGAGAAATTCTTCTGGGAGCATTTGGAGTATTTACCGGGATCTTTGTAGGCTGCCTTGCCATGTCTCTGGCCGAGACATTAAAAGCGATGCCGGTCATTTGCCGGAGAATCCGGCTGTCGGTAGGGCTTCAGTACTTGATTCTATCCATCGGACTTGGAAAACTGACAGGCTCCCTTTTGTTCTTTTTAACAGGGATGGGAGAAAGCTGAATAAGGAGGAACTCAGGATGGAAGTGACAAAAAAAGCATACAATGAGTATGTAAAAAAAGTTACACCTACAAATAACATGTGGCTGGATGTAGCGAAAGCATTTTTGGTGGGCGGCACGATCTGCACAGTCGGCCAGGGGCTGACAAATCTGTTCCTGTCCCGCGGTATAGAAAAAGATGCCGCCAGCGCATGGACGCTGCTGTGTCTGATCGCCGCAAGTATTTTGCTGACAGGCCTGAATATTTACCCGAAGATTGTAAAACACGGAGGGGCAGGAGCGCTGGTTCCTATCACCGGATTTGCCAATTCAGTGGCAGCTCCGGCTATCGAATTCCGGGCTGAGGGCCAGGTATTCGGAATCGGTGTCAAGATCTTCACCATTGCCGGCCCGGTAATTTTGTATGGAACCCTGGCAAGCTGGGTGTTGGGACTGGTGTATTGGATCGGAGGAATGATGGGGATTGTGAAAATTTGAGATGACCTTGACAGTGCGACATGTTTCCGATATAATGAACAATGTTCATGTTGAGGTGATTGGATGAATGCAGTAGCAACGTCAAAAGAAGAAATTTTGAAAACCAGCCGGGAGCTGATTCAGCAGCAGGGCTGGTCAGCCATCAACATTCGCGCCGTAGCGACGGCATGCGGGGTATCAGTAGGATGCATTTATAACTATTTTGATTCAAAAACGGCGCTGGTGAGTGCCACGGTAGAAAGTGTCTGGTGTGAGATTTTCCACCGTCCGGAGAATGGGGCTGTATTTCGGGATATTCAGACTTGTATTGTTTGGATGTATGAGCGCATGGAATACGGCTGCAAGCAATATCCTGGATTTTTTACGCTCCATTCCCTGGGCTTTATGGGAGAAGATAAGTCAGATGGAAAACGGCGAATGCAGCAGACCTGGCAGCATATTTTAGATGGGCTGTGTTCGGTTCTGAAAAGCGATGTCAGAATACGGAGTGATGCCTTTACAGAGCAGTTTACAGAGGAAAAATTTGCGGATGTCTTGTTTTCACTTATGCTGTCTGCATTGCTGCGGCAGGACTATGACCCTTCCCCCGTGCTGGAGATCGTTGGAAGAATCCTCTATTAAATGAACATGTCGCTGATGCAATCGAAGGCCACATCGGCCCTTGACAGAGCTTTCGCAGCAAAATTCTCACGAAACGGTGGGAATTTTTTGTTCCGGAAAGTGAACGCTGTTCACTCAAATAGAATCCATATAAAGGAGAATAAACTATGCAGGCAATTATGGAAACTCTTTTTGACATTGTCTATCTGATTTCTGTCATTACCATTGGAATCGTGATGATTCGGGAAAGCGAGGGAAATCATCAATATCGTCTGTTCGGATGGATGGCTGTAGTGCTGGGAGCAGGCGATGCTTTCCATTTAATTCCCCGGGCGTGGGCGTTGTGCACCACTGGCCTTGAAAACTATACTGTTTCCCTGGGACTTGGAAAGTGGATTACATCAGTAACAATGACGGTCTTTTATGTGCTGCTCTACTATGTTTGGCGTCTGCGTTACCAAATCAAGGGACAAAACGGTCTTACCGCCACCGTGTACGGGTTGGCTGCCGCCCGGATTCTTTTGTGTATGATGCCCCAGAATCAGTGGCTCAGTGCCGGGGCACCCTACTCATGGGGCATCTACCGCAATATCCCATTTGTTCTGCTGGGACTTTTGATAATCGTACTGTTTTATCGAAGCGCAAGAGAGCATGGAGATAAAGCGTTTCGCTGGATGTGGCTGCCCATAACAATGAGTTTTGGCTTCTATATTCCAGTAGTATTGTGGGCAGATAGGATCCCTCTGATTGGGATGCTGATGATACCCAAGACCTGCGCTTATGTATGGACGGTATTGATCGGATATTTTGCTATGAGGAAGAGAATCAAACAAAGGGGAAAATAAGAATGAAACGTTACATAAATTGGGCTTTGTTGTATACAATTTTTGCAATGGTTGGCGGAGTATTTTATCGTGAATTTACCAAGTTTAATGGATTTACTGGAAAGACGACCCTTGCCGTCGTTCATACCCATTACTTTGTGTTAGGCATGGCTTTTTTTCTGCTGATGCTTCTGCTGGAAAAAAACTTTTCCTTCACCAACCCTAAAACAGGGCGGATTCTTGCTCTTTACCATATAGGGTTAAATCTGACTTCTGTAATGTTTGTGGTGCGGGGGATAACGCAGGTGCTTAACACCCCTCTTTCTTCTGGGATGAGTGCAGCGATCTCCGGGATAGCCGGAATCGGTCACATCTTATTGGGCATTAGTCAGGTGTTCTTGCTGCTGCAAATCAAAGGAAGTATTTCAGAGGCACAACGCTGATTCAGATTCTTTCGTTGAAATGTCAGAGAAAATAAAAATAGAAAACGACACATCCGTTTGCGTCGGCTAAAAATCCGGAGTCTGCTCTATTTTCAGAGAGAGCCTCCGGATTTTTGTTGTATATTTCGGAAAAACTTTCCATCGGCATTAGCTGACAATTTCTCTGCTCACACGTTGCTAAAGAGAGCTTTCACCTGTTTGAATGATTTTTGAAGTATGAAAAAGCCATATTATAGTAAAATACTCATATTGTGAAAGAAATAAGTGGGAAATGGACCATGGTATTAGAAATTGTAGATTGTGTGTAAAAAGGGAAGGATATATGATTTACTTACAATAAAACGCGTGTAAGCGATGAAAAAGTGTAATAAATGCACAATGAAGAAAGGGGAAAATTTATGAAAAAGAAAAAATTAACCGTCAAAATGGCGGCAGCAGGCATGGCAGTGTGCCTTCTGGCAGGCACGGTGACAGGATGCAGCTCCGGGACAGGCAGTGAGACAGCAGCTCCGGATTCATCCAGCCAGGCAGAGACAGGGGCGCAGGCTTCCGATGACGGGGAAGAGCCAGTTCATTTAAAATTGTTCCTGACAAATAAAAATATTGTAGACGGCTCGTATGCGAAAACGTATATCGAGGAAGCCACCAACACAAAACTGGAGATCGTCCAGGTGGCGACAAAGGACTTGGATAATAAACTGAACATGATGTTGGCCTCCGGAGACTGGCCGGATATCATCCAGTGCGAGACGGAGACTATGGAGAGCAAACTTCTGTCATCAGGGAAACTGCTTCCTCTCAATGAATACTGGGACGACTATCCGAATCTAAAAAATGCACGGGATGAGGAAACCTGGGATGTCATGAGATATAATGACGGCAATATTTATGCTATAGGTATCAAGAACCCTAATCCGCTGTCAATCATTGCCTACAGGAAGGACTGGCTGGACAAGTTTGGACTGGAGATTCCGACGACTCTGGATGAGTATTACGAAGTGGCGACGGCAGTATCTAAAAATGACCCGGATGGCGACGGGGTAGATAACACGTTTGCATTCGGAGGATATCAGAACGTAGATACAACCTGGTTTGATCACATTTTCGGGGCTTACGGGGCACTTCCCAATTACTGGATGCTGCAGGATGGCCACATTGTCAATGGCTCGGTACAGCCGGAGATGAAAGAAGCTCTTACGTATTTAAATAGAATGTACAACGATGGACTGATTGACCCGGAATTTGTAACAGATGACGCTAAGAGATGGCAGCAGAAGGTGAAGAGCGGCATCTACGGGGCTGGCGTTACCAAGATTCACATCTTTGATAAGAATAACTGGTCCAATTACTATAAACCCTTTAAAGAGAGCAATCCAGACGGAGAGCTGGTCTATGGTCCCGTACTCCAGGGAGGATCTGAAAATCCGGTGGGCATTCGTATGGCCAGTGAGAGAGGGTGGCTAAGAACCTTTATTTACAAAGATTCTGAAAATGTAGATGCATGCCTCAGGCTTCTGGACTGGCTGACTTCCGAGGAAGGAAACCGCTTTACCCAGTACGGGTTGGAAGGAGAGCATTATAAATGGGAAGGCGATAAGCTGGTGAAGCTGATCGATGAGGAGCAGACCAATGAGCTGGATCTGAACAAGTTCTTTATCGGAAACACCGTATTATTTGACGACGCTTCTCCGGAGATCTTCGATGCATTTGAATATTCTCATACGGAGTGTATTGCGGAGCCGACGGACGGCATTTTTATCGACGAGCTGAATGAGATTTATCCAAAACTGGAGGAACTTACGAACACCAGATATATTGAAATGATCGTAGGAGAGGTGCCCATCGAAGGCGGATTTGAAGATTTCGTTGAAGAATGGTACTCTCGCGGCGGCGACGAACTGACTGCGGCAATGGATGAGGCTTATCAGGCAAAGCAGAAATAGAAAGTAGAGGGAAACTGGCATGGCGGCAGGAGTGAAGACAGCAAGAAGGGCAGTTCCGAATAAAAAGTTATGGAAGACAATCAAGGATTACAAGGTACTTTATCTGCTTATGGTACCGGGACTGCTGTATTTTATCTTATTCCGTTACATTCCTATGTTCGGATTGGTTATTGCCTTTAAAGATTACGACATTTTTAAAGGAATATGGGAGAGTGAATGGGTAGGACTTCAGAATTTTAGGGATCTGATAGATTCTCCCGATTTCTGGAATGTAATGAAAAACACACTGGTGATCAGTTTGACAAAAATAGTAATAGGATTTCCCATACCGATTCTTCTGGCGATCCTATTAAATGAAATCCGGCATGTGAAGTTTAAAAAAGTAATTCAGACCTGTATCTACCTGCCCCATTTCCTTTCCTGGGTTGTAATCAGCGGAATTATGCTGAATTTGTTCTCGCCAGTATTTGGCCTGGCGGGAACGTTTTTCCGGGCATTTGACCTGGAGCCGGTGAATATTATGGCCCAAAAGGGTACGATCTTCTGGGTGGTTATTTTTTCCGATATATGGAAAGAAGCAGGCTGGAGTACCATCGTCTTTCTGGCAGCCTTGACCCAGGTGGACATGAACCTGTATGAGGCCGCTAAAATGGATGGAGCAAATAAATTTCAGCAGATGATACATATTACGATTCCCGCAATCTCATCGATTATTATTGTCATGCTGATTTTGCGGATAGGAAAAATTATGAACGCAGGTTTTGAGCAGATCTTGGTGCTGCAGAATCCGGTTACGAGAGAGAGCATTGATATCTTCGATACCTATGTCTACAGAGAAGGACTTCAGATGGGTTCCTATAGCTTTGCGGCCACTGTCGATACATTCAAGTCGGTTATTGCACTGATTTTGGTGACAAGCGCCAATAAGATCAGCAAATTATTTGGAGAGGAGGGCCTGGTATAATGGCAAGAAGGAAAAAGATTTCTCCCTTTACGGTTCTGAATTATGCGTTATTCGTACTGATCGGCATCATTATGGTATATCCGTTTTGGTATGTCGTGATGTATTCCTTCAGCGATCCGTCCAGAAGCGACCTTTCCAGCTTATACCTGTGGCCGGAGGGCTTTACTCTCAGCGCTTACGAATATGCGTTCTCAAAAAAAATTTTGTTTACAGGCTTTTTCAACTCAGTATTCATTACAGTAGTAGGAACAGCAGTCAATATGATTCTTTCTGTAATGCTGGCCTACCCGCTGTCCAGGGAAAAACTGCCGGGGAAACGCTTTTTTTCAGCATTTGTAGTCTTTCCCATGCTGTTTAGCGGCGGAATGATTCCGACCTATCTGGTTATCAAGCAGTACGGTCTGCTGGACAGTCTCTGGTCTCTGATCGGGTATATGGCAGTCAATGTATACAACCTGCTGATCCTGACGAAATTTTTCAAGAGTATCCCGGAGAGTCTGATTGAGGCTGCAAAGATTGACGGGTGCGGGGATGTTATGACGCTGATTCAGATTGTACTTCCGCTATCCAAGGCCTCTCTGGCTACGATTGCCCTGTTCTATGCAGTTCAGCACTGGAACGAATTTCTGTATTCCACAATATACATCAATACGGATTCTAAGTGGCCGCTCCAGGTGGTGTTGAGGAACATTATCGACATGGTTGCTAATGATTTGAATAGCAGCGGAGCGATTTCTATGAACCCGGAGAATTTTAAGATGGCAACCATTGTCATTACAGTTATCCCAATCATATGTGTGTATCCCTTCCTGCAGAAATACTTTACAAAAGGCGTTATGATGGGATCTGTGAAAGGATAGAAGGTTATGAAAAGAAATATTCTGGTCTTTATGACGGATCACCAGAGGAGCGATACCATCGGTATGGTACAGTGTGGCCGGGAGGTAACTCCAAATCTCAATAGACTGGCGGAAAGAGGTTTTCGCTTCGATCGGGCCTATGATGCCTGCCCTCTGTGCGTGCCGGCGAGAACGGCTTTGGCAACGGGGATCTACCCGACGAAAAATGGAGTTGTTTACAATGACTGGAAGGGGAAAACGGCGGGAGACTATGAACCGCTCCACACAATTTTAAAGAGAACGGGATATTGCGTGGGTCATGTCGGAGTGGATCACATAAAAGTCAGGCCATCCATGAGAGAACAGGGGCTGGATTACTTTATCAATCAGGAAGATTATGAGCTGTGGGCCAGATCACAGGGACTCCGCACAGAAAGAAATCCGGAGGAACTTTTATGGGTGGAAGAAGAGCTGGACGGAGCATACGTCCCAAAGCAGTACAGCGGATATCAGACAACAATCTGGCCTGGAAAAACAGAACAGTTTAAAGACTTTTATTTTCTGGAGCGGAGTCTGGAATTTTTAAGATCCGTAAAGGACAGGCCTTTTGCCCTGTTTACATATCTGTGGGCACCCCATCCTCCGCTGAAGGTCCCAGAACCTTATGCGAAGATGTATGACCCGGCGAAAGTGGTACTTCCGGATAATATCGGGGTTGCGGCGGAAAAAGAGCCGCAGCTCAGACGGAAAGGGGTGCCGGCTCAATTGGCCAAAGGCGTCCCGACAGAGGAATGGAGAAAGGTCTGGGCCGCGCACCTTGGCCTGACCACCATGGCAGATGAGATCCTGGGGAAGATTCTGGATGAGCTGGAGAAGATGGGAGAGCTTGAGAACACCTGCATCCTGTTTACGTCTGACCACGGCGATAACCTTGGTCAGCACGGCATGTACCAGAAGATGGAGATGTACGAGGAGGCGGTGAAAGTCCCCATGGTGTGGAAAATTCCGGGAGAACGACCGGGGCGGTATGATGGCGTGGTTTCCCACCTCGATGTGATGCCGACTCTCCTGGAGGCAGTAGGGATTTCCTGTGGCGGGGGAGACGGAATCTCCCTGCTCCCGGTCATCAGAGGGGAGGCGATGCCTGATGACCGGATTGTCTTCGCACAGTATTCCGGAAATCCCGGATACGGGACGATCCGGAGAGCGGCGGTCTCCAGGCGGTTTAAGTACGTATATGACAGCGGTCACGAACATGAATTGTACGATCTGGAAAGAGATCCGTCAGAGATGCACAATGTGGCAGACCGGCCAGAGTACCGGGAGATCCTGGAGTCAATGTATACGGCCTGTAGAAAGTACCACATAGAACATAACGATTTTTTTGGATGGGAATAAGTGGAACAACAAATATTGGACAGAGATGAGAGGAAAGCATGGATGAGCTGGACAGGGGATGCACTGGAAAAGTGCCTGATTAAAATTGAAAAAAATATAGACGGGATAGGCGATAAGTTTCCTCACGTAGCTTATGAGGGTCAGTACAACGGCGAGAGGGCGGCTTTCTGGACTGCAGGATTCTGGCCGGGGCTTCTGTGGCTCTTGTATATGGAGAAGAAAGAAGACAGATCTCTTAAATTGGCAAGAAGGCTGGAAGAACGGCTGGATGAGGTCTTGGACGGCTTCGTGACACTCCATCACGATGTCGGGTTTATGTGGCTTCCCTCTGCTGTAATTGATTATAAACTGACGGGGAATCCCGAGTCGCGGGTGCGGGGGCTGAAGGCTGCCAGTCACCTGGCTGGCCGATTTAATTTAGCCGGCCGGTTTATCCGGGCCTGGAATGACGATACCGCTCTGGGGTGTCAGGGATGGGCGATTATCGACTGCTTGATGAATATCCCGCTTTTATTCTGGGCGTCAAAGGAAACCGGAGATCCTAGGTTTTACCACATCGCCGACGCCCATGCGGGAACTGTGCTGAAATCTTTTATCCGGCCGGATCATACCAGTGCCCATATCGTAAGATTTGATCCCTGTACAGGGAAAAAAATTGAAAATCTGGGAGGCCAGGGAAAAGGTCCTGATTCGGCCTGGTCCCGGGGCCAGGCCTGGACAATCTACGGGATGGCGATAGCTTTTCGGGAAACTGGAAAGGACGAGTATCTGGCGGCAGCGGAGCATACAGCGGAATACTTCTTGGCCCATCTGCCGGAAGACAAGGTTCCGTACTGGGATTTCAGGTGTGATCCCGAAGAGCGCTATGCATTTGATTCTTCGGCTTCGGCCTGTGCAGCCAGCGGGCTTTTGGAGATTGCAGGGCTGGTGAAGGGGCCGGAAAGAAAAAAATATTACCGCCAGAAGGCCGAGGAAATTTTGAAGAGCTTGTATGAAAATTTTGCGGATTTTTCATCAGAGACCCAGGGAATCCTGCAGAAGGGAACGGTAAACTTCCCTAAAAATAAACACATTAATGTGCCGATTATCTATGGAGATTATTTTTTTACAGAAGCATTGATTAAACGGACTCACGAGACAAACATTTTTTAACGTTTAAAGGAGAATATCAGAATGAATGTATATTGGGGAGACATCCACAACCACTGCGGAATTACATATGGATTCGGAAGCTTGGAAAACGCTATTAAGCGGGCGAAAAGCCAGTTGGATTTTGCTGCATTTACAGGACATGCCATGTGGCCGGACATGTATGAGAAGGCTCCGGAGACGGAGTTTGTCGTTAATTTTCACGAAAAGGGTTTTCAGAAACTGAAGGATCACTGGGAGGAAGTAAGGAAAACTGTGGCGGAGGCAAACAGCCCTGAGTTTGTCACATTTCAGGGGTATGAGCTTCATTCCAGAGAATACGGGGATCACCATCTTTTGTCCATTAACGATGAGCTGCCGTTGGTCTACAGATCTTCTCCGGCTGAACTGGTGAGAGACTGCGGGAAGAATGCGATTGCAATCCCGCACCATATCGGATATACTCCGGGATACCGGGGTATCGACTGGGACAAGTACAGAGGCGACATTTCTCCGGTGGTGGAAGTGTTTTCCAAGCACGGCTGTGCTATGAGTGAGGATGCGGATTATCCGTATTACCACAATATGGGTCCCAGGGATCCAAGAAATATGGTAGATGAAGGGCTGCGCCGTGGAAATCGTTTCGGTTTTGTCGCATCTACAGACCACCATGCAGGTTTTCCAGGCTCTTACGGGGATGGACTGGCTGCGGTAGTGGCGGAAGAGAGAACCAGAGAGAGCCTTTGGGAAGCAATTTTAGCCAGAAGAACCTACGCCGTCACAGGCGACAGGATTCTGTGTGAGTTTAAGGTGAACGATTCCTGGATGGGAAGCGAGATCGCGGCAGACAAAAGACATATCTGTGCGAAAGTGGAGACGGAAGGGACGTTGAATAAAATTATCCTGTATAAAAATCTGAAGCCGTATTATATCGTAAATGGAGAGATTTTCCAGGAAGAAAACAGGGAAGGCTGTTATAAAATTCGTATAGAGATGGGATGGGGCAAGTCAGATCTGTATCGGTGGAATGGTTCTGTCCAGGTTGAAAACGGGGAAATTATCCATTACCACACGTATTTCAGGGGAATTAGCGTTCTGGCGCCGTCGGCCAGCGAGTCCTACGACGAGAATGAGATCAATAATATCGAAACCTATTCCAATCTGATGGACAGCGGTGAGTTTGTGTGGAGATGCGATACAGTAGGAAACAAATCGACTCTGCATCCATCCACCTCTTCTGTGGTGATTAAAGTTCAGGGAGATTTAAGCACAAGGCTGAATTTCCAGATTAACGGCCAGAGCTATTCTGCTACCATAGAAGAACTGATGGCCTATGGTTATACGAATCACATGGAGTATTACCATTCCCATGCATTTAAGATCCACAAGGCCATTCCGGAGTCCCGGTATACATTCCAGATCGATGTCAATGACTGCGATCCGGAAAAGGACTGCGATTTTTATCATCTGGAGGTAGCTCAGAATAACCGCCAATGGGCATTTGTATCTCCGGTGTATGTAGAGCGGAGAAGGTGAGGCGGCGGATTCATGGGAATGGAACAATGGAGAGGCGCTGCCCTTCAAAGCAGAGAAGAGCTGGGGAGACTGGCGGAAGAAATGGTTTCCAGCGGTGCGAAAAATCTGAGTGATAAGAAAGCATGGCTGAATGCCGGGGAGAGCGGAGCAAGGTATCCCCATAAGACGGCGTGGACGGAAGGGTTTCTCAGACCGCTGTTTGGTCTGGCACCTTTAGGTGCCGGGGGATTTCGGACAGATTTGTGGGAAATTTATCTGGAGGGAATTAAAAATGGAACGGATCCGGGCTGCTCAGAATACTGGGGGAGATTAGAGGGAAAAGACCAGAAAATCGTAGAGATGGCTTCCCTTGGCCTGGCCCTTGCCATGGTTCCAGAGCGCATCTGGGAGCCACTGAATCCCAAGGAGAAGGCCAGACTGGAACAATGGCTTCTGCAGATTAATTCGGCGCCTCTGGCGGCCAATAACTGGCTGTTTTTTCCTGTGATTGTTAATATTGGTCTGAAACGGGTCGGGGCTTCTTACAGCAAGGAGATTATAGCCCAGGCCCTGGAAAAAATAGAGGACTGTTACCTTTCAGACGGATGGTATTCCGATGGGCCGGGGCTTCAGAGAGATTACTATATCTCCTTTGCCATGCATTTTTATGGGTTGCTTTACAGTGTTTTTATGGGGGAGGAGGATCCGAAAAGAGCGGTTGTATATAGGGAAAGGGCAGAGTGGTTTGCTAAAGATTTTATATATTGGTTTGCTTCAGACGGAACCGCTCTTCCGTTTGGAAGGAGTCTGACATACCGATTTGCAATGGTCGCGTTCTGGAGTGCCGCGGCCTTTGCCGGCGTGGAGATTGGCTCCTGGGGAATAATGAAAGGAATCATTCTCAGAAATATTCGATGGTGGATGAAGCAGCCGGTCTTTAATCGGGACGGACTTCTGACCATCGGCTACCGCTATCCCAATTTAAAGATGGCGGAATTTTATAATGCTCCGGGTTCGCCGGCCTGGGCTATGAAGGCATTCCTGGTTCTGGCGCTTCCTGAGACTCATCCTTTCTGGACGGCAAGGGAAGAGAGTCTTCCGGTGCTTTCGCATGTGTCTGTCCAA